>CAZABT010000034.1:10774-15400 GCA_964483395.1 uncultured Lachnospiraceae bacterium
GCTTCATAGTTGCTTATTTCTGGTTCTTTAAAGCAGCCATTTTCATTGCGCGAACCTTGAGTGGAAGACCAAACAGGTTGATGAAACCTTCAGCATCGTGGTGATCATACAACTCACCTGTTGTGAAGGATGCCAATGACTCGCTGTAAAGTGAATAAGGAGAGGTTGTGCCGGCTTTGATGATGTTGCCCTTGTACAGCTTGAATTTGACTTCACCGGTTACATATTGCTGAGTAGATTCAATAAATGCCTGAACTGCCTCGCGCAGTGGTGTGAACCATTTTCCTTCATATACAATGTCAGCGAACTTGTTGCCCATTTCTTTCTTAACAGTATAGGTAGCACGGTCAAGAATCAGTTCCTCCAGCTGCTGATGTGCTTCCATCAGGATGGTTCCGCCGGGAGTCTCATAGACACCGCGGGACTTCATACCGACAACACGATTTTCAACGATATCCACAATGCCGATGCCATGCTTGCCCCCAAGCTTATTTAATTCCTTGATGATTTCAGAAACCTTCATAGCCTTGCCGTTGATGGTCTTTGGAACACCCTTTTCAAAGGTCATCGTTACGTATTCGCCTTCATTGGGAGCCTTCTCCGGTGTAACACCGAGAACGAGCAGATGCTCATAATTTGGCTCATTTGCAGGATCTTCAAGCTCCAGACCCTCATGGCTGATGTGCCACAGGTTACGGTCACGGCTATAGCTGTTATCTACGGAAAACGGCAAATCGATGCCATGCTTCTTGCAGTATTCGATTTCTTCTTCACGAGAACTCATTCCCCATGTTTCATTGCAGCGCCATGGAGCGATGATCTTCAGGTCAGGAGCCAGTGCTTTGATACCGAGCTCAAAACGTACCTGATCGTTTCCTTTGCCTGTAGCACCATGGCAGATAGCGGTTGCACCCTCTTTTCTTGCAATTTCTACAAGACGCTTTGCAATGACGGGACGAGCCATAGAAGTGCCGAGCAGATATTTGTTTTCATAAATGGCATTGGCCTGTACACAAGGAACAACATATTCGTCACAGAACTCGTCAACCAGATCTTCTATGTATAATTTGGTGGCGCCTGATAATTTCGCTCTTTCCTCTAATCCGTCCAACTCGCTTTCCTGACCGACATCGACACAGACACATACGACATCATAATCATAATTCTCTTTTAACCAAGGAATGATTGCAGTGGTATCAAGACCACCTGAATAAGCTAAAATAACCTTTTCTTTCATGATAGAACCTCCTGAATTTGCTTTCAAAGTTGTATTGATTGTCATAGCCAATGGGCCACTGTTCATATATCTGTGGCTGCATCATGCGCCTCAGAATATAGTAGCAACTATATAGTAGCAACTGTAATTCCGGATGCGCTTCGTAAGAACAATATACATCAATGAAATGAATAATGCAAGCATAAAATGCGCAAAAATGAAATTTTATGCATAAATGATGAAAAAGACTTATTTTTATGCATGAAAGTGAAAAAATGCACAAAACGTCAATAAATACAACAACCGATGGAGCACAAAAAAAGCAAAAGAAAAAGAATTTCAGCAAAGATAATAAAAAATGGTTGCATATTATGCATGACAGATGTATAATTATGCAATCGATACCGCTTCTTGAATTTGGGAGCAGAATCAGTTATGCTATAAAGGATGTACGCCGGATGCAATTTGCACAGAGAGGACAGGATATATAATATGAAGAAGAAAGTTTTTATCGACGGAAGCGAAGGCACGACCGGACTTAGAATATATGAAAGATTTGAAGCCAGGGAGGATATAGAACTATTGAAGATATCACCGGAACTCCGAAAGGATGCCGGGGAGAGGAAGCGGCTGATCAATGCATCAGACATCACGTTTCTTTGTCTGCCGGATGCAGCAGCGATTGAAGCAGTGGCAATGCTGGAAAATGACCATACATGCATCATTGATACTTCAACGGCACACAGAACCGCAGAAGGCTGGGCATACGGCTTTGCAGAATTGTCACCGATACATAGAGAGGCAATTAAAAATGGTAAGAAGATTGCGGTGCCGGGCTGTCATGCAACCGGATTGATTTCCTTATTATATCCGCTCATTGCAGGCAAGATCCTGACACAGGATTATCCGGTGGCTGCATTTTCAATGACAGGCTACAGCGGAGGCGGCAAGAAGATGATTGCCCAGTATGAGGCCGCGGACAGGGACATTTCTCTGAATGCACCAAGAGAGTATGCTCTTTCACAGCAGCACAAGCATTTGAAGGAAATGAAGGCCGTTACAGGAATTACAAGACTACCGTTATTTTCACCGATTGTGGCGGATTATTATAGTGGTATGGTGGTATCACTTCCTATTTATACAGATCTGATGGAGCAGCAGATGATGCCTGAACAGTTGCAGAAATTTTTTGCAGATTATTATGCCGGGGAACCGTTTATCAAGGTCATGCCATTGGGAGCAGAGGCGGAGTCTGCCGGATTCCTGAGTGGAAATGTATGCTCCGGCTGGGATGGACTTAGGATCTATGTAACGGGAAATGAAGAACGTGTCGTAGTATCCTCACAGTTTGACAATCTTGGCAAGGGCGCATCGGGAGCTGCCGTGCAATGCATGAATATCCTGTTGGGGTGTGATGAGAGTAAGGGGTTAAACCTATGATAAGAACGATGAAAATAGAAGATTATGAGCAGGTGCATGATCTGTGGATGACGATCAGCGGATTTGCCATTCGCAGTGTAGATGATTCCAGAGAGGGCGTAGAAGCGTTCCTGAGAAGAAATCCGACCACCAGTGTGGTTGCAGTCGAGGACGGAAAAATCGTGGGGAGCATACTGTGCGGCCATGATGGCAGACGCGGCTGCTGCTATCATGTTTGCGTTCATAATGGTTATCGAAGACGAGGCATCGGAAAAGCCATGGTCATTCATGCAATGGAGGCACTGCATGCCGAACACATCAGCAAGGTATCTCTGATCGCATTTACCAAAAACGACATCGGAAATGCTTTTTGGAACCAAATCGGCTGGACCAAACGTGAAGACCTGAATTATTATGATTTCATTTTGAATCAGGAAAATATAATCAAATATAATCAATAGTAGACTTTATAATTTATGTGAAATACAGACCTGAAATGCTTAGGCTCGTATGACAGGTTTAGTCAGAAAGGATGATTAATATGAACTACAAAATGATAAAAGGCGGCATCACAGCACCCAAGGGCTTTCAGGCAACCGGTACGGCTGCCGGAATCAAATACAAGGATCGTAAGGACATGGCATTGGTTTACAGTGAGCAGCCGTGTATTGCAGCAGCAACCTTTACGACCAATGTTGTTAAGGCAGCTCCGGTTAAGTGGGATCGGGAAATTGTTGAGCATTCCCCATTTTTACAGGCAATTGTAGTGAATGCGGGAATTGCAAATGCATGTACGAACGAACAGGGGATGCAGGTATGCAAAACAACAGCAGAAACGGCAGGAAAGCTGTTGAACATTCCAGCAGATGCAGTGGCTGTCAGCTCAACAGGTGTAATCGGCATGCAGGTTCCCGTGGATAAGATCGTGGCAGGTGTAGAAAAGATGGTTCCGCAGCTCGGAACCTCCATAGAGGATGGACTGATGGCCGCCCAATCCATTATGACGACAGACACAATTTCAAAAGAGGAGGCAGTCACCTTTGAAATCGGAGGAAAGACAGTGACCATGGGCGCGATGTGCAAGGGCTCCGGTATGATTCATCCGAATATGTGCACCTTATTGGCATATGTAACGACGGATCTTGCCATTTCCAAGGAATTGCTTGCCAAAGCACTGCGAGAGGATGTGCAGGACACCTTCAATATGATATCGGTGGATGGGGATACTTCCACAAATGATACTTTGCTGATCTTGGCAAATGGTATGGCCGGTAATCCTGAAATAACAGAGGAAGGTGCCGATTATGAAATATTTAAGGAGGCACTGCACTACATCAACGAAACACAGGCAAAAAAGATGGCAGGTGACGGAGAGGGTGCGACCGCTTTGATCGAAGCGAAGGTTATCCATGCAGATACAAAGGAAAATGCAAAATTGCTTGCAAAATCAGTGATATGTTCTTCATTGACAAAGGCCGCTATCTACGGACACGATTCCAACTGGGGGCGGATTATGTGTGCAATGGGTTATTCCGGAGCAGCGTTCGATCCTGAAAAGGTAGACCTGTATTACGAAGGAAATGGGAACAAAATGCTAGTATGTCATGGCGGTGCAATGGCAGACTATAGTGAAGAAGAAGCAACCAGAACATTGTCTGCGTCTGAGGTGACACTTCTGCTTGATATGAATGCAGGAGAGGCTTTTGCAACAGCATGGGGCTGTGATCTGACTTATGATTATGTGAAAATTAATGCGGATTACAGAAGCTGATCGGGGAATCGGTGTGACACAGAATAGCAGCAGATGAAGCAATTGATAGAATAAGAAAGCAGGAAAATGAGAAAATGAAGAACACAATGAAAATGATAACAGGCTTATTGCTGGTGACAACACTTCTTGCTCTGAGTGCATGCGGAAAGAGTCCGGAGGATTCTGCACCAGAGAATGTGCCGGTGACAGAAGATACACAGGCGGCAGAGAGTACACAGAC
>CAZABT010000034.1:15500-21878 GCA_964483395.1 uncultured Lachnospiraceae bacterium
CGGCAGAGAGTACACAGACTGCGGAGGCAGCAGAGTCCGGTGATATGCAGCAGGTCGGGAAAGAGGAACTGGGGTATATTTCATTGCCGGCAGAGTGGATCAGCTATGATGATGAGAGTGCAACAACGGCATTGCAGTATGCCAGTGCAGACAACAGAGTGATTGTATCACTTGATATCATTGATGAGTCAGCTCTCAGTGAGGATGAAAAGGCAAAGATGTCAGCAGAAAATGCAGCACAGGGTATCTGGAACACACTGGAACAAAGCGGTGTCAAGGAAATCAAGGGTGCGAAGGTGCAGTTGGCCGGATACGATGCATTTCAGGTTTATGGTGTCTACACGCAGGGAGAGGATGATACGGCAGGAGTGATCGTCAACTGGGTCTTTGAAAGTGAGGACGGAGTGATTCATGTTGTGACTGCAGAGGGAGCAACAGAAGCGGTTATGGATGGAGTCACACAGATTGAATCAACCTATCAGTTATCAGCCAAATAGATAGCTTCAATATATGAGGGAGGAATCATAATGGATCATATGGATGAAAATTTGCATAAGGCTGAGGTGCTCATAGAAGCACTTCCTTATATTCAGCAGTTTAACAGAAAGGTCATTGTGGTCAAATACGGCGGCAGTGCCATGACGGATGAGGAACTCAAAAAAAATGTCATCAAGGATGTCACCCTGCTGAAGCTGGTTGGATTCAAACCGATCGTGGTACATGGAGGCGGAAAAGAAATCAGTCGCTGGGTCGGCAAGGTGGGTATGGAACCAAAGTTCATCAATGGGCTGCGTGTGACGGATGACGAGACAATGGAAATTGCAGAGATGGTGCTCGGCAAGGTCAATCAGTCGCTGGTGACCATGGTGCAGTCGCTTGGTGTCAAGGCAGTCGGTATCAGCGGCAAGGACGGTGGCTTGCTGACTGTGGAAAAGAAATATTCGGACGGTAAGGATATCGGCTTCGTTGGTGAAGTGACTGGCGTTAATACAAAAATTTTGGAGGATCTGCTGGAAAATGATTTCCTTCCGATTGTAGCACCAATTGGCTTGGACGATCAGTTTCAGACCTACAATATCAATGCTGATGATGCTGCCTGCGCAATTGCAAAGGCAATGCATGCGGACAAGCTGGCATTTTTGACGGACATCGAGGGAGTTTATCAGAATCCGGAGGACAAGAGTACCTTCATTTCCAGACTGACGGTCAGCGAGGTGGATGAATTGATCGGAAAGGGTTATATCGGCGGCGGGATGCTTCCGAAGCTGAATAACTGTACAGATGCGATCAAGAGCGGAGTGAACCGAGTGCATATTCTGGATGGAAGAAAGGCGCACAGTCTACTGGTGGAGTTTTTCACAAATACAGGTATCGGAACAATGTTTTTTCCGGATGATGCGTCGGATATGTTACCATAATGAGTTGACATAATTAGAGAGGGCGAGAGAAATGACACAACAGGAATATATAGAAGAATCTGAACAGGTATTGTTACATACTTATACACGTTATCCGCTTGTTTTGGATCATGGAGAGGGTGCTTATCTATATGATACGGATGGGAAGAAGTATCTGGACTTTGTAGCCGGAATTGCAGTGCATGCACTCGGACATGGAAATAAGGAACTGACAGATGCACTGAAGGCACAGCTTGATCAGCTTGTACATGTTTCCAATCTTTATTATACAGTACCTTTGCTGGAGGCGGCAAAAAAGGCAACCAAGGCAGCACAGATGGATCGCATATTCTTTACCAACAGCGGCGCGGAGGCCATTGAAGGAGCAGTCAAATCTGCATTGAAGTATGCATATACGACAAAAGGCGGAACGGATTATGAAGTCATTGCAATGCATCATTCCTTCCACGGAAGGACACTTGGGGCGCTGTCAGTGACAGGCAATGAAAAGTACCGTGCCCCGTTTGCTGCATTTTGCGGAGCGGTTCAGTTTGCAGAGTTCAATGATTTGGAAAGCATTAAGGCTTTACTTACGGATAAGACCTGTGCTATTATTTTAGAACCGGTACAGGGAGAAGGCGGCATTTACCCGGCTGCACCGGAATTTCTGCAGGAAGTTCGCGAACTCTGTGATGAAAAGGGTATCCTGCTGATTTTTGATGAGATACAGTGCGGTATGGGGCGGACAGGTGCAATGTTCACCTGGCAGAAATTTGGTGTCAAACCGGATATCATGGTGGCAGCAAAGGCACTTGGATGCGGCGTTCCGGTCGGAGCATTTTTCATGACGGAAAAGGTTGCCCAAAGTTCTTTGACAGCAGGAGATCATGGTTCTACGTATGCCGGAAATCCGCTTGTAGCAACAGCTGTCAAGCAGGTGTTTGAGATATATGAGCGGGAGCATATCATTGACCATGTGAATCAGGTGGCTCCGTATCTGGAGCAGAAGCTGCAGGAACTGACGGAAAAGTATGACTGCATCGAAGCACACCGCGGTATGGGACTGATGCAGGGACTGGTTTTCAATGAGGCAGTAGCGGGAATCGTCAATCAGGCAATTAAAAACGGGCTGCTGCTTGCAACGGCAGGCACCAATATCATACGTTTTGTGCCACCTCTGATCATTACAGAAGCACAGATTGATGAAATGGCGGAAAAGCTTGGACGCGCGATTGAAGAAAGCAATTAATATGGAGTATGGACAATTATGAATAACGGATCGTCAAAAACAGTATCGGTCATTATGGTGATAGCATTGCTTGCGGCAATGCTTCACTTTAGTTTGACAGGTGCGGTGTCATTTGATAATGGAGCATGGGTCATTGAGGATAATCTGACGGCGAAGGAAACGGTACAGAGCACGGCAGATACCAAGGACGGCCCGTTGATCTTGTGGTATACGGATGAAGCATTGACAGATTATCTGATGAGTATGTCACTGGCATTTCAGGAGACTTATGGAACCAAGGTTTCTCCGGTACTTGTTTCCGGTGTAGAGTATTTGGAACAGATCAACGCAGCCTCCGTGCAGGGAAAGGATGCGCCTGATCTGTATATTACCAGCAATGATAATTTGATGAAGGCATATCTTGCAGGTCTGGCGACTAAGATAGAGGATGCTCAAAAGTCGGTCATTCCGCAATACTATCCGCAGACAGCCTTGCATGCTGTGGGCTGTGACGGAGAATTGGTGGCTTATCCATTTTATTATGAAACGAATTTCTTTTTGTATAATAAGACATTCATGGCTGATCTGGCAAAGCAGACAATAGAGACTGAGGCAGATCAGGCGGAAGCGGAAGCGGCGATGGAGACATTAGAAGCCGAGGGAGAGCCGGAGACACAGGCCGAGGAAATTGATACTGCGGCAGAAGATACAGCAGCCGAGGGCAATGCGGCAGCAGAAGATACGGCCGCGGAGGACAGCACAGCGACAGAGGGCACTGAGGCGGCAGAGAGTACGGAAACAGCAAGTGTCGATGAGGAATCCTTTGGACTGTCTGCAGAGGTTCTGCAGCAAATGTCAACGATGATTCCATCTACCATTGATGATATTCTTGCATTTGCAGATAATTATGATGCCCCGGAGACAGTTGAGTATGTCTTTAAATGGGATGTGTCAGACATTTTTTATAATTATTTCTTTGTAGGAAATTACATTGATGTTGGTGGTGAGAACGGTGACAACAATGCATATTTCAACATTTTCAACCAGGAGACAATAGACTGTCTGCAGGTTTATCAGGATTTGAACCAGTTCTTTTCCATTGACACTAAGGAAGTAACCTATGATTCAATCCTGCAGGAATTTATCGAGGGAAAGACTGTTTTCACCGTAGCGACGACAGATGCCATTGCCAAGATTGAGGAAGCAAAGGCGGCCGGGGATTTTACTTATGATTACGGTGTGGGAGTGCTGCCGGATATCAACACAAAGCTGAAGGCACGCGGCCTTTCGGTGACCAATGCAGTAGCAGTCAACGGATATTCCGCACGTAAGGAAGACGCCAATGCATTTGCTCATTATCTGACTTATGAAAATCTGGATACCTTATACAGCAGAGCAGGAAAAATTGCCTGCCGATATGATGTTGCATATGAGAATCCGGAAATCTCCAATACGATGCTGGAATATCAGAAGTCGGTATCACTGCCTAAGATGATTGAGGCAAGTAATTTCTGGGTACAGTTGGAAATTGCATTTACTAAGGTTTGGACAGGAAGTGATCCTGAGGAGGAACTGCGTGCACTGTCAGAACTGATCGGAAGCCAGATTGATGAGATTGGTTATACAATCCCGGCGCAGGAAAGTATCAGCGCAGGGGCAGATGAAGCTGTAAAATAAGCGGTATACCTGAAGCAAAAGAAGGGAATGCTAGAAGCAGACTTGATTTGCGGAGGGATATCATATGACTGGAATACTAATTGCATTGCTGTCGGGTGCGCTGATGAGCATTCAGGGCGTTTTTAATACGGAGGTGACGAAGACCTCCGGTATCTGGGTGGCAGCAGGATTTGTACAGCTGACAGCACTGTTTGTATGTGTTGTGGCGTGGCTTTGTACCGGACGAGAGCCGGTAACGGCAATCGGTCAGGTGCAGCCGAAGTATATGCTGCTGGGCGGTGTGCTCGGTGCATTTATCACCTATACGGTCATCAAGGGTATGGATGCACTGGGACCGGCGAGGGCAGTTATGCTCATTGTGATTGCGCAGTTGATCGTAGCTTATGGAATCGAATTATGCGGCATGTTCGGCGTGGAAAAACAGCCGATCGAGTTTCGTAAGATTGCAGGAATGGTCATTGCGATTGTCGGAATTATTATTTTCAAATGGAAATAATTATGTTATAGTGATATTGGTACAGAGGGACTCCATGATCCGACGGATGGTGGAGAGTGTACATGAATAAAATAAAGTGGATGATGGGCTTAGGGCTCATGCTTGCATGCTGCACGTCCTGCGGAAAGCAGGAGGGTGAAGAGTTAATTTCACTTGACGAAGTTAACATAATACAAAATGAGAAGAATGCATTCCTTGAAAATGATGCAGGCGGCGACAAATCGGTTAACATAAGTGAAGCAGATGCAGCAAGCTCACAGACTGCAGCGGATGCAGCATGTTCACAGACCATACCAGATGCAGCAAGCTTACAGACTGTACCGGACACGATACAGACAAATGTTGCGGCAGAGACCGCAGCAGTGGAAATATGCATTCATGTATGTGGAGCAGTAGCTTCACCGGGAGTGTATACGGTTTCGGAGGGAACGCGTGTCTATACGGTGCTGGAAGCAGCAGGCGGGCTGACAGAAACAGCGGCAGCAGATTATCTGAATCAGGCGGCGGTATTGACAGACGGACAGAGGGTTTATGTGCCGACCGCAGAAGAAGTCAGGGAAGGAACTATCCAGGCAGAAGCGGCAGAACAGCCTATGGCAGCTGCAAATTCGGATATGAATTTATTGCCGGAAGCAGAGGCTAAGGTCAATCTGAATACAGCAACTGCAGAGCAGTTAAAGACGCTGCCCGGAGTCGGGGATTCGAGGGCACAGAGCATCATTGCCTATCGTGAGAGCAGCGGAGGCTTTCAGACGGAAGAGGAAATCATGCGCGTAGACGGCATCAAGGAGGGAATGTACTCCAAGCTGAAGGATTTGATACGTGTACGGTAACGAGATAGAGGAGAGGAAGACATATGAGCAGAGTGTTGGTAGTAGACGATGAAAAATTGATTGTTAAAGGGATTCGTTTCAGTCTGGAGCAGGACGGAATGGAGGTAGACTGTGCGTATGACGGTGAAGAGGCTGTCAGGCTGGCACAGGAAAATGAATATGATATGATCTTGCTTGACCTGATGCTGCCTAAATTGTCGGGGCTGGAGGTTTGCCAGCAGGTCAGGGATTTTTCTGCTGTTCCGATCGTTATGCTGACGGCAAAGGGAGAGGATATGGATAAGATTCTCGGTTTGGAATATGGGGCGGATGATTACATCACAAAGCCCTTTAACATACTGGAGGTTAAGGCCAGAATCAAGGCAATTATGCGCCGAACAACCAAAAAGGCGACAAAGGAAGAAACAGCGAAAATCATCGAAACCGGCGAGATGAAGCTGGATTTGGAGAGCCGAAGAATTTACATTGCAGGCAGGGAAATCAATTTGACCACAAAAGAATTTGATGTGCTGGAGCTGCTCGTGCTCAATCCCAATAAGGTGTTTTCCAGAGAAAATCTGTTGAATACCGTATGGGGGTCTGAATATCCGGGCGATGTCCGGACCGTAGATGTACACATCAGACGTCTGCGTGAGAAGATCGAATCGAATCCCAGTGAACCACAGTATGTACATACGAAATGGGGAATTGGCTACTATTTTCAACAGTAGCGTCGTTAGGAGGAATTATCATTCTTACCGGAATTAA
>CAZABT010000035.1:0-20958 GCA_964483395.1 uncultured Lachnospiraceae bacterium
GCGCATATAATGCAATATCTTCTTCAGCTCACGTGTATGCTTCAGAAATTCTTCCTTAACAGAATGTATCAGCATCTCCTCCATACCTTCTGCTGCCGGACATTCCATGGCACGATGCAGCAGTGCCATATTCTGCACAGCAGCTTTTATTTCTTCAGGCTGATATATATTGCATTCCGCACCTTCATACCAATCCTTTAAAATGTATGTATGGTTCATTTTATCCGTAGATAAGATTTGATTTTCCTTATTTCTGACATAGAAATCCACGCAGGTCATGCCTGCCTGCCGAATACGCAGAAGCAGCCGATCCTGAAATTCAATCCTGCTCTCCCGTCCTATATATTCTCTTAATATCTTGAGCCCTTGATCTGTCTCACAAATAAGAGCGCCTCGCCCTTTGTAGGTGCGAAGCACTTGTAGATCATAGCCTTCCAACACACTGATTCTCTTATCATCCACCTTGATTCCCCCTAGGTATTGTTTCATTACCTAGTGTATGAATGAAAAAAAACAAATATGTTAGTTCTCTCTCTGTATTTCTGCAATCAGTTCAGGCAGTCTCGCCATCAGATAGGCGGCCGTATTATGCTCCGGAGTCTCAATGACATCCTCCAAAAGCCTTTCCAACACCTGTCCAATGCCCTTTCCCGGCTTCATCCCTGCATGGATAACCTCTTTACCGGTCACCGCCAGATTTTTGATTGAAACACAATCCTTCGCCTCTGTAATTTCCTCATATATCCTTTGAAGTTCATCAATGTACTGCAGCTTCTCTTCTCTCTGATAATCACTTTGCGCCATGATATCGGCCCGCTTTACCGCAAAGAGCATCGGAAAGATATCCTCTCCCGTCTTATTGATTGCTTTTCTGACCGCACTCGGTTTCAAGACCGGATTAAAGTCGTGATATTTTACGATACTGCATACAATTCGGATTGTTTCATTGTCAAATTTCAAACGGCGCAGTATTTCCCTTGTCTGATTACTTCCAACGTCACAATGTCCGTGAAAATGATGGATATGCTGCTCGTCCTCTGTCCTGCATACCGGTTTTCCGACATCGTGAAGCAGCATACTCAGCCGAAGATTTCTGTCCGGTGCTATGGCACAAACAGAACGAAGCGTATGCTCTCCGACCGTACTGTCATGGTGCGGATTGTTCTGAACCGTCTGCATCATAACATCAAATTCCGGCAGAAATACCTTGGTAACTCCCAGCTCATAGGCCTCCCGCAGCAGTTCCGGATGCGGAGACACCAACAACTTGACAAGCTCGGTTCGGATTCTCTCTGCACTGATCTTTTCCAGTGTCGGGGCCAGCTCACCAATCGCTGCTTTGGTGTCAGTCGCAATCTCATAACCCAGCTGTGCAGAAAAACGCAGTGCCCGCAGAATGCGAAGCGCATCCTCTCCGAAACGTTCTTTTGGATTGCCCACAGCCCTGATGCACCCTTTTTCCAAATCTGATATACCATCAAAGACATCTACCAAGCCTTTGCTGTCGTTGTATGCCATCGCATTGATTGTAAAATCACGGCGTCTGAGATCTTCTGTCAGACTACGGGTAAAAGTGACATCCATCGGATGACGGCTGTCCTCATAGGCTCCGTCAATGCGATAGGTCGTAACCTCATAGCCCTCTTTTCCTATCATAATCGTAACGGTTCCATGCTGAATACCGGTATCAATCGTTCGACGAAAAAGCTGCTTGACCTCTTCGGGAAGTGCAGACGTTGTGATATCCCAATCCTCCGGTGTGCGATGAAGCAAAGAATCCCTCACGCAGCCGCCTACAGCAAATGCTTCAAAACCAGCAGCTTCCAGCGTTTGGATTATGGTTTTTACAGGTTGCGGTAAGGTGATATGCATGTGGGATTCTCTCCAAAATATCATTGCTATTCATTAGATACTAGTTACAAAATAAATCCTGTTAATAAGCTTTGCCCCAATAAACAAGCGTTTTGGCAGGGCGGCCGCAGCAGACACAGGTATCGGACAAATGCTCCTGCTCAAAAGGCATACAGCGTGAGGTTGCTCCGTATTTCTCCTTAATTGCTTCCTCGCAGGCTACATCTCCGCACCACATTGCTTTCACAAATCCTGGTTTTTCAGCCAGTGTTTTTTCAAAATCCTCTGCTGTAGAAGCACTGTAGGTATGCTTTACCAGATGCTCCTTTGCTCTTGTCAGCATGTCTGCCTGTATCGTATCCAATATTTTCTGTGCCTGTACCTCCAATTCATCCAGTGATACAACTATCTTTTCTCTCGTATCACGACGTACGATAACACATTGATTTGCTTCTATATCCTTAGGCCCGATCTCTACACGGATGGGGATACCTCTCATCTCCTGCTCTGAGAACTTCCAGCCCGGACTCTTATCACTGTCATCTACCTTCACTCGGAAGGCCCCCAGCTTCTCCTTGAGCTCTGCTGCCTTCTCAAGTACGCCTTCCTTCTTCTGCTGGATCGGAATGATCATGATCTGTGTCGGAGCAACACGCGGAGGCAGTACCAATCCACTGTTATCACCATGCACCATAATGATGGCACCTATGATTCTCGTGGACATTCCCCAAGAGGTCTGATGCACATATTTCAATTGATTGTCCTTATCTGCATATTGAATTTCAAAGGCTTTTGCAAAACCGTTTCCGAAATTATGACTCGTACCGGACTGCAGCGCCTTGCCGTCATGCATCAATGCTTCTATTGTATAGGTTGCTTCCGCTCCTGCAAATTTCTCCTTATCGGTCTTTCTTCCCTTTACCACAGGAATTGATAATACCTTTTCACAAAAATCTGCATACACGTTCAGCATCTGCTCAGTTCTTGCCTCAGCCTCCTCTGCGGTTGCATGCGCTGTATGTCCTTCCTGCCACAGAAACTCTCTGGAACGCAGAAAGGGTCTGGTCGTCTTTTCCCAGCGAACAACACTGCACCACTGATTATACAGCTTCGGCAGATCTCTGTAAGACTGAATGTCATTTGCATAAAAATCACAAAACAGCGTCTCAGAGGTCGGTCTGACACACATCCTCTCCTGCAGCGGTTCCAGTCCACCATGTGTAACCCACGCCACCTCCGGAGCAAATCCTTCTACATGATCCTTCTCCTTTTGCAGAAGACTTTCGGGTATGAACATCGGCATATATACATTTTCAACGCCTGTTTTTTTGAACATGTCATCAAGCTGTCTCTGAATCAGTTCCCATATTGCGTAGCCCGCAGGTTTGATGACCATACAGCCCTTCACATTAGAGTAATCAATCAGCTCTGCTTTCTTTACTACATCTGTATACCATTGCGCAAAATCCTCCTCCATGGACGTAATTGCTTCAACTAATTTCTTATCGGTCATTTCTTCTCTCCTTCGTATCTGTCAAGTGGACATATCCCGATTTTATTGCAAACCATACTGTTTGTCAACCTTCATCACTATACGACTGTGAGGTATTTTCCGTATGTTCCTCTTTCATATAATGGCAGCTCAGTTCATATATGATCAGCAGAGAAACCGGTCCCATGACAATACCGGAGATCCCATACAGCTTGATGCCTACATAGATTGCAAGCATGATCACAATAGGATAGATTCCCAGTTTCTTTCCGATCAGCCTTGGTTCCAGCAGCTCCCGGCTCAGTGAACAGGCAATAAACAGGATGCACAAAATCAATGCATTTGTGTACCTCTGATTCAGCAGTTCGATTAATGTCCACGGAATCAATACAAGCCCTGTTCCGATAAATGGGAGCGCGTCTAACAGTCCAATGATGATACCGGCCACAATGGCATAAGGATTTCCCATAACCCAAAATGCAAGAATACACAAGATACCGGTTATGAGCATAATAATCAATTGTGATTTCAAGAAAGTCCAGATTGCAGAGGCTACCTTCTGAATGATTTCACACAACAGAAGAAAGCCCTTATAATGTCTGCACTGATCCATGATCTTCTCCAGATCCTTAGAAAGCAGTACGACGGATATGACCGCAATCATCACTGCACCAACAAATTCTGCCACTCCCTTTACATAGAAAAAGGAATCATTCATCAGATTCGGAATGATATTAACCTGCATATTGTCTACCATGACATTGATATTATCCAGAACCAGCGTTTCTATATTGACAGCATCTATTCCAAAGGTCTGCTCCATCGCCTGACAAGAATGTCTCACCAGTCTGCACAGTTCACTCTCATAGATTCCTATCCTCGGTAATATCCTCTTGCACTGTCCCAAAAGTCCGTCACAGACCGCCCATACAAGCGTCAATAGGAGTCCACCGGCAACAGTCATAATCACTGTTGCCGCAATCCCTTTATGAATTCTGAGTTTCCGATGCATCCAGACAACACATGGATTGATAATCATCACTATAATTCCCGCAAATAAAAAAGGAATGAAGAGAGGTACCAAATACTTCATTCCCAGATATACACCTGCGACAATTCCAATCGAAATTAAATATTTTCTTTGCATGCCTACCACCTTGAGGATAGTATCTGCAAAATTGCTTCTTTTATACGCCCATTTCTCCAAAGACCGTTGCTGTCGGTTTGATTTTAAACTCCAGCTCCTGCTGTGTTCCCGGATGCCGAAAACATAATCTGTAAGCACAAAGCGCAATGCCGCCGGAGCCTTCCTTTGCGCCCTGATAACCGTATTTGTAATCATTCAGCAAGGGCAGTCCCTGATGTGCAAACTGCGCTCTGATCTGGTGATGCCGGCCTGTGATCAGTTCAATCTGCAGCAGATGTCTGCATGCTGTCTCATCCTTCCGTATACATTCATATTGCAGCTCAGACTTTTTCGCTCCCGGCGTATTCTCGGAGACCACCTTTGACAGATTCGCCTTGCCGTCCTTCAGCAAATAGTCGGTTAACTGCGCTGACAACTGCTTCAATTCCCCGCAGACCACGGCATAATAGTATTTTTTCATTACATGGTCTGTTACCTGACGGCTTAAACCGGCTGCAGCCTCAGGAGTCTTGGCAAATACGAGAATCCCCTCCACGCCCTGATCCAGGCGATGAATCAAGCCGACATATGGCTCTTTTCCCGCTGCCTTATACAAATAATTCTTCAATTCGCTGACCATGTCCTTTTCACCGATCCTGCGCGTCTGTGTTGCAATTGCTGACGGCTTACAGCATACGATCAAAGCATCGTCTTCATACAGAATATTCATTCCTTAACCCCATCAGAGCATTGAAAATGCTTTCCTCGATTAAATCTTAAAGCGGTAGCCTACACCCCAAATGGTTTCAATGTACTGCGGCTTGGTCGTGTCAAACTCTATCTTTTCTCTGATCTTCTTAATGTGTACGGTAACCGTAGCGATATCTCCGATGGAATCCATGTCCCAAATTTCCCGGAACAATTCTTCCTTAGTATATACGTGATTCGGATTCTGTGCCAAAAAAGTCAGCAAATCAAATTCCTTGGTGGTAAAATTCTTTTCTTCCCCATCTACATAGACTCTCCTGGCCGTCTTATCAATGCGAAGTCCTCTGATCTCTATGATCTCGTTAGAATTTGCATTGCTTCCAATCAGACGCTCATATCGTGCAAGATGCGCCTTCACACGGGCTACCAGTTCACTTGGGCTAAAGGGCTTCGTAATATAATCATCGGCACCAAGTCCCAAGCCTCTGATTTTATCAATATCATCCTTTTTGGCAGATACCATGATAATCGGTATGTTTTTAGCAATGCGGATCTGTTTGCATATTTCAAATCCATCCACATTGGGCAGCATCAAATCCAGAATAAAGAGATCAAAATCTTCTGCAAGTGCTCTTGCAAGACCCGTATCCCCCGAATTTTCAATTTCTACCTCAAACCCTGATAATTCTAAATAATCCTTTTCCAACTCCGCAATGGATTCTTCATCTTCTACAATTAGAATTCTATTCATTCTCAGTTGCCTCCTGGTATTTTCTTAAGCAAAAATGTATCGTCGTTCCAATGCCTTCCTTACTGGTAGCCCATATATAACCACCATGGTCTTCAATTACCTTCTTGACTATAGATAAACCTATTCCGCTGCCACCCTGTGCTGAATTTCTGGAAGCATCGGTTCGGTAAAATCTCTCGAATATATTAGGCAGATCTTTGGGGGCAATTCCCTTTCCGTTATCCTCTATCTCAACCTGTATTGCATCTCCGATATCATTGATTGTAATGTTGATCTCACCCTTTGGCTTATCAATATATTTAATCGAATTGCCTATAATATTGTTAATCACTCTGCGCAGCTGCTCCGGATCTGCAATGATGCGGATGTCCCGATCAAGATAATTGGAATAATGAAACTCAATATCTTTTTCTTCCAATTCGAGTCCGACCTCTTCCACACAGTCACGAAAATAATCATTTACATTGATACGATGGAAGTTATAAGGAATTCGGTTGGTGTCAATGCGAGAGTACAATGTCAGCTCATTGATCAGACGATCCATTTCGTTGGCCTTATTGTAAATGGTCTTAATATACTTCTCCATCTTTTCCGGTGTATCTGCCACACCATCCATGATTCCTTCAACGTATCCTTTGATTGCGGTGATCGGAGTCTTTAAGTCATGCGATATATTGCTGACCAGCTCCCTGTTCTCGGTGTCATACTGAACCTTGGACTCCATCGATTCCTTCAGCCGCTTGCGCATTTCCTCAAAATCCTGACACAGATGACCGATCTCATCCTGGCTCTCCGCCTCAATAGAATAATCCAAATTACCCTCCGATATTTTCTGCATGGCTGTATTCAGCTTATGCAGCGGCATCACAATGCTCCTGTATATCCATGAAGTCATAACAATACTGGTCAGGATCAAAATCAGCGTAATTGCAAGAATCATATCTATGATAAAAGAGTTCGGCAGCAAGCTGTTGAGACGTGCAATATACTCTTCCCGCTCTATTCCGACCGTCTGCTCAATATTGCGTAACTGTACAAACCCCATTATATAAAGTGCTGCTGAAGCAAGAATCATGGGGATTACAACAATCGTACATGCAGTTATGGTAAGCTTTGTCCTTAGTTTCATATTAGATGATTATACCATACCAAATCAAGAAATGAATTATATTTACTCTAAATTATTCTTAAATTAATCTAAAATCAGCGAGTTTAATTGACAAAACAGGGTTTTTGTTTTATACTTAATATCAGTAATCATTATTGATTTCAAGGAGGTGACAAATATGGTTCTAAAATATAGTCGTCAACGTGAAGCCATTAAGGATTTTCTGATGACTCGGACAGACCATCCCACCGCTGATGTTGTATATATGAATGTAAGACAGGAATTCCCTAATATCAGTCTCGGAACCGTTTATCGCAATTTGACTCTGCTTTCTGATCTGGGAGACATTCTGAAACTGAACATGGGTGACGGTGCCGATCATTTTGATGCCAATATTACCCCGCACTATCACTTTATCTGTACAGAATGTGGCAGCGTCATTGATCTTGACATGAAAAGCATTGAACAGATCAACGATATTGCAGGTGCTGATTTTAACGGAAAAATAAACGGACACATCACTTATTTTTACGGAAAATGCGGTCACTGCAAATAGCATAAGCGAGCGTCCGGATTATACAATACGATTCCGGCGCTCTCCTTTGATAAAGGCTTCTATATTCAAATATACCTCTTCCATAACACGTGCTCTTGCCTCGGTCGTAGCCCATGCAATATGCGGTGTGATCAGCAGCTTGTTGCTGTCCTTGATTCTGCCAAGCGGATTGTCTTCACGAATCGGCTCTGCCGATAATACATCCAGTGCTGCTCCTGCAATCATATCCTGCTCTAATGCTGTTGCTAAATCTGTCTCATTGACAATCGGTCCACGTCCCATATTGATAAAATATGCTGTTTTTTTCATCTTTTGAAAAGCATCCAAAGTCATCAGATTTCTGGTCTGATCATTCAAAGGCGCATGCACGGATATGATATCAGAGTTTTGAAGAAGTGTATCAAAATCTGTTCTCTGGTATTCACTGCTGCTGTTCTTTCCGCTTGTCGAATAATAAATGACCTTGCATCCAAAGGCTTCTGCCACTTTGGCCACGCCTCTTCCGATCTCACCAAGGCCGATAATTCCCCATGTTTTATCCTTGATTTCTACAAAACGCTGACTGAAATGTGTGAAAATCTCACATTTCGCATAGCTTCCCGATTTAACATACTGATCATAATAATTCAGCTTCTCCAATACATAAAAGAGCGTGGCAAAGGTATGCTGTACGACACTGTCCGTAGAATAACCCTTTACATTGCAAACTGCAATTCCTCTGCTCTTACAGTATGCAGCATCTACATTATCAGAACCCGTTGCCGTCAGACATACCAGCTTCAATTCCGGCAGATCTGCTATCGTCTCTGCATTGATCGGCAGCTTATTAACAATCAGAACCTCTGCTCCCTGTCCCCGCTCTGCAACCTGATCCGGCGTTGACATATCATACTCTGCAAATTCACCTAACTCATGAAATTTGCTGACATCCACATCATATCCTACATTAATTCTTTCTAATGCTGCTACCTTCATACCTTTACCCTCTTTCTACTGATTTAACAAAAACTCCCGACTTTATGACAATCGGGAGTTTTTGTGGTCTTATCTTTATAATCTCTTTAACAGTTCTTCCCGCTGTGCCTCATAGCCCGGCTTTCCGAGCAGTGCAAACATATTCTTCTTGTAGCTCTCTACACCCGGTTGGTTAAATGGATTAACACCCAGAAGGTATCCGCTGACACCACATGCAAATTCAAAGAAGTAGAATAACTGTCCTAAATAGTATTCATTTACTTCAGGAATGTTGATGACTGTATTCGGTACGTTTCCGTCTGTATGAGCAAGAATTGTTCCATTCATGGCACTCTTGTTGACAAAATCAACGGATTTTCCTGCAAGATAGTTCAAACCATCCAAATCTACCGGTTCTTCTTCAATGATTATCTCTTCGCGAGAGGTCTCAATATTGATGACTGTCTCAAATAAGGTTCTGGCACCATCCTGTATAAACTGACCCATGGAATGAAGATCTGTTGTCAGATCAACACTTGCAGGGAAAATACCCTTCTGATCCTTGCCTTCACTCTCACCATAGAGCTGCTTCCACCATTCTGATACAAAGTGTACGCTTGGCTCATAATTCGCCATAATCTCAATTCCTTTTCCTTTTCTGAGAAGGATGTTTCTGACAGCCGCATACTTCAATGCATCATTATCGGCAAAGTCTGCTTCCATAGCCTGCTTTCTGCCAGCCTGCGCGCCCTCCATCAGCTTGGTGATATCCGCTCCGCTGACTGCGATCGGCAGCAGTCCCACAGCTGTCAATACAGAGAAGCGTCCTCCTACATCATCAGGTACTACAAAGCTCTCATAGCCTTCTTCCGTTGCAAGATTTTTCAGTGATCCCCTTGCCTTATCCGTTGTTGCATAAATTCTCTTGGAAGCCTCTGCTTTACCGTATTTCTTCTCCATCATTTCCTTAAATACACGGAAAGCGATTGCCGGCTCTGTTGTTGTCCCGGACTTTGAAATCATATTGATTGAGAAATCTCTGTCTCCAATGACCTGTTTCAGATGATTGATATAAGTGCTGCTGATGCTGTTTCCTACGAAATAAATCTCAGGTGTCTTTCTGACTTCCTTTGATACCGTATTATAAAAGCTGTGTCTTAGAAATTCAATTGCTGCTCTGGCGCCAAGATAAGAACCGCCAATGCCGATAACAAGCAATACCTCTGAATCTGCTTTGATCTTTTCTGCAGCCTTCAGGATTCTTGCAAACTCTTCCTTGTCATAATCAACCGGAAGATCTATCCAGCCTAAGAAATCATTACCTGCTCCAGACTTGGAAACCAACTGCTCCTTTGCATCCGTTACAAGCTTGCTCATGTACTTTACCTCATCTTCACTGATGAATGAAGATGCTTTGCTGTAATCATACGTTACTTTACTGCTCATACTATCTCTCCTTTTGTGACAATCACTTTTCTCATTTTCCTCGGATTGCATCCTGTAATCCTTTGATAAGTGTAGCAAATAGCCTCTGTTTTAGCAAGACAAAATTTCCTGCAGAAACTCCTCTATAACCAGTTCCTCCTCTGCTCCTGCTTTTCTTTCCCGTTCTTCCCTCGGAATATCTTCAAGCAGCATGCTGCGCTCCTCCTGTGTCAACTCGATCGTCTGTATCGTCTGCTTGAAATCAATGCTTCCACTGCTCTGCCGCTCATTCAGACAGCAGACATGCAGCATATCCCTTACCTGTGAAATTCTTATAATGATAATACTTCCAAGAATTCCCCCACATAGAAGGCCTGCCAGCAGAATAAAAATAATACTGTAAAAAAAAATATCGTCCATACCTTACATGTCCTTTCTTTGTCACGGTCTTTATTTAGTATAACTGCTAAAATACAATGAAAAAAGAAAAATCGTTCTACATTTTTCTACATCATCTATGATATAATGTTGATAGACATTATATCAGCGCATGTCTTAGTGCGCATCCGCCGGAGGCTCATGATTTGCTTGCAAATCATGATATAATGTTGATAGACATTATATCAGCGCATGTCTTAGTGCGCATCCGCCGGAGGCTCATGATTTGCTTGCAAATCATGATATAATGTTGATAGACGTTATAACAGAAAGGCAATGAAATCATGAAACGAATTGTTTTGACGGGCGGCGGTACAGCCGGCCATGTTACCCCAAATATTGCTCTGATCCCCGGTCTTTTGGAAGCCGGTTTTCAAATAGACTATATCGGCTCCTATGACGGCATTGAAAAATCCCTGATGGCAGATTTTGATGTCACCTATCACGGAATTTCCTCCGGTAAATTACGCAGATATTTTGATGTGAAGAATTTTACTGATCCATTCCGTGTCATGAAGGGCTTCAAGGAGGCCAACCGATTGATGAAGGAACTGAAACCGGATGTCGTTTTCTCAAAAGGGGGCTTTGTAACAGTTCCTGTTGTCATTGCCGCTAAAAGAAATAAGATTCCGGCGATTATTCATGAATCGGATATGACTCCGGGACTTGCCAATAAACTGTGTTTTTCTTCTGCGAAGAAGATCTGCTGCAACTTTCCAGAGACGGTTAATGCCCTTCCGGCTGATAAGGCTGTTTTGACCGGCACTCCCATACGAAGTGAACTGCTGCTGGGCAATTCCATCACTGCACTGGATCTTTGTGGATTTACATCCAGCAAGCCGACCATTATGGTCATGGGAGGAAGTCTGGGTGCCACCGCAATCAACACGGCCATCCGAAATATCCTGCCCTCACTGCTGCCGCAATTTCAGGTCATACATCTGTGCGGCAAAGGAAAGCTGGATGAAACTCTGCTCCATACAGACGGCTATATCCAGTTTGAGTACATCAAGCAAGAACTGAAAGATTTGTTTGCACTGACAGATATCGTAATTTCCAGAGCCGGAGCCAATGCCATCTGCGAATTGCTGGCACTTCGAAAGCCGTCTTTACTTATACCTCTTTCTGCCAAACAGAGTCGCGGCGATCAGATCCTGAATGCCCGATCCTTTGAAAAACAGGGATTTGCCTCTGTTCTGGAAGAAGAAGCTGTTACAGAAGAAGTGCTTCTTGCAAAAATCAGAAATCTCTATGAAAACAGATTTCAATATATTACACAGATGAATCAATCCAGTCTGACAGATTCTACTGCTATTATCCTTGCTATGATACAAAAATGCGCCGATCACTAGATCAGCGCATTTTTGATTTCTTTCATTTCTTCTTCTGTCGGAGAGGTTGGTTTCCATCCGATGACCTGTCCGTCATTTTCGTATCTCGGAATGATATGCACATGGAAGTGAAATACCGTCTGCCCTGCCGCCTCACCATTGTTCTGCACGATATTGACACCGATGCAGCCCAGCCGTTCCTTCATGACCGCCGCCATTTTTTTTGCAAGAATGATGGCTTTCCCTGCTAATTCCTCAGGCAGCTCAAACAAATCCGCATAATGCTCCTTCGGAAGAATCAAAGCATGTCCTCTGGTTGCCGGTGAAGCATCCAAGATTACCCTAAAATCAGCATCTTCATAAATGGTGTTCGTTGGAATGTCGCCATTCGCGATTTTGCAAAAAATACATTGTGAATCTTTCATTTTTTTCAACCCTTTCGACAAATTTCTCGTTCTTTTTTATTTGTAATTTTGTATAATCATCTTAGTTCAAAAAGTAAATATGCAAAGGAGGAATTATAATGCTGTCATCCTATGAAAAAGATACACTTACCAGAATCATCCATGACATCAGTAATCCGCTTTCCGTAATCTACAGTTCCCTCTATGTGATACAAATGCAGCACCCTGAAATATCAGAATATAAGTATTGGAAGGAAACTCTGTCGGACATTGAAGAACTGAAATCGCTGTTGCAAAAACAGTCTCAATCCGTTTCCGGCATAAACGTAAATATCTGATCCAGCATACGGAGCACACGGAAGTCACCTTTTACCTGCATATCTCCCGACATAAAGGCTCTTTGGAATGTCATACGTGCATCAATAATAGAATTCATGACCTCTGATGATAGTTTGCAGATGACTTCCGGGTTCTCCATATTGCCGTAATAGCAGTTCAGTTCGCTGTTTACAATCTCAACGATCAAAGATTTCTTGCGTTCCTTAATGATAAATTTATAGCTTGCGGAGAAATTGCCCTGCGGATTGAAATGATCCTCAAAATCAGCAATGAACACCGTATTTTCGTCAACCTCTTTATGTTCCATCATATCCTTAAAGAGACTTGTCAATTCCTGAATATCTTCCTTCTGCTTCTGTACATAAGTATCGTCAGAAGCATACTTGGACAGCTGCTCCGTCTCCTGTGGGGTCAGATTTGTACTGCTCGTACTGTCTACCATCTTCTTGACTGCCTGATTGCTGGCAGGCAGACTCGCAACCTTCTGAGAAATTGTACGATATATATTTTCTGCTTTTCTTTCAATCAGATCCGCATACTCCGAATTGATTTCAAAAGATACCGTATCATTAATATATCCACAGATTCCGCTGCAGGGAAGTCCTCCGAGAATCTCCCAGGCAACCGACAGGTTCAGCTTACCCTCACGTTCTCCATATGTCGTGGACATCACCACCGGACACATATAAATATGACTGATCTTTTCTTTATTTCCATATAGCCAGCAGGCATCTAAAAACTGCTGCATGTAACCGCCGATACCATACCATTCTACAGTTGTCGCCAGAATAATACCGTCTGCATCATTGAGTGTGGCAGGCAAGGTCGTAATTCCATTTTTAAGCTCATAAAGATTGAAGCGTTCTACATTGACATTCAGTTCATTCAATACGTCCTGCATCTTATTAATAACATATAATGTAGGATCATCTAAAATTCCTCTACCGCCATAATAGATATTTATCTTCATAAAATCAACAGCCTCTCCTGTATAACGACATAAAAACTTCCCTTATACAATACCACAAATTGAAGGGCTTTAGCAACAGGCGAAATAAAATGTCAGGTCTGCAAATCTGATCTCATCATCCTGTCGGATGGCCGTTGTTTCATTTGCATTGAGCCGTACTCCATTTTTATATGTTCCGTTCTTGGAATTCAGATCTGTCAAAAAATAGCTTCCCTCCTGTTTCGATATCTTGGCATGCATTCTGCTGACAGACTGATCTTGAATCACCGCATCCACACCTCTGCTCATCTTTCCAATGATAAACGGACTGTTCCCGATCATGATTTCCTGCAGCTTTCCATCCTTAATATGAATCAGTCTTGGCAGACTTTTTTCTTCTGATCGGGTAAGCAGTGTTGTCTCCCCGCAATAACAGGTCTCCTCTGTCATGATCTTCTGTATTGCCTCCTCCGCATGATAACGACGTTGGATTTCTTCCTCAGCCTGCTCGACTTTCTCCTGATTTTTTCTGCAATATATTCTGTTGATTGCTGCAAAACTGACCAACGCAGCCACACTCCCCATTCCTCCCAGGATGACCAGTGCCAGTCGCCGATTGCTTCTTGAATATAACAAGATCACCGGCTGGTAGATTTGTATCCATAGTAAAATTCCTATTAACAGAATGAGCATTCCCATTCCGGCTATAAATAATCTCTTTTCCTCCACCAGCTCTTTGACCGGTTTTTTATTCTGCTCAGGCGGCTCCTGCGGTTTCTCCTCTGCCACAGAACTTCTTTTTCTTACCGGATTTTGTTCAAAGCATATATCCTTTCCCAAAGAAACCGGCTTATTCAACACGGAACGAATGTTAAAATTATCTTCTTTCGCCCTTCTGTAAAAATCGTATGCCAGTACGACTGCTCTTTCTTCCTGATAATCGATCTTGTCCAATACATATTCCGCCAGCTTATGAAATGCCTGCTCTGGTTCTGCTTCATACAAAGGGAAAAAACACAGACTGATTTTTTTCGTTTCCGGATTCATATACATATATTCCGGCTGCAATATGAAATGTCTAGTATCAAGCAGATATTCTCCTGCGGATTCCACAGCCCCCGCAATTCCCCTGAGAATACTGATCAGCGTATCATAATCCAGTTTTGTCCGCTCATAGATACGGCTGATGGGCTGCTTGGAACTGATTTCATACAAAAACTTCTCCTGTCCGTCGATGATTCTGATCTCACATTCCAGTAAACCTTTGATTCTATTATTCATCAACATTTTAATCTGAAATTCATCATATGCCTGATCTGCTTCACTCAACACCAGATAGTTACTTCTGAGATCTCTTATATACTCCTCCTGAAACATCCTAAATCCTTTCTGACTCCACGCTCTATCTATTGGATCATCTTTTATTCCTGCGTATATAAAGCGGTTCCTCTACTCTGTATGCCTTACTTTCCCTGACCGCCTTCCATCTGCTCTCCGATAATACATATTGCATCAGGAGTCCGCCGGGTATTCGCATATATCCCTCATAGGAAACCTTTACAGAATCAGAATCTATTTCTACAATATCCTCCAGTTCCCATGCTCCCAACAATCGGCCATGTGGCAGCCGCGTACTGCATTCTTTTGCTTCCGTATATGCAGCCGCATCTCCTGTCCGTACCTGACTTCCCCTCAAGGCCGCAATACATGCACATTGCTGCAGAATTGCTCTGTCGTGCGTAAAATAAGCCATATAAATAATCCAGACAATAGTTCCTATGATCAACGGCATTAACAATGCTGCTTCAATGGTATAGCTTCCCTTTTTTCTCATAATGCCAGCATCCCAATATAAGTCATCAGTATAAATGGTAGAAACGGCATTTCCTTTTTCCTGTCTGCACGGCCGCTTAGTATCAGCAATAGTCCATATGCCGCCGCAATCATCGAAGCACCCAACAACAGTATTATATTTTTGTCCACATCCAAAGCAATGCCTGTCGTCATCAACACCAGCGCATCCCCTTCTCCGATACCTCCCTTGGTCAGTCTGCTGCCGACCCATATTGCCACTCCTACCAATATTCCATATGGAAACCGCATTCCGTCCGATAGGCAACCAAATATAAACAGACCGGCTTCCACAAGACTGAATCCAATTATGACCTTGATATATATTTCCCGTTCCTTAATGTCCGTATAGGTACAAACAGCCAGCAGCCCAAGAATACCGATATTTTCCCAAACAGTTTCTTTCATCTCTTTCCTTTCTTCCATCTCATTCATTAATGGCCGGCAATTCCGCATCTGCTGCAGGCCCTGCGCCCTCCCGCCTCAGCCAGCGGAACGGCTATGATATTCCTCTTGAGTCCGCTGCAGCGCAGACTGCTATGATATCTGTCTCCGTCCTCCGTGATATAGATATGATTACAATTCAATGTTCCATCACATAGTTCGCATGCTTTATACCTTCCCCCATCCGAATTTCTGCAGTCCGCAACGGCTTCCGCTGTGAGCTCTCTGATGGAAAGCCTGATGTGCGAGCAGTTCGCAGAGCGATGATAAACACTCCCATACGGAGTAATGTAAACATATTCTTCTCCTCTTGTCGTCCTGTCAGAGCGAAATCCACCACCATATCCCACCCATTTATGTGCAAGACTTCTTTGTCTCATCGTCACAGTTCCGATTCCTGCGTAATCAAATGGAAGCTGCAATTTATACTGAACCACCAAATCAATCACATCCCCCTCGACACAGGAATCGGTAATATCCAAACCACTGCTCCCGCCTGCTATGGGTGCGCCGTCCAGATATCCAATACCGATATCCTCCAGCATCCTGCTATAGATACCATTTATGTCCGTTGGACGATCATATGCCAATTGTGCCGCCAGCCTGACATTATGATGCATTGCCCCCTGTATCTTCATATACAGGCTCAAGGCATCCGACAGCGAAAGAATCAGCAGCATGGCAAACAGAAAAAGTGGCAGTACCAGTGCTGTCTCTATTGTCAGGCTGCCTCTGCTCTCTTGTGTGGTAAATGATGACACCCTCTCCTTGTTTTCTTCTTTTCCGGCTTTCCGAACAGAATCTGTGAAAAGCAAATCTAATTTTATATTTTTTATTTTGTTACAACTGCAATGTATTTTTGTGTGAGGGGTTCTGATACTTTTGATTGAACAAGCAAAGGGCATCACCATTTACCACCTTTGTCTTAAATTAATTTTCTGTTTCGTATCCATAGCTTCGTGTTATGTCATAGGTATAACCATAATCACTGCCGGTACCGGCATAAGCATTGATATATTCCACGCATCCGTCCATACGAAAGAATCTGTTGCCATCTGCCAGTCTGATATTTGCTTCTATAATATCCATACACCTCTTTCTTTTTTGAACAGCTTCTGTTTCTGCCAAATAGACACTCAGGTATTCCCGATAATGGAGTCCGCTGCCGCCTCCGTCTCCCATATAGTTCCGAAATGTCAGCAGATCCCTAAGCGGAAGTCTCCAATCCTCTGCTGATTTCATAACCGGTACACATCCTTGATTCATCAGACGGTTCACATCAAGAATTGCTTCGGCATATCCCCATGCGTATAAAATGGAATCCGTCAGTGCCTCTATCAATTCCGGTATCTCCAGACCATCTGCCAGAAGCATTGCCAGTTCTTTTGCTTCCTGCTTTTTTTGATTATCCTGAAATAAATATGCCGCATTTGCCGTCTCCCGCAGTTTCAGCAACTCTTCTGCAATTTGACTCAGATTTTCCCGATCATTTGCCTGACCTGCTACGATGTACTCAATCTCATAGCAGAGTGCTCCTTCCCCTGCAGATTCCGTCAGACAGGAACATTTATGAAATATATATTCATCAAACAGCCTCTCTGCCCTGTCTCCCGAGATTGTCTCATGAAAAGGAGTTTTTTTCGTTCCGGCCTGTATCGCCCGATGGGAAAACAATGCCTGCACATCAGCTGTCCTGTCAGAAAGTTCTGTTCCATCTGACACCAGCTCAAGGATATCTTCTCCTCGCAGTGCATTGATCAGGCTGATTTCCTCCGGTATAGACATTTCTGTAATTCCCTGCTCGGACATTATTCTTCTGCCTGTTATATCACCCATCCGGACTGACTGCATAGATTGACCAATGCTTCTCCCGTCAGGTATCTGTTCACGACTTGCATACTGATCCATATAATGAACTGCCTGTCTGAAAAATACTCTTCCCTCGTAATCGGATGCCAGCAGATAATCTCTGACTTTAATCTCCTGTATGCTCAGCCGAAACCAATCTCCGGATGCAATCCGTCTGTCATTCTGCTCCTGGTTTGCTTTCATATATTCTCTGATATGTCCTTCTGTATTTTCGATGGCTGCCGTACCTTCTCCATAAGAGGTATCAATATAAAAGAGGTCATATCGCGAAAGAAGTGCGCGACTGTATTCTGCGAATATCGAATGTATGCTTAAATCCATGCCCGACTCAAGCTGCATTCGCATTGCGCCTACCCGTGTACTTTCAATGATTGTCAGCAACAGACCACAGATAACAGACAGCAGCAATGCCAGAAAGACTGTAATTTGACCTCTTTTCATAAATACTCCCTATGTGTGTGTAGTAAATTGATTTCTGTAATCAGACTTCCGGCTTTCTGATTATACTGATGAGCTTTCGCTGATAATTCGATTAAATATTTGATTGATCAGCGATGTAAGTTGATCTCGAAATATGATGACCAGTCCGATCAGCACCACGAGTATTAAAATCAGTTCCACGACTCCGATGCCTTCCTCTTCCTGTATAAATCTCTTTAGAATCGGCATTTTTTCACCTCCTTTCATCCTTTTCTCTTTTATTACGAAGCAGCCCGAAGAGACATCATTGCCGGAAGCAGGATCATCAGCATTACGATAACCAGCATCATAAACAACGGAATCAACAATTTCGTTCCGGCTTCCTCTCCTAATTGCTTTGCAATCCTTTTTCGTTCCTCAAATGCATCTGTCATTTCCCGGAGCAGAAGTTCAATCGTTCCCTGTGTTCCTCGTCTTACTCCCTGACTGAGAATGGAAGACAATACTTGATAACGCAGCAGAGCCGATCTTTGCCCAAATCTTTCATATGCTTTTGTTTCTGATATTCCACTACACATCTCATAATGTGTCAGCTTCATTTCTTCATAGGCATATCTTCTATCTTCCTCTGCTTCACATCGCTCCAGATAATCCTCTACAATTCTGTACCATGCTCCCTTGACCGTCATTCCTGCTCCTAAGAATAAAGTCAGCTTGCTGACAATTTCAGCATAGTCCAGCTCCATTTCTCTTTTACGCCGATTGACCAGCTTATGTATCTCCTTATCCTTTCCAAAGTATATGACCACTGCACTTAGAATGGAGAGAAGCAACAGATACAGACTTTTATGTTCCCTCTTTTCCCTCCAGATGATGGTCTCCTGCTCCACCTGCTCCGGCAGCAAAACCTCCGCCTCTGTTACACTATCTGCTTCTTGTTGGACAGTCTCTGTATGTATTTTCCTGATTATTTTCTCCTCTGCCGTCAGAAGCGGCGGAAGAACACGAATATAAATCTTACTTTCTGCTTGATGATCCTTATATGTAAGCACTGCCGTAATATTCGTCAGGATGCCCTCCTCTGCAATTTCCTTCTTCTGAATTACTCCGAAGGAATCAATCAATGTGACATCCGCCGACTTCCAACGTATCTGAACAGGACAGCCTTCTACCTCTCTCATCAGATTCATCGGATTCCTGATTTCATCAAGCGAAGTGTTGTTTCCGAGTATACTATCCGGCAGTCGTTCCATGACTTCAGAAAACAACTTCTCTACCTGCGCTGTCCCATACTGCCGCTCTGATACCTGCAAAAAAATCTCCTCTTTTTTAGTACCCTCCGCATAATAGGCATTCAGATGAACTGTCTGGTCTCCTGCGTGATAATCCCTTCTCATAATCCGGTTATTTTCTTGCAGTGCCGGATATATAAAGGTACTGATCTCAAGCAATAAAGAAATGATCGTGCCGCATACAAATACTCCCAGAAATAGTTTCTTTTTTTTGCTGTAATAAACCTGCGTCTTTTCCGCTGCCGATTCTGTCGGATATAATACTTTCATATCCCGCACGATACGGCTGCGATCCTCAAATCGTTCCATGAAAAATCTTGTTGGCTCCATCTTCTTATATCTCCTACATCTTGATATTTCCTACACCTTAATATCTGTAATTCTCTCTGACAGCATGACTGCCAGCAGATATACAATCATGCACATGGTCATGACCACTATGCCTGCCACATTATGGTACAAAATGTCCATCATGTCTCCCGTACTGCCGCCTACATAGAATACAATCAGAAAAGGGATTACATTCATGACCTTCTGTTCCAGCTGTCTGGCACTGATCAATACCTCTATTTCCTGCTTCATTTCTTCTTTATCTCTGATGATTTCCACCGTATTACAGATAATCTCCGCAAGCGAACCACTGCTTCTCTTTGCCGCTGTGAATATGACCGCAAAATTCCTGATATCCTCTACTCCACTTCTGACGGCAAGGTCATTCAAACAATCCTCCAGGGTTCTGTTCATAGTCAGATTTCTCTCCATCAAATGAAACTCCTCCGTAATCATTCCTGTCTCTCCATACAGCATAACCATATCCTTTGCTGCCTCCAGAAATGCATTTTCAATGGAATAACCTGCTCCCAGTCCCGAGGAAACTGCGGTGACTGCCTCTTTAAATTCCATTCTCAATCGCTGCTTTTTTCTTTCAATCAGCAATCGCTTTTTACGCTTTAAAAAAAGTACAAACCCCGGCAGCATAATCATGGCTGCTATATAAGAGCGATAGAAGGTATATGCAAATAGTAATATCAATAAAAGATATTGACCTCCGTATAAAAAATACTCTCTGACCGTAAACCGATAAATTCTGTAATCCATTTTCTGTTCGCAATCCTCTCCCTTAAATCCCTCTGTGCTCTAATTTCCGGGTATGCTGCAGGGAATGCATCTTTTTCAGCTTTCCCAAAACCATGCCCTGTTCCTCGCCTTGCTCCTCAAACCGGTACAAACTCTGCAGTTCTATTTCCTCATTTTGAAAATCAACAATCTCTGCAATTTCCAAAACCCTTCTGCTCCTGTCTCGCAGCCGTCCAAGATGAACAATGATATCTATTCCGGATGCAATTTGTCTTTTGATTGCTGCAAGCGGCATTGCAACCCCCATTAACATCATAGATTCCATTCTGCTGAGCAGATCTTTTGCACTATTGGCATGCGCTGTTGAAAGAGAACCATCATGTCTTGTATTCGCATCTTGACAACACCAATAACAAGGTGTTTCTTACATCTTTTTCCTATACAAAATCCTCTCCCACTAAGAGAAATCCCAACCAACTACAAGAGATTACAGTTCGCTGTTATCTCCTGACAGATTAGGAGGGATAGATATGATTGATGGAACATCAGCAAAACAATTAAATCTTTCAGAAG
>CAZABT010000036.1:0-20615 GCA_964483395.1 uncultured Lachnospiraceae bacterium
GCAATAGAAAAATGAACCGCAATAGAAAATGAGCCGCAATAGAAAAATAAGCCGCAATAGAAAAATGAGCCGCAATAGAAAATAAGCTACAATAGAAAATAAGCTGCAATAGAAAATAAGCTGCAATAGAAAAAGAAGCTATCGAATGGCCGATAGCTTCCTCCTCCCTGCTTGGTCTTTTTCGGAAAATCCGGAATCAACCCATATTAACAATTACGTGATATTCTTCTTTTCCCTTTTCGTAGGGGATGATACATCCAGCTACTTCCTTGCCGTCTACCACCAGGCTTTTAACACCCTTTTCTACATGATTCGGGTTCTTGACTTCGATGTGATAGGTTCCTTCTCTGAACTTTCTGGTCAGTGTGAAGTCGCCGAAATCCTTCGGAGTACAAGGATCAACACTCAGACCCTTATGAGTCGGATATACGCCGAGGATGTACTGTGAGATATTCACAAATGTCCATGCTGCAGTACCTGTCAGCCAACTGTTCTTTGCTTCACCATGGAACTTAGCATCGCGTCCTGCTACCATCTGTGCATATACATAGGGCTCAGTTCTGTGAATCTCACTGATTTCTTCTGTATAGGCAGGACATGTTTTCTGATATACTTCAAAGGCTCTGTCGCCACGTCCGATGACTGTCTCGGCGATGGAAACCCAAGGGTTGTTGTGGCAGAAAATACCTGCATTTTCTTTGTATCCGGGTGGATATGAGCTGACTTCACCCAGTTCGAGATGATATTCCGTGTATGCGGGCTGCAGGATCATAACACCATATTTTGTGTCGAGTTTTTCTTTTACGGAATCCAGTGCCTTCTGTGCAAGTCCTTCCTTCACACCGATGCCGGCTAATGAACAGAAGCCTTGTGGCTCTATGAAGATCTGACCTTCTTTACATTCTTTGGAACCGATCTTTTTGCCGTATGCGTCATAGGCACGTACGAACCAGTCACCATCCCAGCCGGCGTCAAGAACGGCAGCATACATTTTATCAACTTCTGCAAGTGCACGTTTTGCTTCTTCAGGCTTTCCAATCAATTCACACAGGTCTGCATATTCACGACCGTATTTTACGAACATGCCTGCAATGAATACGGATTCAGCAACAGGTCCCTCGGAAGGGCCAAAGGTTTGGAAGGATTCACCTGGCTGTTCGGAGAAGCAGTTCAGGTTCAGACAATCATTCCAGTCGGCACGGCCGATCAACGGCAGCTTGTTGGGTCCTTTGTGGTTTACAATATAGTCAAAGGAACGTGTCAAATGGTTGAACAGAGGAGTTGCTTTGCTTTCGTCATTATCAAAAGGAGTCATGATATCAAGGATAGAAGTGTCTCCGGTCTCTCTGATATATGCAGAGGTTCCTGCAATCAGCCACAGAGGATCATCGTTGAAGCCGCTGCCGATATCGGAGTTTCCCTTTTTCGTCAAAGGCTGATACTGATGGTAAGCACTGCCGTCCTCAAACTGTGTAGAAGCGATATCTATGATACGCTCTTTTGCACGATCCGGAATCAGATGTACGAAGCCGAGCAGATCCTGACAGGAATCACGGAAGCCCATACCACGGCCGATACCGGATTCATAATAAGAAGCGGAACGGCTCATGTTAAAGGTAACCATACACTGATATTGATTCCAGATATTTACCATACGGTTTACCTTATCGTTAGAGGACTGAACCGTATATTTTGCAAGTAAGTCTTTCCAGTAGGTCTGTAATACTGCAAATGCCTTGTCTACATCGCTGTCTGTCTGATAGCGAGCAAGCATTGCCTCAGCCGGTTTTTTGTTGATAATGCCGTGAGATTCCCATTTCTCCTCTTTCGGATTCTCAATATAGCCAAGAACAAAGATGAAAGATTTGCTTTCGCCAGGGGCAAGTGTAACATTCAACTGCTGTGAAGCGATGGGGGCCCATCCGCTTGCTACGGAATTGGTACATTTTCCATTTTCGACTGCAAGTGGTTTGTCAGCACCTCTGTAGGCACCGAGGAATTCGTCGCGAATCGTGTCAAAGCCATCAATCTTGGCATTTACCGAATATACGGCATAGTGATTGCGGCGCTCTCTGTATTCTGTCTTGTGATAGATTGTGGAGCCGATGATCTCAACTTCACCAATGCTCAGGTTTCTCTGGAAATTGGTCATATCATCCATAGCATTCCACAGACAGAACTCTACATAAGAAAAGAGAGAAATGTTTTTTGCGGAATCTGAGTTGTTGGTCAGAACAACACGGCTGACTTCACAGGTATCATTCATGGGAACGAAAGTAAGACAGGAAGCCTGCAGTCCGTTCTTAGAGGAGGTAAATTTGCTGTATCCGAGACCGTGACGGCACTCATAGGAATCCAGTTCGGTTTTGCTCGGCTGCCATCCGATGTTCCAGATGTCATTGCCATCCTTAATATAGAAGTATTTTCCGTTCGTATCTGCAGGTACATCGTTGTAACGATAACGAGTCAGTCTGAGCAGCTTGGCATCTTTATAGAAGGTATAGCCGCCGCAGGTGTTTGAGATCAGTGAAAAGAAATCATTACATCCCAGATAATTGATCCATGGCAATGGAGTCTTGGGAGTTGTGATGACGTATTCAGCATTGCTGTCGTCGAAGTAACCAAATTTCATAGTAGCTCTCTCCAATCGTAGTTTTTTGAAATGAATCAGTGTCTTGTCTCAAATTATAAAGTGCTTATAAAGTGAAACGATTAAGTAAAATAAGGTAAAGAACCCCTTGTAAACAAGATTATACATGATTGTTTTTATAAAATCAACATAAAATGTGAAAAAGACGAAAATAGGAAGATGACATTATTACCAAAAGAAATGGGAACATTTTGTGCAAATTATGAAAAGTAAACAAAATAATACAAAAAAGACTTGAAATAATCTCAAAAAGGCGGTATAGTAAATAGACGAAAACGATTAAGGATTATTTAATCGCGTTCTACATGTATATGGGGCGGCAACAGGAGGAACACATAATGGTATCAATGAAAGACATAGCCAACAAATGTGGTGTATCGGTTGCCACAGTTAGTAAGGCGTTGAATGATCATAATGATATCGGTGCGAAGACCAAGAAAGAGGTTAGGAGAGTTGCCAAGGAATTGGGTTATTTTCCGAATTCTTCTGCGAGAGCATTGAAGACGAGACGCACCTATAACATCGGCGTGCTGTTTGTGGATGAGGGTCGCAGCGGTTTGACGCATGATTATTTTGCAAATGTTTTGGACAGCTTTAAGGTGACAGCAGAATCAAACGGCTTCGATATTACATTTATTAACTGTACAAGCCGTAAGGACAGGATGTCCTATTTGGAACATAGTCTATACCGGGGAGTTGACGGAGTTGTAATTGCATGTGTGGATTTTTATGATCCTGATGTTGTGGAATTGATTCACTCAGAATTGCCGGTCGTGACGATTGACCATGTATTCGATTACAGGATTGCGGTTGTGTCCGACAATATTAAGGGAATGCATGATCTGCTGCATTATGTATACGACAACGGGCATCGCAAAATTGCGTACATACATGGTGATGATACATCAGTTACCCAGAACCGTTTGGGGAGCTTTTACAGAACAATGGAAGAAATGGGTATAGATACGCCGGATGAGTATGTGAAATCAAGCTTTTACAGAAATCCGGAAAAGGCAGCAGAACTCACAAAGGAATTGCTGGAACTCAAGAACCCACCCACCTGCATTGTGTATCCGGATGATTATTCCTGTATTGGCGGCATTAACGCTATAAAGGAAAAGAAACTGAAGATACCAAAAGATATATCGGTTGTAGGCTATGACGGCACCTATATTTCGCAAATTATGGAACCGCGGATTACAACGATCAAGCAGGATACAATTGAAATTGGCAGAGTTGCAGCGGAGAGACTGATTAAGTTAATTGAGAATCCAAAAACAACTTTAATAGAGAAAATAGTGATTGAAGGCAAGATGCTCAACGGTGCATCTGTCGGCAAGGTACAGGAAAACGGTTAAACGGTTATTCATTTTGGAAATACTCCTTCATGATGCCCCCTGTTGTTATGTGCGTAAGTGCATGGCAGCAGGGGGTTCCTTTTTGTGTAACAGGAAAGCATTCATAGGAGCTGTGATTGGTGTGCAGCTTGCGACTTTTGCTTACTGGATCAGGTGCCGTTTCTGGGTATAGCAGGCCTTCCGATAGGCACCGGGAGTCATTCCCTCACTCTTTTTGAATAAATATATGAAGTGATTCATGTTATCGATTCCGACTGCTGCTGCAATTTCGTTGATGGGATCACAGGTCGATATAAGCAGGCGTTTGGCATTCTCAATCCTGACACTGATCAGATAATTGATCGGCGAGCTTCCGAGATGTGCCGTAAAGTCACGTACGAGCTTGTATTTGCTGATGTGTTCTGCATGTGCAAGCTCATCTAATGAAAAAGGCTGCATATAATCCTGGTCGAAGCGCTTCTTAACTTTGGCAAGAAGCGGAGGCAGCTGTGAGGAATCACTGCGGCTGTTTTCTTTTTCTGTCAAAAGCGAGGTCAAAAGCCCGGACAATAGATTGGATAATAGAAAATCATAATGCTTTTCAGCAGTACGAATGGAGTAGAGATAAAAAATTCTTTCTATATAATATGGAATGCCTGAAATGACCGGGAGCGTATAGAGAGGACTGTCGGCCTGCATGTATGCATCATAATAGGGGGCGGCCATCGAACCGCTGATATAGAGGAAATGATATTGCCAGCCACCGGACTCGGCCAGCTCTAATATATAGTCTGCCGTACAGTGCAGGAACAGCACTGTGCCGGGAAGCAACGAAAGGGCTGTATCGCCGGAAGCATAACGCCCCTGTCCGCTTTTTGTGTAGAGCAGCAGATAAGCATCACAGGCTTTGAGTTCATAGTAATAGGGAAAGGCAGCAGAAACGGTTCCGTGCAGCGGCATTCGGTTCAGAAACTCTGCATGAGCCGGCAGAGGGGTATCTGAAGGAGCAGTTTCATATTGCTTTGAGGTTCTGGAATATAGGATGATATCATTTTGAAGTTCTTCTATAGTAGGCAAATGCCGGGTTTTGGTCTGCATGCTGCTGATCACCTCCGATATGATTCAAGTATAAGGCATGACTGCTGTGAATACAAGCGGACGAAAATTGTAAATCTTTTTTGAAAGAATACAAACAGAAGCAATAATTGAATCAATTAACTAAAATTAGCTTAATATAATTAATTAAATAAGCATAAAAAATGCACAAAGCGAAATAAAAATGTGACAAAATACACAAAAAAGAAACGGTAAATATGTGAAAAACGATAAAATAAACAACAAAAGCAAAATATCAATATAATAAGCAAGAAAGGGTGATGTTTTAAGAAGAGAAATAATTATAATTAAACATAGTTAATTAAATCAGTTAAATTAACTAAAAAAACTATTATTTTATCAATGGGAGGAAAGAGAATGAAGAAGAAATTGTTAAGCGTATTGCTTACAACAGCTATGGTAGCATCTCTGCTTGCAGGATGCGGATCAAGCGCAGCTCCGGCAGAAACAGCACCGGCAGCAGAGGCAACAGAGGAAGCAGCACCCGCAGAGGATGCAGAAGCAGCAACAGATGATGCTGCAGCAGCAGACACGGGAGCACAGAATATGGCAGATGCAGACGTTGATATCTCAGGTCTGGCAGGAACGAAGATTGCAGTTTACACACATGGTGGAAACAGAGTCCTCGGTGAAGAAAAGAAAGACAAAGACGGAAATACATATCGTGATGAGTCTATGGCATATTTAACGATTCTTGCAAAGCAGTTCACAGAAGAGACAGGTATTGAGGTTGAACTGAATGTTGTTACAAATGAAGAGGAAATCGAGCCGTTATTTAAGGTAGAAGATCCCAGCATTGATGTATTTACGCCGCCCAACTGGTCATTGGAGCAGTGGGGAGCATATTCAGAGCCGTATTGTACAGTTGAAGAAGCTGCTGAAATCTATGGCGAGGAGTATGCAAAGGCTATGCCGAATGATGAAAAGAATATTTTCTCCATCATGCCGGGCAAGGCATACAACCAGGCTGTCGTTTACAATGAAGAAGTTATCAAGGCAGCAGGCTATGATGAAATCCCTGCAACACAGGAAGAATTTGAAAAAATGTGTCAGGCAATCAAGGATAACGGTGTCACACCTATCTCAATGCACAGAGTTGAGAACTGGCCTCTTGCAACTGTACAGGATTTCGCAGGCTATGTAGTAGGCGATCCAGATGTACTGACAGAGTGTTTGAAGGAAGAAAACCCGTTCAGCCCGGATGCACCTTTTGGTAAGACCATCAAAATGTATACACAGTGGAAAGCAAACGGCTTCTTTGAGCCGGAGGTTTATACAGACTTTGGTGTAGCTATGGACAGCGTTGCATATGGCAAGGCAGCAATGATGCTCTTTGGTTCATGGGTAGTTCCTCAGATTCAGGGACGTTGTCCTGAAGGAACAGATCCTTCTGTTATCAAATTTGCTCCGGCACCGGACTTCGGCGCAGGCAGATATATCCTTGCAGCACCTGCTGATAACTGGGCAATTTCCAAATTCTCAGAGAACAAAGACGCAGCAAGAGCATTCATCGAGTACGTTTCAGAAAATGCACAGTTTATCGCAGACAGCGGATTTATTGCAAATAAGAAGGGCGTAGAGCCAGTAGTACCTGATCTCTACAAGATTGCTAACGATATGATCGATGCAGGCGAGTGTACACCTCTGTTCCAGGCACCGAAGACTCAGAACACTTTGAACAACGAAGCAATTCTTGAAGAAGCAGGTCTGTGGGCAGATTACAATTATGTTGGATTGTTATTTGACTCTCTTGATGTAACAAAGCCGGATGACTGGTCAGCTTATGACAAGCAGGTTGAGGCTCAGAACGCATTGTACCTTGAGACAAAGGAAGATCTTGGATTTGAGTGGCAGGACTAATCACTTAACTATTGATAAGAAAGAGTAAACAACAGAGTGCCTCTTCTGTGAACGGAAGGGGCACTCATAATAGGAGAGGATAAGTCATGAAGATAACGAAGAGCGCTAAGATTGTAATCGTCACATTTTTGATATTGCCGGTCATTCATTTGCTGGTATTTTCCTATATACCGATTCTGGCAAATCTGTATCTGAGTTTTACAAATTATAAGGGCATAGGGACTCCGAAGTGGATTGGCCTGAAAAACTATAAGAAACTCCTGACCGACACCAGATATATAGCCCTGTTCAGAAACTGTCTATGGTATATGCTGGTAGCGATTCCACAGCTGGTGTTTGCGTTTGTACTGGCGGTTGTCGTAAACGGCAAGTTCCGGGGGTTGAACTTCTTCAAAGGGGTTTTGATCATTCCCTATTTGTTAAATGGTGTTATTGTTTCAACGATCTTCATTATTTTCTTTAATAACTCAGGTACGCTGAATACAATTCTTCAATTCTTCGGAGTGACAGACACGCCGCAGTGGCTGCAGAATCTGAAGCTGGTCAATCCGGCAATTGCTTCAATCAGTATTTGGCGTTACTATGGAATGAATTTCATTATGTTTTTCGGAGCACTACAAACGATTCCGGCAGAACTTTTCGAAGCGGCAGCGATGGACGGCTGTAAGAAAATGCAGGAAATCATTTATATTTCAATTCCCTCCATCAGAAATGTTCTGTTTATCAATATATTGTTAAGTATTTCAGGCTCTATTCAGGTATATGAGATTCCGTATATCATGATGAATGGTTCCAATGGGACAACGACACCTGTCATTCAGATCAACCAAAGCGCATTTTCGGACAGTAAATATGGCTTTGCAGCAGCCTTGTCCATACTGGTATTTGTAATCGTGGTGATTGTAGTAGGTCTGCAGAGGGTGCTTACAAAGAGGGGGGAAGATTGATATGTATAATGAATCCAAGCTGTATAAAGTATTTCGATATATATTTTTGATTGCCTCTTGTCTGTTTGTGGTAATACCATTGGTTCCCCTCATATTTATGGCATTTAAGACAGGTGCGGAATATTCGGCGACACCGGTACTGACACCGCCGAAGAACTGGCTCAATTTCTATAACTTTGCCTATGCAATCAGAGTGGGAAACCTAGGGAAAGCCTTTGTCAATACGGCAGTTATTTTAGGTATATCCTTGAGTATCCAGTTGATTTTCACCACGATGGTTTCCTATGTATTGCACCGCTTTAACTTTAAGGGAAAGAAAATCATTATGACCTTGTTTACATTGACAATGTTCATCCCGGTCGTTACGACACAGTCCGTAGTATTTCAGATTATCTATAAGATCAAGCTGGTCAGCACGATCTGGAGTCTGATTCTATTGTGGAGCGGAGTTGGTATTGTCGGTATTTATATTATGTTCAATCTGCTGGAATCCATTTCAAAGGAACTGGATGAGTCGGCACTGGTGGATGGTGCGAGCTACTTTACGATTTACAGACGTATTGTACTGCCGCTGTTGAAGCCTGCATGTACGACCTTGCTGATTCTGAACGGCATCGGTTACTATAACGATTTCTATCTGCCGAATCTGTATTTACGCAGAGATGTCCAGACCTTTACGGTGGCACTGTATAAATTCTTTGGAAATATGGCAACACCGTTTGAAATTGTATCTGCGGCCATTTTGATCGGAATTGTTCCGATCGGTATCGCATATCTGTTCATGCAGAAATATATTTATTATGGATTGGCAGGAGCGATTAAATCATGAAAAAAGAATCTCTTTTTTACAAAATCTTATCAGCGATTCATATTGTGTTCTTTTCGAGCATTTGCTGCTTTGGCATGATTTTTTTGTCGGGCACGCTGCTGCTGATTCCGGCACTGTGCGCTGCATTTGAGATTGGAAAAGGGGTTTTACGCAAGGAAATAGACATTACGGACAGTATCATCAAGACTTATTTTGTGGAATTCAAAAAGGCATTAGGAACACTTCGCTATATTCCGGTTAATCTGATATTTTTACTGAACGTTATCGGAATGGTATATGGTGGACTGAACGAAAATCTGATGTATTATGTGGTTTGTCTTATGATTGCCGCAATCTTGCTTACTTTTTGTCTGTACCTTGCGGGATATAGATGTTTTGTAAATCGGGAGTTTAAGCTGACAGAAGTGGCATTTGCCTGTTTTTTGAAGCCGATGTTTCTGATCCCACTGTTTGCAGGAATGGTTTTGATCGTGTTTTACTTTGGAGCCGTACTTGCGGCGATTCTGTTCTTTACCGGTACATTTTTTCTGTTTGCGGTGGAGGTGGTAATCTTGATCCATCTGCTGTATTTCGAAGAAATGCTTGGAAAATTGGACGAGGATCATGAATTTTATTATTTGATAAAGAGAGTTAAAGGAGAAAAGAAATCACTATGAGTAATGTGAAAATGATCGCACCGGCAGTCAAGAATGTGCCGTGGCAGGAAAAACCAGAAGGACTGACAGGAGCACCTATTTGGCGCTATACTGAAAATCCGATTATTGACCGAAACCCGGTAAAGGATGTTGCAAGAATCTTCAACAGTGCCGTAATGCCCTATGAGGACGGTTTTATCGGTGTATTTCGAGGAGAGCAGACAAACGGTATTCCGTATATTTATATGGGAAGAAGTGCGGATGCCATTCACTGGAATTTTGACGAGGAAAAGATTCCGTTTGTGGATGAAGAAGGAAAGTCTTTTATGCCGTTGTATGCATATGATCCCAGACTGGTCAAAGTAGAGGACACCTATTATATCATTTGGTGTCAGGATTTCTACGGTGCAGCCATTGGCATGGCCAAGACTCAGGATTTTAAGACATTTACGAGACTGGAGAATCCGTTTATTCCATATAACAGAAATGCAGTATTGTTCCCTCGTAAGGTCAATGGAAAATTCATGCTGCTTTCACGCCCTTCTGACAGCGGACATACACCGTTTGGGGATATTTTCTTGAGCGAAAGTCCTGATATGGTATATTGGGGCAGACACAGACATGTCATGAGCAAGGGAAGCGAATGGTGGGAATCCGTAAAGATCGGCGGCGGTGCAGCCCCGATTGAGACTTCTGAAGGCTGGCTTCTGTTTTACCATGGTGTCAGCAGTACCTGCAATGGATTTGTATACAGCATTGGCGGAGCAATTTTGGATCTTGAAAATCCGTCTATCGTGAAATACAGATGTGAGAAGTACCTTTTGACGCCGGAAGCATCCTATGAGGAACGTGGATTTGTTCCGAATGTAGTCTTCCCGTGTGCGACAATCCATGATCCTGAAAGTGGGAAAATCGCTATCTATTATGGAGCAGCAGACAGCGTTGTAGGTCTTGCTTTCACAAATTTCAACGAGATCATGGACTACATCAAAGAAAACAGTGTCGTAACCAACAACGACACAGAGATAGGAAAACGTTAGGGGAGAGTTCTCACGAAGTGAGATACCCCTAACAGAAGACGTTAGGGGAGAGTTCTCACGAAGTGAGATACCCCTAACAGACGCATAAAGTGGTTGCAATTAAGCAAATTTTAGTTTAAAATTAAGTTACAAAAATTAATTTTGCGTTTGGGTGATCACAACAGACTAACTGGCGGGTCAGAGCAAACAGACCCGCCGGTTTTTATGTAAGGAGAAAGCTATCCCAGAGCAAGACACAGATTGAGAGAGGGTACAAGGATGATGGTTCAGGAAATGAAGGAACATCTGACGCAGACGATCATTCCGTTCTGGAAGAACCTGCGGGACGATGAGCACGGTGGATATTATGGCTGGCTGGATTACGATCTGAAGTTGGATAAGAAGGCAGTCAAGGGCTGTATCCTTAACAGCAGGATATTATGGTTTTTCTCTAATGCCTATATGCTGCTTCGGGATGAAAGCCTGCTTGATGAGGCAAAGCATGCCTATGATTTTATGAAGAGGTACTGCATAGACGGAGAATACGGCGGGGTATACTGGTCGGTCAATTATGACGGTACGGTAGATGATACAACAAAACATACTTATAATCAGGCGTTTTCCATTTATGCATTATCTTCCTATTATGATGCATCTAAGGATGAAGAAGCTCTGGAGCTTGCAGAGAAGCTGCATCAGGTGATTGAAGAACGCTGCACGGATGATATCGGCTATCTGGAAGCGTTTACGAGAGATTTCAAGCCGGAAAGCAATGAAAAGCTGTCGGAAAATGGTGTCATGGCAGAGAAAACAATGAATACGCTGCTGCATGTCTTCGAGGCGTATACAGAATTGTATCGCGTCAGCCGTGATGAAAGTGTAGCAGACAGACTGCGCTTTATGCTGAATCTGATTGCGGATAAAATCTATAATCCTGCAAAGCATCGCCAAGAGGTTTTCTTTGACGCGCAGTACAACAGCATTCTGGATATGCATTCCTATGGGCATGATATTGAGACAGCCTGGCTGACTGATCGCGGATGTGAGGTGCTGGGTGATCAGGCTTATATTGATAAGCTGCTTCCGATCACCAAGGATTTGACAGCGGAAATTTATAGAAGAGCATTTGTGAACCATTCTTTATTGAATGAGTGTGTTAACGGCGAGGACAATCTGTGGAGAATCTGGTGGGTACAGGCTGAGACAGTGGTTGGCTTCTATAATGGCTATCAGAAGGATCCTGCCAAAAAGGAATATTTGCAGGCGGCGGAGGATGAGTGGGATTATATTAAGAAATTTATGCTTGATCCAAGAAAGGGATCGGAATGGTACTGGAGAGTGGATGAAAACGGCAGGCCGGATGAGGAAAAGCCGATCGTAGAGCCGTGGAAGTGTCCCTATCATAACGGAAGAATGTGTATGGAAATCATAAGGAGGAATCAAAATGCTGCATCCTAATTATTATGTGGAATTAGAAAAATACAATCGGGTTATTTCTATGCCAAACAGAAAATCTGATATCTATAATGGAATTTTTGACAGATGGGTAAATCCTGTTGTAACAAGAAGACACATTCCACTTACGTGGAAGTATGATCTGGATATCAATACCAATCCGTATTTCATGGAGCGTCTGGGTGTGAATGCGGTTATGAATTCCGGTGCGATTGAGTTGAACGGGAAGTTCTATCTGGTCTGCCGCATTGAGGGCAATGACAGAAAGTCCTTTTTCGGCGTGGCTGAGAGCGACAACGGAGTAGATGGTTTTCATTTTTGGGATTATCCGATTTTATTGGAGGATACATGTCCTGAAGAAACCAATGTATATGACATGCGTCTGACGAAGCATGAGGATGGCTATATTTATGGCGTATTCTGCTCGGAGTCTAAGGACACATCCGTGAATGATCTGTCGGCTGCGGTTGCAGCTGCCGGAATCGTGAGAACCAAGGATCTGAAAAAGTGGGAGAGACTGCCGAACCTGAAAACATTGCATTCTCCGCAGCAGAGGAATGTTGTACTGCATCCTGAATTTGTGAATGGAAAATATGCTTTTTATACAAGACCGATGGATGATTTTATTGATACAGGTTCGGGCGGAGGAATCGGATTCGGACTATGTGAGGATATTATGAATCCGGTTGTAGATGAAGAAATCATCACAAGCAAAAGAAAGTATCATACCATTACGGAAGCAAAAAATGGCGCGGGAGCGGTTCCCATCAAGACTGACCGGGGCTGGATTCACATTGCGCACGGTGTACGGAATACGGCAGCAGGGCTTCGCTATGTGATTTATGCATTTGCGACTGCTCTTGAAAATCCTGCAGAGGTGATTGCTGAGCCGAGTGGGGTCATGATTGTTCCCTTGGGACATGAGCGTGTCGGTGATGTATCTAATGTCGTATTTACAAACGGTGCGATTGCACGTGAAAATGGGGATGTGTTCATTTATTATGCTTCCTCTGATACGAGAATGCATGTGGCGACCACTACGATTGATAAGCTGAAGGATTATGTGTTCAATACACCGAAGGATCCGCTGAGAAGCGTAGAGTGTGTGGAGCAAAGATGTGAATTGATTCGGAAGAATCTGGAACTTCTGGAACAGAATTGAGAGAGGGCTGAGAGGGCGGCGGCGAAGTGTATGGAGAAGGTGTTGAGGAAGGATAGCAATGTTATTTATCCGGATGATGCGGGACTGCGGTATAGTGGACGGATTGATTTTGAGAATGTGAAGGAGCCGACTTTTATTTATCCGTATAGTTCGGTGGCGACGGTGTTTTCGGGGACGAAGCTGGATGTTGTGGTGCGGAATCACAGGGCTTATTATGATAACAGGCTGGGCTATGTGATCGATGGAGTGCAGGGAAGTGTGCTGCTGCCTTATGATGAGGCGGTGACACGGATTCATCTGGTGCGGAATCTGGAGGATGGAGAGCATACGGTGTTCTTTTTTAAGAGGCAGGATGGCTGTCATTATTTTGATTTCCTTGGCTTTGTACTTTCGGAGACCGGTACGGTGCGGGCACCGAAGTGTGGTGAGATTGAGGAAACAGATTATAGAGCATGTGGTCTTTCCGGAGAAGCGCATCGACGGATTGAGGTGTATGGAGACTCGGTGTCTGCGGGAGAAGTGTCGGAGGCTCTTGACTATGCCGGGAAAGCAGATCCGGAGCATAATGGGGAGTTTTCAAATGCCTACTGGTCCTATGCAGCCTATACGGCACGAAGGCTGAAAGCGGAACTGCATGATATTGCACAGGGCGGCATTGCACTGCTTCCGGGAACGGGATATTTTGGACCAGAGTTCGGATATCTGGGGATGAATGAATGCTACGATAAGCTGCGGTATTATCCGGGACTTGGAGGAGTGAATACATGGGATTTTTCACAGTACACTCCACATGTGGTGATTTTAGCAGTCGGGCAGAATGACAATTATCCGGAAGACTATATGCTGGCAGACTATGGGTCTGCAAAGGCAGAATACTGGCGGGCAAAATATCGTGTATGGCTGGAAGATCTGAGGCAAAGATATCCGCAGGCTTTGCTCATTACGACGACAACCATTTTGGAGCATAATGCCGAATGGGATCGGGCAATTGATGAGGTGACAAGAGGGATGCAGGATGAGAAAATCGTACATTTCCTGTACCAGAAGAATGGCTGTGGCACGCCGGGACATATTAGAAAACCGGAAGCGGCAGGGATGGCAGAGGAACTAGGTGCCTTTATTGAGTCCTTCGGTGAAAATATTTGGATGTAACAGAAGCCATAGTATCAAAAGAAGCAAAAGAAGCAAAAGAAGCAAAAGAAGCAAAAGAAGCAATAGTATCAATAGAAGCAGAAGGATTTGAAATAGAAGAAGCAGGAGTAAGCTATGGAAGCAATGTTATTGGAAGCGGTCAGAGATGGAATCGTAAATCATGGAAACTGGTTCAAAGTGAAGCGGTGTCTGGAGCGGGCGGCAGCAGGTGAGCCTGTGACGGTTGGTTTTATTGGCGGTTCCATTACACAGGATGCGGGGGCAAGCCGGCATGAGAATTGCTATGCCTACCATGTGTATCAGTGGTGGAGGAAGACTTTTCCGCAGACGAAGATATCCTATGTCAATGCAGGAATCGGAGCCACAACCTCTCATTTTGGAGTGGCACGGGTACAGTCGGATCTGCTGTATGCAAAGCCGGATTTTGTGGTCGTAGAGTTCAGCGTCAATGATAATGATATTGACGGGATTGATGAAACAGAGTTCTTCCGGGAAACCTATGAGGGTCTGATACGACGGATTTACGGTGCAGACTGTCAACCGGCAGTGCTGCTTGTACATAATGTACGTTATCATGACGGCAGCAGTGCAGAGGACATTCATGCCGAAATCGGCAGGGCTTATGATCTGCCGTGTGTCAGCATGAGAAAGACCGTATATCCGTATGTACGTGACGGAGTGGTGGCAGCAGCAAATATTTCAGGTGACAATCTGCATCCGAATGATCTGGGACATAAGATACTTGCAGGACTGATCACCTCATTTTTGGAGAGAGTCATGGAAGCAGATGAGACAGAGGTCAGACTTTGTCCGAAAAAAGCGGCAGGGAAAGCGGAAATGCCGGAGCTGAGAGAGGCAATTACGGAAAATTCTTATGAGAATGCGACAAGGCTTCAGAATGGAACCGGTTGCTTTGCTTCTGCCAATTGGAAAGCGGATGGATTCGCGGCAGACGATACGGAGCAGGAAACAATCCGGGATATCTTCAAGGGTGGCTGGACAGCAGAACAAGTCGGTGCATCGATTGTGTTTGAGGTGACAGGCAGAAATATAGCAGTACAGTATCGTAAATCCGTGAAACAGCCGACTCCGATTGCAAAGGTGACAGTGGATGACTGTGAGGAAAAGTCCGTTTTGCTGGATGGTAATTTTGAGCAGGATTGGGGCGATAAGCTGCAGCTGGACAAGGTGGTGCATCATGGAACAGGTGGAAAGCATAAGGTTGAGGTGCGGATTGTACAGGCGGATCAACCTGTGCAGGCTCCATTTTATCTGACGTCTCTGATTGTAGCTGGATAGAATCATCTTATAAAATGATGGCGGGGGACATGCAATCGAGTGGATGTTTTTTCGGTTGTTTAGCAGGATGTTTACTTGCTGCGATGAAAACGGTCGGATATAATGAATTCATTTAAAATAGGGAGTGTGGGTATGAGCATTTTATTTGATGAGCATCAACGGATTTTCAAATTAGACACACCGAATTCCTCGTATATCATTGGGATAGTGGACCAAGAGGGATTTATAGGACATGCATATTACGGAAAGCGGCTGAACACCTCGGATGTGGGCTATTTGCTGCGCACAGAGGAGGCACCTTTTGTTCCAAGCGTTAATGACCGGGACAGGGTTTCGTTTCTGGATTGTTTCCCGATGGAGTATCCGGCAGCCGGACTGGGCGATTTCAGAGAGCATTGTATAGAGGTGCGCACCGAAAGCGGGAATGTCGGATTACAGTTACATTATGTAAACCACAAGATTTATGCGGGAAAGCCAAAACTTGAGAAGCTGCCGGCTACATTTGGCGAAGCCGGAGACTGCACAACTCTGGAAATCGTGTGCGAAGATACCATTTTGAAGCTTCAGGTGACACTTGTATATACGGTGTTTGAACAGCTGGATGTCATTACGCGCAGCGTCAGGGTGAAGAATGAAAATAGGACGCCGATCTATCTGACCAAGGTCTTATCAGCATGTCTGGATATAGACGATCAAGAGTTTGAAATGATTTCTCTGCATGGTTCATGGGCGAGAGAGCGGCATATACAACGCAGAAGAATCGGCTACGGTAAGCAGTCGGTTTCATCGATGCGAGGTGAATCCAGCCATCAGGAGCATCCGTTTATGGCACTGGCTGCCGGACATGCTACACAGGATGCCGGAGAGGTATACGGATTCCATTTTGTTTATTCCGGAAATTTTATTGCACAGGCAGAATTGAATCAATTTGATATGGTACGTGCGGTCATGGGAATACATCCACATGATTTTGCATGGAAGCTGGCAGAGGATGAGGAGTTTACGGCACCGGAGGTCGTCATGGTATATTCGGCCGAGGGTATTGGACAGATGAGCCGCACCCTGCATGATTTGTATCGCAATCATCTGATTCGTGGGGCTTATCGGGATAAAAAACGTCCCATTCTGATTAATAACTGGGAAGCAACCTACTTTGACTTTGATACGGATAAGCTGTTGGCAATCGCGCGTGAGGCGGCGAAGAATGGGATTGAGATGCTGGTCATGGACGATGGCTGGTTTGGCAACAGAAGCAGTGACAATATGGCACTGGGTGATTGGTTCGTGAATGAGGATAAAATCAAGGGCGGATTAAAATATCTGGTGGATGAGGTGAATCGAATCGAAGTAAAGAGTGCCTCAGCATCGAAAACGCAATCGGCAGATGATGGAAAATCATACATGCAGTTCGGTATCTGGATGGAGCCGGAGATGATATCACCGGATTCAGATCTGTACCGTGCACATCCGGACTGGGCGATTCAGATCCCGAACCGTACACCGAGTCTGTGCCGTAACCAATACGTGCTGGATTTGTCCAGACAGGAAATCGTGGATTATGTATACAAAATGATCTATGACATTCTGTCCTCTGCGAATATTTCCTATGTAAAATGGGATATGAACCGTCAGCTGGCCGATCTTGGAAGTGCCGGGCTGCCGGCAGACAGACAGGGGGAACTGTATCACAGATATATGCTTGGCGTATATGAATTGCAGGAACGAATGATGACGGATTTTCCTGATTTACTGTTAGAAAACTGTTCAGGCGGCGGAGCACGCTTTGATCCGGGAATGCTGTATTACAGCCCGCAGATCTGGTGTTCGGATGATACAGATGCGATTGAACGTCTGATGATTCAAGAAGGAACGGCGATGCTTTACCCTCTTTCTGCGATGGGAGCACATGTCAGTGACTGCCCGAATCATACGGTCGGACGAACGACTCCGTTTACAACGCGCGGTTATGTGGCGCTTGCCGGAACGTTTGGATATGAGCTGGATATTACGAAAATTCCGGAGGAGGATCGTCAGCTGATTCGTCCGCAGACAGAGATGTATCACCGCTATAACGATTTGGTGCGTACTGGTGATTATTACAGGCTTGCGTCCTATGCAGAAAATCATTTCTACGACTGCTGGCAGGTGGTTTCCAAGAACAAAGCAGAGTCATTGGTCACTTTTGTACAGGTGCTTGGGAGACCCAATGTACACAGCAGAAGAATCTGTTTTTGTGGATTGGAAGCGGACAGCACTTACGGTCTGACCTTTGAGCGTACCGGAGAGGAGCCTGTCACGGATATGCATACCTATACCGGGGATGCGCTGATGAAGGCGGGAATCAATCTGACGATGCAGGGAGACTTTTCTGGTGTGCTGGTTTATCTGCAGATGGTAAAATAGTAACTTTCTTGCGAACAAATTACCTTTTCAGAATCAGAACTTCTGATTTATAATGAAGAGGTAATTTTTTGTATTCATTGACTTTGGGAGGGCAACGATGATAAAACGATTTGACATTTATGAAAACGGTATTTATTTGGTTTTGGAGGCTTCGGAGGAGGGCTTTATGAAGTTGCTCCATTTTTCGGCACTGCCTTTTCGTGAGGAGGATATCAAGGCACCCAATACAGAGGATGGCTTCCGACTGGTCGAGATGAATCTGTCGGGCTATGACAGACCGGGTGAGCGTCATGGAAATAAATATATCTATACTGCGCCCGGATATAGAATGAAATATGAAGGTCACAAGGACTATCGCAATGAGCTTGGGCGCAAGCTGGAATTTACATTATATGATGAAGAAACACAGGTGTATGTGACGAATCATATGCAGTTCTATGACGGAATCTCAGTTGTGCGCTGTCATAATGTTGTCGAAAACCGAGGCGAGGAAATGCAGACTTTGGAGATGATTTCGTCCTTTAATTATACGGGAATTGAAAAAGAAGGTCTGCTGCCACGGGATGCAAAGATGTCTCTCAGGATTCCGCATAATTCATGGCAGCGGGAAATGAACTGGAGAACCTATACTCTGCCGGAGCTTGGCATGTGTCAGGCACAGCCGACGGAGATCCAGCGTTCCTCCTCTGCGATTGAGGTGACGAACACAGGTAATTGGTCGGCGAAGAAATATCTGCCGATGGGATACCTTGAAAATACAGAGACAGGCAGCAACCTGTTCTGGCAGATTGAGCATAATGGCTCATGGCACTGGGAGATTGCAGATCAGAATGGGCATATGTATTTGTGTATTACCGGACCAAATGAGCTTCAATCTCATTGGTCTAAAAACCTATATCATAATGACGTATTCGAGACTGTGCCGGTAGCCGTAGGTGTCAGCAAGTCGAATTCTGGAGAACTGCAGAATCCGGCAGCGGGCGGTTCTGGTGACATGCGTGTGGCTGCGGGAACAGAGTCTGGCTGCAGACAGACGGGCTTCGATGCCGCGATGGGGGAGCTTACGAAGTACAGACGTATGATCCGCAGAAAGAATGACGATAATGAATCACTGAAAATCATTTTCAATGACTATATGAACTGCCTGTGGGCAGATCCGACGACGGAAAAGGAGCTTCCGCTGATTGATGCGGCGGCAGAGGCGGGCTGTGAATATTTTTGCATTGATGCAGGATGGTACGCACCGGGTTTATGGTGGGATGCAGTCGGAGAATGGAAGGAATCCAGAGAGCGGTTTCCAAATGGCATGAAGGAAGTGACAGATTATATCCGCTCTAAAGGGATGATACCGGGAGTGTGGCTGGAGATAGAGGTCATGGGTATTCACAGCCCTGTCGCAGAGGGGCGGAGAGATGCAGACGGAAGGATGATAACGCCGCCGATTGCAAAGGACGACTGGTTCTTCATGCGTCACGGAAAGCGCGTGTATGACAGAAGCCGTTATCAGCTTGATTTTCGGAATCCGGAAGTCATTGTATATGTCAATGGTGTTATGGATCGTATCATCAGTGAGTATGGTGTCGGTTATATTAAGATGGACTATAATATCGAGCCGGGGATCGGGACGGAACTGGATGCAGACAGCGTCGGTGACGGTATGCTGGGACATGAGAGAGCCTATATTGCATGGCTGAAGGACATTTTTGCAAAATATCCCAATCTGATCATTGAAAATTGCTCCAGCGGCGGACTGCGGATTGACTATGCGATGTTAAGCCAGTACAGCATCCAGTCTACGAGTGATCAGGAATGGTATGGAAGATATGCGACAATTGCGGCCAATGCACCGGCGGCTCTGACCCCGGAGCAGGCAGCCATTTGGTCTTATCCATTGCGTGAATTGGCACCGGACGGAGCAGTCGGGAATGCAGCCAGAACAAGCAATGACCGTGAGGAGGTTGTCTTTAATATGGTAAACGCCATGCTTCTTCGGATTCATCAGAGCGGGCATCTGGCAGAGCTGTCGGCAGAACGTAAAGCGCTGGTTAAGGAAGCGCTTGATTACTATAAGACAATCCGACAGGAGATTAAGACGGCGCTGCCCTTCTGGCCGATTGGGTTATCTAAATATGAAGATGAATGGGTGGCACTGGGACTGCGTTCCTCTAACGCAAATAAGATTTATCTGGCGGTATGGAGACGAGAAGGCGGAAATCAGGAGTGTGTATTGCCGATTCCTTATGTGAAAAGAACCGTGGCAGCAACTGGAAGTGAGACTTCAAATAGCGTGGCGGCAGATATAGCCTCGGATGGCACGGCGGTACAGGTGAAGTGTGTCTATCCAAGCTATGGCGCATGCGAATATCTTTGGAATACTGCATCAAAACAGCTTACGGTGAAGTTTCCAAGAGAAAATATGGCAAGACTGTTTGAAATCACATATTAGGCAGTTCCTTTTCAAAGTGCTGGTAGTCCTTGTCAGAGTTCCAGTCGCCGCCCCATATAAAGCCGTGCTCGGTGAAGAGCTGATAGGTGAGGTCCTCCTGTGTGATCTTGAAGGGAAAGTCTGCAGTTCGATCTGCATAAGGCTCGCTCCCTTCGGGGTCAACCCTGGTATTTCCGTCACGGTGTGTGACATAGGGATTATAGAAGGGATTGATATCGACGGCCATTCCGAGCGCATGCTTTGAAAGGTGCGTTGTTCCGGCAACAACACGGTAATTAAAACAGGAGGAATTATTATCTTTCATG
>CAZABT010000037.1:0-20548 GCA_964483395.1 uncultured Lachnospiraceae bacterium
TATGGCATTCTGCCAGAGCTTTATGACAGAGCTTTGCAAATACATCGGAGCTGACACAGACGTACCTGCAGGTGATATTGGAACAGGTGCAAGAGAAATCGGATATATGTTCGGACAGTACAAGAGAATTCGCGGACTGTATGAGGGCGTTCTGACAGGCAAGGGCCTTTCCTACGGCGGATCACTTGCAAGAACAGAAGCTACAGGCTACGGCTTATTATATTTAACAGAAGAAATGCTGAAGTGCAACGGTTCAGACATTAAGGGCAAGACGGTATCTATCTCCGGCTCAGGCAATGTTGCAATTTATGCAGCACAGAAGGCAGAGCAGCTGGGTGCTAAGGTTGTGACTGTATCAGATTCAACAGGCTGGATTTATGATCCGGAGGGAATCGATGTGGCACTTCTGAAGGAAGTCAAGGAAGTAAAGCGTGCAAGACTGACAGAGTATGCAGCAGCAAGAAAGAGCGCTCAGTATCATGAGGGCAAGGGCGTATGGACCGTTAAGGTAGATGTAGCACTTCCTTGTGCAACACAGAACGAACTGAACTTAGAGGATGCGAAGATACTTGTTGCAAATTGCGTGAAGGCTGTATGTGAAGGTGCGAACATGCCTACGACGCTTGAGGCAACACAGTATTTACAGGAGAATGGTGTATGGTTTGTACCCGGCAAGGCAGCAAATGCAGGCGGTGTTGCAACGAGTGCACTTGAGATGAGCCAGAATTCTGAGAGACTGAGCTGGACTTTTGAAGAGGTTGACAGCAAGCTTCAGACGATCATGGTCAATATCTTCCACAATCTGGACAGTGCCGCTAAGAAGTACGGCATGGCTGGTAATTACGTGGCCGGAGCTAATATTGCAGGCTTCCTGAAGGTGGCGGAGGCAATGTGTGCCCAAGGCGTTTGCTAGTGCATAAACATTCAAGATAAAAGAATCCCACACATGCAAAACAGCATGCTTGTGGGATTTTTTTATTAAACACCAAATAGGTACAGTCTGCAATACAAAAATTGTGCAATACATTAGATAAATACTAAAAACTAAGAAAAAAGGGTAATCTCATAATAGTAAATTGATGCGTATTATATAACAAGGTTTGTCCCAACAACAATTGTGTTTCTCCCAAATGTGATATATAATTGGGAGAAAGAAAAGAAACTTGGGAGAAAGAAGGTGTAGGTTGTGAGAAACTTTGAGTATGAAAATCTTGGAACAAGAACTTGGGATAATGAGATTATATCTTATGTAGCTGATCAAAACTGGCATGATGAGAAAAATGATCCAAAGCCATTTATCAAATATATGCTTGGAGTAATACTGTCTTGTTATCGTGAATTTGAAGAACGTATTACAATGGCAAATAAAGCGGGAGTAAAAAGTACAGCTTATGATGTGGTAAAAGAGTATGCAACTGGCAAAATTGGAACTTTTACAAAACAGGAAGCGTTAATTGCGTGTCCAAGCTTTGGAAGTTCATCGGTAGAATCTGCACTCAAAAAACTTGTGGCAGATGGAACACTTGCTAAGATGGGAGCAGGCAGAAAGACACATTATGTAAGAAGTGATGCATTTATAAAATAGAAAATAACAGAAAAAGCAATCAATGCCGCAGTGAGCTGAAATGGCTTCACTGCGGCATTTTTTTTGCGTCTGGCGGCGCGCGTTTCTAACTGGTTACAAGGTTCTTTAGCAGCAGCACACAGGCCTCGATTCCAAGGGAACTGCTGTCGAGACATACATCGAAGTGTGTACTGTCACCCCACTTACAGCCGGAATGAGTGGTATAGAAGCCGCTTCTGCGTTTGTCTGTCTTCTTCAGCATTTCCACTGCGTCCTCACGAGACAGCTTTTCAGTTTCCATGGCACGTTGAATGCGATAGTCAGTACCGGCATGGATGAATACCTTGAGACATTCAGGACGATCCTTTAGGATATAGCCTGCGCATCTGCCGACAATGACACAGGGATCAGAAGCGGTGACCTGCTCGATGATATCCCTTTCTTCATAAAACAGTCTGTCAACAAGCGGCATATTGTTAATATTTCTGGAGGAGCCTCCGATTGCGGTCTGTGACAGATTAAAGATAATACTGTTAGGCCCGGTCTCCTCAAGATCGGATATATAGATATGCGGAATGTTCAGCTTTTTAGCTGCCATGACCAGAATATTGTGGTCGTAGAGTTTATAAGAAAGTTCCTTGGCAAGCTTACGCCCGATTTCGTTACCGCCGCTGCAATATTGCCGTTCAATTGTAATATATCGATACATCGCAATCACTCCTCTCGTATATTGTGGATTTCTTCCTATCAATATTATAACAGGTATTCCTATAAATGAACACATAATTTGGCGATAAAACGAAAAAAAACTGAAATTTAATAGAACAAGGAGCTGTTTACAGTTATTTGCTATAGATTTGGCTTATAACCACGCATGGCTCGCAGAACCATATTAGCCCATTCCGGTGAAGCCTTTGCAAGATGGTTGATGACGCGCTGTATGATGTCACGTCGGCAGGTACACAGCTCTACGGCAATATTGTCTGCAAGATGTGCCTTTTCTTCAGGGGAGTAGGAGATAAACTGCAGACCGGCCTGATAGAAATCGTTTTGCTTTACGATGGGGGTGCGGCCGATGTAGCCCTCCACATATTCGGGTTTGCCCTGCGGCAGCTCAGCAGGACAGGGACGATTGTTGTTGAGCGAATTAGGGGAGTAATTAATGGGCTCAGGGTTAAACAGATAGGTCATAGCACCGTCTCTCTGGTTGTTATTCACCGGGGAAACAGAGCGGTTAACCGGTAATTGTGCAAAATTCGGACCGATTCGATGACGTTGTGTATCCAGATAGGAGAAGGAACGTCCCTGAAGCATTTTATCAGCGGACAGGCCGACACCGGGAACAATATTACCGGGACAGAACGCGGATTGTTCCACCTCTGCAAAAAAGTTTTCCGGATTCTTATTTAGAGTCATCATACCGACTTTGATGAGAGGGAAACGATCTTCGGGCCAGGTTTTCGTGTCATCCAGCGGATCAAAGGGGAGATCTTCAAGGTCACACGGCTTCATGATCTGTACACACAATTCATAACGCGGATATTTTCCACATCGAATGGTCTCGTATAGATTTCGAACCGCAATGTCCGGGTCGGAGCCGGCAAGACGCTCTGCCTCCTGACGTGTAATGGTTTCTATTCCCTGCATTGTTTTCCAATGGTATTTGATATAAAAACGATCTCCGTCAGCGTTGATCCAGATATAAGTGTTTACACCGAAGCCGTCTATATGGGCGTAGTCCTTGATGGTGCCTCTGTCAGAATAGAGCCAGGCAATCATATGTGTAGATTCTGGTGTCAGTGATATGAAGTCCCAAAAATGTTCGGGATCACGCAGATTTGTATTGGGAGCAGGTTTGAGGGAATGGATGACATCTGGAAATTTGATGGCATCGCGGATAAAGAATACCGGAAGATCATTACCGACAATATCATAAATTCCCTGATCTGTATAAAATTTAACCGCGAAGCCACGTGGATCTCGTACGGTATCGGCGGAACCCTTGGAGCCGATGACTGTCGAGAAGCGTACAAAGACCTTGGTCGTATGATTGGCACCCTGCAGAAAGTCTGCAAAGGTATATTTTCCCATGCACTGATAGGTGGTAAATTGGCCAAAGGCGCCGGCTCCTTTGGCATGTACGACACGCTCCGGCACCCGTTCCCGATCAAAGTGCGCAAGCTTGTCAATCAGATGTATGTCTTCGATGAGACCGGGACCCTCCGGTCCAACGGTCAGAGAGTTGGTATCATTTGAAATTGGCCGTCCAAGTGAATCTGTCATCATAATGCAATACCTTCTTGCTCATTTACTCTGTTTTATCTTATGCATCATTTCAGCCAAAGGTTACAAAGCGCATTGTGAAACTTCAATTTTCATGGTACTATTAGTAAAGAAAGTAGATGGTGATAAGATGCAGGATGAACCAATACGGTTGAATAAATATATAGCAGAAGCTGGCATCTGCTCCAGACGTGAGGCTGACCGGCTGATTGAGAGCAAAAGGGTGTCGGTGGATGGAGAAACGGCAGCGCAGGGAATGCGTATAGAACCCGGTCAGATTGTGAAAATAGACGGGAAATGCATTACGGTGCAGAAGGAAAAGGTCTATCTGGCTTTTTATAAACCGCGCGGAATTGTATGTACCTCGGAAAAAAGGGAAAAGAATAATATCATAGAGTACCTGCATTACCCGGTCAGAATCACTTACTGCGGACGGCTGGACAAGGATTCAGAAGGACTTGTCATCATGACCAACGACGGCGATGTGGTTCATGGAATGATGCGGGGAGCCAATTTTCATGAAAAGGAGTATATTGTTTCACTGGACAAGCCGATTACACAGGCCTTTTTGGAGGGGATGCAGGCAGGCGTTTATCTGAAAGAACTGGATATGACTACGAGAAAATGTAAAGTTGAGAAGATCAATGACACTTCCTGCCGCATCATACTGACGCAGGGACTGAATCGGCAGATCAGGAGGATGTGTGAGCATTTTGGCTACCGTGTGATGAAGCTGCTCAGGGTCAGAGTCATGAACGTTACGCTTGGTGATTTGAAAGCAGGAAAATATCGAGCACTTTCAGAACAGGAATTGTCTGTTCTGATGAAATCCCTTCAGGATGGATCAAATAAGGAGATACGGAGCAGCAGCCATGAACAGCAGACATGAAACAGCAATGACACAGGAAAACAGGCAGAAGGATACAGAACGGATCAAAGAACTGATCAAAATCCTGAATCAGGCGTCTAAGGCGTATTATCAGGAAGATACAGAACTGATGAGCAATTTGGCATATGATAAGCTATATGATGAGTTGCTGGAACTGGAAAAAAGGACGGGCACAGTGTTTACAGACAGTCCGAGTGTGCAGGTCGGATATGAGTCCGTAGAGGAACTTCCCAAGGAGCGCCATGAAAAGCCAATGCTTTCTCTGGATAAGACAAAGGATCGGGAGGTACTGCGCGAGTGGCTGAATGGCAAAGAGGCACTGCTGTCATGGAAGCTTGACGGCTTGACCATCGTATTGACCTATCGGTCAGGAGAGCTGTATAAGGCAGTGACCAGAGGCAATGGAGAAATTGGAGAGGTGATTACCAACAATGCACGTGTGTTTAAGAACATCCCCCTTCACATTCCATATCAGGGGGAACTGATCCTGCGTGGAGAAGCAGTCATCACCTATCAGGATTTTGCAAAGATCAATGATGAGATTGAGGACGCGGAAGCCAAGTATAAAAATCCGAGGAATCTCTGCAGTGGTTCTGTGCGGCAGTTGAATAATGAGATTACGGCAAAACGAAATGTGCAGTTTTATGCCTTTGCCTTGGTGAAGGCTGAGGATGTGGAATTTCATAATTCCCGCAGCGGACAGTTGGAATTTTTGCGTTCACAGGGTTTTGCGGTTGTGGAATACAGACATGTGAAGGAAGCCAATATTTTGGAAGCGATACAGTATTTTGCAGATGCGGTTGCCACGCATGATGTTCCGTCTGACGGACTGGTATTGCTGTATGAGGACATCGCGTATGGAAGGTCATTGGGAAATACAGCTAAATTCCCACGAGATTCCATTGCGTTTAAGTGGGCGGATGAACTGCGTGAGACAAATCTGCTGGAGATGGAATGGAGTCCGAGCAGAACCGGTCTGATCAATCCGGTAGCTATTTTTGAACCGGTAGAATTGGAAGGAACTACAGTGAGTCGTGCTTCTGTGCACAATATCAGTATTGTGAAAGCACTGGAGCTGGGGATTGGGGATGTGATCACGGTCTATAAGGCAAATATGATCATTCCGCAGATTGCCGAGAATCTGACGAGAAGCGGACGACTGAATATTCCGCAGCACTGTCCGGCCTGCGGAGAGGCAACGGAAATCAAACAGGTGGGAGAGGTACAGACACTGTATTGTATCAATCCGGATTGTCCGGCAAAGAAAATCAAGGCGTTTACTTTACTTGTGAGCAGAAATGCATTGAATATTGACGGATTGTCAGAGGCCACTCTTGAGAAACTCATCGGTATGGGATTGATTCATGAATTTGCAGATATTTTCAAACTGGCAGAACACAGAGAACAAATTGTTTCCATGGAGGGTTTCGGAGAAAAATCTTATATCAATCTGATGAACAGCATTGAGGCAGCACGCAGAACGACATTGCCGCGTTTGATTTACGGGGTCGGAATTCTGAATGTCGGACTGGCAAATGCAAAGATGATATGCAGGGAATTTCATTATGATCTGGAAAAGCTGAAGCATGCATCGGTAGAGGAGTTAAGTGCAATTGACGGAGTTGGAGAGGTGATTGCCGGCACCTTTGTGGAATATTTTCAGGATGCACGAAACAGCCTCTTATTTGAACATTTGTGCCGGGAATTGGAGATCGAAGTGCCGGAAACAGACAATGCAGTACAGGGACTGAGTGGTTTGACATTTGTGATCACCGGAAGTGTCGAGCATTTTGCAAACAGAGATGCCTTAAAGGAAGCAATAGAGGCTGCGGGTGGGAAAGCAACGGGTTCCGTAACTGCAAAGACGAATTATCTGATCAATAATGAGATCAGCTCAAATTCTTCAAAGAATAAGAAGGCAAAAGAATTGGGAGTACCAATTATTTCCGAACAGGATTTCCTGAATATGCTGAACCAATAACATCTGCGAGGAGGATGGATATGCTGTCGATTATTATATGTGCGTTACTGCTGTGCACGGCCATTATGGTAATTACACAGGGAAGAGATATTCTGACGATGGATGACAATAAGAATATGAATGTCAGAATGTTTTTCTATTTATGCCTTTTTGCAATGGTCAATAATATTTGTCATTCAGGGATGATGGTTATGGAGCAGGATCTGGCATATGAGTGTCTCGCGGCGATTGCATGGTGTACCAATATTGCATTTATGGGTGTGACTGTATATTTGTTGGCATATCTTTTGGATACAGAGGAGAAGAGAACACAGATTTATACGTCCATTATTTTATATCTGGGAATCATTTTCTATATTGTAGATATTATGCTTAAAGGCGGGATGCGCCATGTGGAACGCTTATATGGAGGTCAGAAATATGAGTCGGTATTTGCATTAACGGTGATGACCGTGTTATGCCTGCTTTATGTATATTTCATTGTGGCAATGGTATATTCTTATCGAAACAGGCGCTCCAGAAGAAGAGAGCGTGTTATATTTCAATATATTATGGTAGTATGCACGGTCACTATTTTAAGCAGGCTGATCGAGGTGGTTTTACATCTGTTGGGTTATGGCGCTCTGCCCATTAATTCGTTGTCTATGGTGGTGACGGCATGGTGTCTGAAAAAAGCCTATATATGTCATGAAATGCTGGAAATACGCAGAGAGGATTATGAGGAGGCATTAGAGGCTAACAGTCATGAGCCGGTGGTCATTTGTGACGACGAGGGTAAGGTAGTCTTTATTAACAAATGCGCGGTGATATCGGTCGTGGATGAGAAGGAATCGGTGATTGGAAAGAAGCTGATTGATTTATTTGAATTTAAGGAAAGCGAGAAAGAGGTTTTCTTTGCCCCGCATACAGGGGTGTTTACTGTGTCCGGAACATATCGGGCGACAGGAAGAAGATGCAATCTGACCATTCAGAACGTATATGATACATACGGAGAGATTTTCACAAACATCATTACCATATATCGAATTGAAAATATCAATCCCCTTGGAAATCAGGTAACTGCTGCAGTGAAGGAAGGGCAGACGGTACAGAGTATACCGGAAGTGGTGGATGTGACGAGAGGTGCCAACATTCTGATCGTGGATGACAGCCCGTCGGCGCTTGCTTCGCTGGAGGAAGCAATGAAGGTCTATGAAATGAATGTCGAAAAGGCATATTCCGGTGAGGATGCAATTGCATTGCTGGAGAGTGGCAGGAGATATGATATGATCTTCATTGATCATATGATGCCTGAAATTGACGGAATCGGAACAACCAAGCATATTCGCAGTATGGAAGGAGAATACTATGTGAAGGTTCCGATTGTGTTTTGTACAGTCACGAGCATAGAAGAAAATCTTTCTGAATTTTTAAAGGTACGATTCAATGACTTTTTACATAAGCCGATTGAGGCGAAGCAGCTAAGCGATATTTTGGCAAGATGGCTTTGGAACAGAGCAACTGATTCCGCAGAGCGGGCAGAGGCGGAGGAGGAAAAGATCCTGAAGGTGGCATTGATTGCCGGAATTCAACAGATTGATGAAAAAGTAGCTTCAAAATACATTGGAGATAATGAGAAAATGTACATCGCTTTGCTGCAGAACTTTCAGAATGACATGAAAGAAATGATTCAGGATTTGGAAGCATGCTATGAGCATTTTGACAGAATGCGTTTTAGAATATTCACACATGCAATGGGAAGCGCCTGCAAAGGGATTGGTGCGGTAAAACTTTCAGAACGGGCTTTGGCATTGGAACAGGCCTGCATGTCAGAGGACAGTCAGTATATCATGACCAATATGCCGGAGTATCTAAAGGACTTCAGAACATTGGTGAGTGAGATAGAAGAACATTTAAAACATTATCAGGAGGAACTATAAAAAACATCTGCCATTAACGGCAGATGTTTTTATGTGCGGTCGATAACATCAGCTTGATTCGATTGAGCTGGTTCACTTCGCTGGCACCGGGATCGTAGTCAATGGCAACAATGTTGGAGAGCGGATAACGATGCCGCAGTTCCTTTATGACACCCTTGCCGACTACGTGATTTGGCAGGCAGGCAAAGGGCTGGGTACATACAATGTTATTGACACCTGCATGAATCAGCTCCAGCATTTCACCGGTCAGAAACCAGCCTTCGCCGGTCTGGTTGCCAATGGATACAATGGAGGAAGCCTGTTTTGCAGTTTCATAAATAGAAGAGGTCGGTGTGAAGTGCCGGCTCTTCTGAAAGGCCTTGGTGGCAGGAGAACGAAAACGTTCCAGTGCCCAGATAAAAAGCTTTCCGTTTCGTGCATCTTTCTTTGAAGTGCCGAACTTTTCAGCCTTGTAAATCTGATTATAGAAGCAGTATAGCAGAAAATCTATCAATTCCGGAACCACAGCTTCTGCACCTTCTGATTCTAATAAATCAACAAGATAGTTGTTTGCGGTCGGAGAGAATTTGACCAGAATTTCGCCAACGATACCAACACGCGGCTTCTTTAAATCTTCCTTTATGGGAAGCATATCAAAATCATGAATGATCTGCCGACACATTTTGCCGTATTTCAACAGACTGAATTGATCACCGCCGACAAATTCACGACAGCGTTCCAGCCATTTTTGATGCAGCTCGTTCGCGGAGCCGGGAACTGCTTCATAGGGGCGCATATGGTAGAGACAGCGCATAAAGATGTCCCCGAATTCAACGGCACAAAGTGCACGGGATAATAGCTTTGCAGTAATCTTGAAGCCCGGATTGTGCTCCAGTCCCACGAAACTGAGGGAAATCACAGGAACCTGCGGATAGCCGGCCATTGCAAGCGCGCGTCTGATAAAGGCAATGTAGTTGGTGGCACGGCAGCCGCCACCGGTCTGTGACATCATGACAGCAGTTTTATCCAGATCATACTCTCCGGACAGGATGGCTTCCATGATCTGTCCAACGACGAGCAGAGAAGGATAGCAGGCATCGTTATTAACATATTTCAACCCAACATTAATGGCATCCTTGGTAGCATTCTGGAGCAATACAAAATGATATCCGGCAGCCTCAAAGGCCGGCTGCATAATGTCAAAATGGATTGGCGACATCTGCGGGCACAATATGGTATATTTTTCACGCATTTCTTCTGTAAAGATCCTGCGATGGTAGGCAGAGGAGTGTATTTCACGTTTCATCTGTTTACGCTCACGTACCTTGATGGCAGAAAGCAGAGAACGGATACGGATACGTGCTGCTCCGAGGTTGTTGACTTCATCAATTTTCAAACAAGTGTAAATCTTATCGGAACCAGTCAGAATTTCACTGACCTGATCTGTCGTGACGGCATCCAGACCGCATCCAAAGGAGTTTAGCTGGACAAGTTCCAGATCATCACGGGTCTTTACAAAGTTAGCAGCGTTATACAGTCGGGTGTGGTACATCCATTGATCTGATACGCGCAGAGGACGTTCTACCGGTGCCAGATGCGCAATGGAATCCTCTGTCAGAACAGCAACATCATAGGAAGTAATCAACTCAGGAATCCCGTGATTGATCTCAGGGTCAATGTGGTATGGTCTGCCTGCAAGCACGATGCCGCGTCTGCCTGTCTCGTCCAGATATTTTAAGACTTCTTCGCCCTTTAACTGAATATCACGATGCGCATTTTCCTGTTCAATCCACCCTGCATGAACAGCAGCAGCGATGTCTGAGCCGGAGATATCGGGAAAAACCTCAATCAGACGAGCCGTAATGACAGTCTCATCACGGAAGGACAAAAACGGATTCATGAACTGTACGTCTCCGCGCTGAATCTCATCCATATTGTTCTTGATGTTCTCAGGATAAGAGGTAACAATCGGGCAGTTGTAGTGGTTATTGGCATCCGGTGTTTCATTTCGTTCATAAAACAAAGACGGATAGAAAATTGCAGGAACTCCCTGCTTGATCAGCCATGCAATATGACCATGCACAAGCTTGGCAGGATAACATTCAGACTCACTCGGAATGGATTCGATACCAAGTTCATAAATCTTATGAGTCGAACTCGGAGAGAGCACGACCTGATATCCGAGACGGGTCAGGAAGGTAAACCAGAACGGATAGTTTTCGTACATGTTCAGCACACGGGGAATGCCCATCCTGCCGCGCGGTGCCTCATCGATCGGCAGCGGTTCATAGGAAAAGATGCGCTGTTCCTTATATTCAAACAGATTCGGAATGTTATTTTCATTTTTGGTTTTTCCGATACCACGTTCGCAGCGGTTACCGGAAATATACTGACGTCCGCCAGTGAATTGATTGATGGTCAGACGGCAGTTGTTGGTACAGCCTTTACATTTTGCCATACTGGTGGTAAATTCAAGTGCATTGATCTTTTCGATAGACAGCATTGTGGATTCATATTCTGCCGTATGACGCTCGCGAGCAATCAGGGCAGCACCGAAAGCTCCCATGATACCGGCAATGTCAGGACGGATCACATCACAGCCTGCAATCTTTTCAAAACTGCGAAGTACGGCATCATTATAAAAGGTACCGCCCTGTACGACAATCTTGGAGCCAAGCTGGGAGGCATCGGATACCTTGATGACCTTAAACAAGGCATTCTTAATAACAGAATAAGCAAGGCCGGCAGAGATGTCGTCCACACCGGCACCTTCCTTTTGTGCCTGCTTTACCTTGGAATTCATAAATACGGTGCAGCGAGTACCGAGATCAATCGGATGCTTTGCAAAAAGAGCCGCCTGAGCAAAATCCTGCACACTGTAATTCAATGATTTTGCAAAGGTCTCAATGAAGGAACCGCAGCCGGAGGAACATGCCTCATTTAATTGTACACTGTCTACGGTGTGATTTTTAATCTTGATACATTTCATATCCTGTCCGCCGATATCGAGGATACAGTCTACCTCCGGTTCAAAAAAGGCGGCGGCATAATAGTGAGCAACCGTTTCCACCTCACCGTCATCCAGCATCAGAGCAGCTTTGATCAGGGCTTCTCCATAGCCTGTTGAGCAGGAGTGTACAATAGAAGCACTCGCAGGAAGCAGGTGGTAGATTTCTTTGATGGCACGTATTGTAGTGGCAAGGGGACTGCCATTATTATTGCTGTAAAAGGAATAGAGCAGAGAGCCGTCTTCCCCGACCAAAGCGACCTTGGTGGTTGTGGAGCCGGCATCAATTCCGAGAAAGCAGTTGCCCTCATAATCCTTGAGTGGAGCCGTAACGACACAGTGCGCATTATGGCGTGCTTCAAAGGCGGAATAATCCTTTTTGGATGCAAAGAGAGGCTCCATACGTTCTACCTCAAATTCCATCTTGATGTCACCCGACAACCTGTTTACCATATCGGACAGAGAGGTGATGACATCTGCATGATAATTCAATGCAGAGCCGACTGCAGCAAAAAGATGGGAATGTGCGGGAGCGATAATATGTTCATCGTCTAATTTCAGTGTACGAATGAAAGCGGCTTTCAGTTCTGAAAGAAAATGCAGCGGTCCTCCCAAAAAGGCAACATGACCGCGAATCGGTTTTCCACAGGCGAGACCGCTGATGGTCTGATTGACAACGGCCTGAAATATGGAAGCCGCCAAGTCCTCCTTTGTAGCACCGTCATTGATGAGCGGCTGGATATCTGATTTGGCAAATACACCGCAGCGAGCGGCAATTGTATAGAGTGATTGATAATTTTTGGCATATTCATTCAGGCCGGAGGCATCTGTCTGGAGCAGGGAAGCCATCTGATCAATAAAGGAACCGGTGCCGCCGGCACAGATCCCGTTCATGCGCTGCTCGACATTGCCGCCTTCAAAATAAATGATCTTGGCATCCTCGCCGCCGAGCTCTATGGCCACATCTGTTTGTGGAGCATAGTCGGAGAGTGCCGTAGAAACAGCAATGACTTCCTGAACAAAAGGAACCTGCAGATGGTTTGCGAGTGTCAGACCGCCGGAGCCTGTAATCATAGGAGACAACTCCAGTTCTCCGAGCTCTTTATATGCTTTCGCAAGCAGTGCAGCCAGTGTTTCACGTATATTTGCAAAATGTCGCTCATAATCGGAAAAGAGCAGTTCATTTTTTTTATTTAAGATTGCAATTTTGACAGTTGTGGAACCGATATCAATACCTAATTTATGTAAGGCCATTTCTGCGCCTCCTTTGTTCAATTTCATTGTCTATGCAGACCAGTTTACATTATACGACAAGGTTTTTAAAAGTGCAATCGGAAGTACGAACCAAAATCTTAAAAAAGTCTGACGGAAGGATAAATTTTCATGGGGTCGTGTTTACATTTCCCCCCCGCAATGTTACAATACCAAGAGGTGAAATGCGCAAAAACAGCGCAAACCAAATAAAGATGAGGTGTAGTGCATGGGTAAATTTTTAAATAACTTAGAGAGAAAATTCGGGCGTTATGCCATTCACAATCTGTCTCTTTACATTGTGGCAGGCTATGCAATCGGCTATGTCATGCAGATATTTGCTCCATCAATCGCACAGTGGCTGAACCTGAATCCGTACGATATCCTGCATGGACAGATATGGCGGCTAGTGACGTGGATGCTGATACCACCAAGCGGTTATAATATTATATTTCTGGCCATCATGCTGTATTTCTATTATTCGATCGGGACGGCATTGGAACAGACGTGGGGAGCATTCCGGTATAATGTGTATATTATTTCAGGTATGCTGTTTACGGCAATCGGTGCAATCGTACTGTTTCTGATACAGAGTGGGCTGGATCCCAATCCGCTCAATGCTGTAGTGTATGGTGTTACGATCAGTATGATGATTTCCACCTACTATGTCAACATGTCGATTTTCCTTGCATTTGCGGCGAATTATCCGGATATGCAGGTTTTATTCTGGTTCATCATTCCAATCAAGATTAAGTGGCTTGCATATGTATATGCGGCGATTTTGGCATATAGTTTTATTATGGGCGGTGCAGAAACCAGAGTGGCCATTGCAGCATCTTTGCTGAATTTCATTTTGTTTTTCCTGTCAACGCGCAATATGAAGCGATTGAACCCGAAGGAAATACATCGCAAGAAGGTATATCATCAGCAGGTGAATCGGGCCAAAGGTGTTACCAAGCATAAATGTGCTATCTGCGGCAGGACGGAAGAAGATGATCCGACACTTGAGTTTCGGTTTTGCTCCAAGTGCAACGGAAACTATGAATATTGTCAGGAGCATCTGTTCACGCATAAACATGTAAAATAATCAAATCCTATTATTATAATAGAAGTTTATAATAGAAGTGAAAAAGCATAGACGGGAGAGATATTTGAATGAGTCTGAATCATTTAGAAGCATATGAACTGATTGAAGAACGGAATATCAGAGATCTGAATTCCAAAGGATATTTGATGCGTCATAAAAAAACAGGGGCCAATGTATTATTGTTGTCTAATGATGACCGGAACAAGGTGTTCTCCATCGGATTTCGGACACCTCCCTATGACAGCACCGGTCTGCCGCATATTCTGGAGCATTCCGTATTATGCGGTTCCAAAAGGTTTCCGGCAAAGGATCCGTTTGTGGAGCTTGTCAAGGGCTCACTGAATACGTTTCTGAATGCGATGACTTATCCGGATAAAACAGTTTATCCTGTAGCAAGCTGCAATGACAAGGATTTTCAGAATCTGATGCATGTGTATCTGGATGCAGTATTCTATCCGAATATCTATCAGCATGAAGAAATCTTTCGTCAGGAGGGCTGGCACTATGAACTGGAGGATGCGGATGCTCCGATTGAAATCAATGGCGTAGTTTATAATGAGATGAAGGGAGCCTTTTCTTCACCGGATGACATGCTGGATCGGGAAGTCTTTAACACTTTATTTCCGGATACGGCATATTCCTACGAATCAGGCGGTGATCCGGCAGACATTCCGAAACTGACCTATGAGAAATTCCTGGAGTTTCATAAGACCTACTATCATCCATCCAACTCTTATATTTATCTTTACGGAGATATGGATATGGAGGAAAAGCTTGCTTGGATCGATCGGGAATATCTGAGTCATTTTGAAAAAATTGCAATTGATTCTTCAATCGGGCTTCAGAAAGGATTTTCTGAAATTGTGACCAAGACCAAGGAATATTCCATTACCAATGAAGAACCTTTGGAGGATAATACTTATTTGTCCTATAATCTTGTCATTGATACGAGTCTGAACCGAGAACTATATCTGGCATTTCAGATCATTGAATATGCCTTGCTGGCGGCACCGGGTGCTCCGCTGAAGCAGGCACTTTTAGACAGAAAGATCGGCAAGGATATTATGAGCACCTATGAAAATGGTGTATATCAGCCATATTTTTCTATCATTGCGAAAAATGCCAATCAGTCCGAACTGAATGCGTTCTTGGAAACCATTCGGGAGGTGCTGACGGATATTGTTAAGAACGGTATGGATAGAAAGGCACTGCTTGCCGGCATTAACTACTATGAATTCCGGTATAGGGAAGCGGATTACGGCTCTTATCCAAAGGGATTGATGTATGGGCTGCAGGCATATGACAGCTGGCTGTATGATGCTGCAGAGCCGTTTATGCATATTGAAGCACTGGAAACCTTTGCGTTTGTTAAAAGTAAAGTGGACAGTGGATATTTTGAAGCGTTGATTCAACAATATCTGTTGAACAATACCCATGGCTCGATTGTGATTGTAGAGCCGAAGCGTGGCCTTACCGCAGAGCTTGACCGAAAGGAAGCAAAGAGGCTGGCTGATTTTAAGGCAGGACTTTCTCAGAAAGAAATTGAGCAGATGGTTGAACGAACAGCGGCACTGACCCGTTATCAGGAGGAGCCAAGCACAAAGGAGGAATTGGAGTCGATTCCTTTACTGCAGCGAGAGGATATTGATCCCAAGGCACAGCCCTTCATCATCCGTGAACAGCAGGTGGCAGATACGCTTGTACTGCACCATGAACTTTTTACGAATGGCATTGGCTATCTGAATCTGCTTTTTGATACAGAGCAGGTACCGTATGAGCTGCTGCCCTATATGGGGATTTTGAAAAATGTACTTGGGTTTATCAGTACGAAGAATTATTCCTACGGAGATCTGTTCAATGAGATCAATAGGAACAGCGGAGGAATATCAACAGGAGTGACCTCCTATGCAGATGCGAAGCAGGAGGGTGCATATCGGTTGAAATTTGAGGTCAGGACAAAGGTTCTTTATGAAAAGCTGGACTTTGCCTTTTCCATGATTGACGAAATACTGTTTACTTCAGACTTTACGGACGAAAAGAGATTGTATGAAATCATAGCCATGCTGAAGAGCAGGCTTCAAATGAGCATGACCTCTTCAGGACACTCTACGGCAGCACTCAGGGCATTGTCTTATTGCTCGAAGACGGCAAAGCTGTCGGATATGATGAGCGGTTTGGAATTTTATCGTTTGGTAGACCGTCTGGAGGGACACTTTGAGGAAGAAAAGACAGAACTGATCAAGCGGCTGCAGGAGCTGATGCATGCTGTCTTCCGACCGGAGAACCTGATCGTGGACTATACGGCCAATGCGGAGGGATATGCACGGCTGGAAGAAGAAATAGCACCTTTTAAACAGAAGCTGTATACGGATGAGATTCAATCAGAGAAATATGAGGTTGCCACAGAGCGCAGGAATGAAGGCTTTAAGACATCCTCCAAGGTACAGTATGTTGCTGTTGCAGGTAATTATAAGGAAGCGGGTCTGCCCTATACCGGTGCGCTCAAGGTCATGAAGGTCATCATGGGTTATGATTATCTGTGGAACAATGTACGTGTTAAGGGCGGAGCTTACGGATGTATGAATTCATTTTCCAAGGTGGGTGATTCGTATCTGGTGTCTTACAGAGATCCAAATTTGGAAAAGACGCTGGAGGTTTACCGCGGAGCAGCCCAATATCTGAAGGAGTTTACGGCCGATGAGAGAACAATGACGAAGTATATCATCGGAGCCATCAGTGACATGGATCTGCCGCTCAGTCCATCAGCAGAGGGAGGAAGGGCGCTGACTTCTTATCTGGCTCATGAAACCTATGAAGATGTACAGAAGGAAAGAGATGCGGTTCTGACTGCGGATGAAGAAAAAATCAGAGGTCTGGCTGCCTATGTGGATGCCGTGATGGCACAGAATATGCTGTGCGTACTTGGCGGTGAGGAAAAAATAGAGGAGCAAAAGGGACTCTTTGAGCATATTGAGAATCTGTTTTAGCAAAACGTAATTGTTGCATTGTAGCATCAAAGGTACAAACGAAAAGGAGGAAGTTATGAGAAAAGGGATTGTGTTGAGTGTATTGTCAGGTCTGCTGGCAGCAGCCATGCTTGCAGGCTGTGGAAGCAGCAAGTCATCGGATACATCGTCTTATTTTGAGGGAGTGGCACCGGAGTCTGCTTATGACTATGCGGCGGCCTCAGAGGGAATGTATACCAATGAAGCAGTCGCAGAGGAATATCAGGAGACGGCTGACACCGGTGCAGCGAGTGAGCCTGTTTCGGTTGCAGACAGCAGAAAGCTGATCCGCAATGTACAGATGAGTGTAGAGACGGAAAATCTGACGGAAATGCTTTCCAATGTCAACAGCAGAATCAAGGAATATGGCGGCTATGCAGAGTATTCAACGCTTGATTCAGGCTATGCAAGCATCAAGGCACGTATTCCGAGCAGCAAGCTGGATGCCTTTGTGAACAATGTGGAGAAGCTGTCCAATGTAACCTACAAATCAGAATCTGCAGAGGATATTACCTTGCAGTATGTTGATACGAAGTCAAGAGTTGAGTCTTTGAAAATCGAGCAGAATCGATTGAATGAACTGTTGGCAGAGGCCGATAGTGTTGAAACAATCATTGCGCTGGAAAGCCGTTTGTCAGAGGTGCGTTATGAACTGCAGTCCTATGAGTCACAGCTAAGAACCTATGACAATTTGGTTGATTACAGTACGGTTCAGATTGACATCAGTGAGGTCAAGGCATATACGCCGCAGGTAGAAGCAACCAGATGGGAGAGGATGACGCGGGGATTTGTAGAAAGTCTCTATGGAGTTGCAGAAGGTTTCCTTGACTTTATCGTAGGCTTTATCATTGCTTTGCCATTCCTGATTGTATGGGCGATTGTAATATTTATCATCGTACTGATTATCAGAGCCATTGTTAAGTCATGCCGGAAGAACAGTGCAAAGAGGCTGGAGAAACGCAGACAGCAGCAGGCGACACAGCAACAGCAGATGCAGGCACAGCAGCAGAAGCAGCCGGAAGAAGCCGAGGCATTGAAATGAAGGAACAATACAAATCGGGCTTTGTAACATTGATCGGGCGTCCGAATGTCGGCAAATCAACACTGATGAACCGTCTGATCGGTCAGAAGATTGCCATTACGTCTGATAAGCCGCAGACGACACGCAATCGGATACAGACGGTCTATACGAGTGAGGAAGGCCAGATAGTGTTTGTGGATACGCCGGGAATCCATAAGGCGAAGAATCGTCTTGGAGACTATATGGTATCTATGGCAACGCGTTCGATGAATGATGTGGATGTAGTGTGCTGGCTGGTGGAACCCTCTACCTTTATCGGTGCAGGCGAAAGAATGATTGCAGAAAAGCTGCAAAAAGTAAAGACACCGGTGATTTTGGTCATCAATAAAACAGATACGGTCAAAAGAGATGAGATCTTAAAATTTATTGCAGCCTATAAGGACATTTGCAATTTTGCGGAAATTGTGCCGGTTTCTGCCCTCAAGGGTGATCATACGGAGGAATTGATTAAGGTCATTATGAAGTATCTTCCTTATGGCGTTCCCTTTTATGATGAGGATACCATAACGGATCAGCCGGAACGGCAGATTGTGGCAGAACTCATTCGTGAAAAGGCACTGAAATGTCTGGATGAAGAGGTTCCGCACGGAATTGCGGTCTGCATAGAGAGTATGAAATACCGTAAGCAGATTGCAGACATTGAAGCGACCATCATTTGTGAACGTGATTCTCATAAGGGCATCATCATCGGCAAGGGTGGTGCTATGCTGAAAAAAATAGGCACGGCGGCACGGTATGAAATCGAAGACCTGTTAGAAAGCAAGGTAAATCTGCAGTTGTGGGTCAAGGTTAAGAAGGACTGGCGGGACAGTGATTTTATGTTGAAAAATTTCGGATATAACCAAAAAGATACAGAGTAATTATTGAAAAAAAGTACACTCTATATTGTGAAGAAACAAAAGTATAACTGTAAAGGTGATGAACAGTTATGGATAAACAGCAATAGGAGGAGTACCGGTATGGACGAGAGTTGGATGAAGTTTGAAAGTTCGGGAAGTGTGTCGGATTATTTGAATTATCGGGATCGTGTGGAAGCAGAGGTCGAGAAGGCGTGGAGCCGAAAAGAGGAAGAAAGTCGTGAGAGATTATATTCTGCTGACAGGTATGGTGCTGCAGGCGGGGCCTATCGGTGAATACGACAAGCGAATTGTATTATTGACCAGAGAAAGAGGAAAGATTACTGCATTTGCAAAGGGTGCAAGACGGCAGAACAGTCGTCTGATGGCAGGAACCAATCCTTTTTCTTTTGGTACATTTAAGGTATATGAAGGGAAAACCTATACGGTGCTCGAAGCAGATATCAGTTATTATTTTGAAGAACTGCGCACTGATTTTGAGGGTGCCTATCTGGGCATGTATTTTATGGAATTTGCAGACTATTATGCAAGAGAAAATAATGACGAACGGGAACTGCTGAAACTGCTGTTCCAGTCCATGAGGGCAATATCACAGCCGTCTATTCCCAATTCGCTGGTTAAGACGATTTATGAGATCAAGGTCATGACCGTGAACGGAGAATTCCCGGGTATCCCGACAGAACATCATATGAGTGAGAGTGCAGTCTACACAATCGAATACATTGTGAATTCCTCCATTGAAAAATTATATACGTTCAATGTATCAGAGGAAGTATTGGAACAGATTACGGCGCTTGCAACACGGTGCAGGAAGAAATACATAGACCGAAACTTTAAGAGTCTGGAAGTGTTGGAAAATTGTATGTTGAAAAACTGAGGTAACTTAGATATAATAACGGATAGATGTCATCAGAGGAGGGTGCAGGCGGTCATGAAACAGAAAGCAATCAGCATTATGCTGGTGATATGTATTTTGATGGTGTGTGGGTGTACCGAGAAAAAAATCCAGACAAACACGACTACGGTTTTTGTCAACAAAGACGGAAGCATTACAGATGCCATTGTGGAGGAATTTACGGCAGGCTATTATGATGCTGCTGAACTGCAGACTATGACCAATAAGGAACTGACGGCCTATAATCAGACAACGGGTGATGTCAACAGTGCTGTATTGGCTCAGTATGAAGTCGCGGACGGACTTGCAAAAGTATTTATTGATTTTAAAACAGCGCAGGACTATGCAGCATTTAATGAGACAGACTGCTTCTTTGGAACGATAGAGGACGCCTATGCGGCAGGCTATGATCTGGATGTGAAGTTGAAAAGTGTGACAGGGGATGAAACTCTGGATAAGAATGCAATTTTGGAAAAGGGCAAGTATAAGCTTTTGATCTTAGAAGAACATGTAGATGTCATTACTTATAAAAAGATTCTGTACAAGAGCGCCAACGTAGATATTGTGGATGATAATCATGCAAGAATTTCCAATGAGGCAGAGGGCTTTGCATATCTCATTATTAAATAGAAGCACAAAGCAGTTATGCTGACGTTATAGCAGAAAAAATAAAAGAATAGAGGAAAAGACAATGAAAAAAACAATGGAGAAAATCGTAGCACTGGCCAAAGCAAGAGGATTTGTATATCC
>CAZABT010000038.1:0-4251 GCA_964483395.1 uncultured Lachnospiraceae bacterium
GTTCTTTCGATGTGCGGCTTATATATAGTATCATCGTGTCGAAAGAATGTCAACAATTTTATTCACTTTTTTTTAGTTTTTTTTTGAGATTAAAAAAAGACACAAGATGTAGTGTCTTTCCCTTTTCTTAGCCCATATTACCGTGTTCTAAGGGTGTTTTTTATTTCCAATATTTGTTTTATTTATAAACCTGTAATGAATTTGGCCAGTAAATTATTGTTAAATAGCATCGTCAAAAGCACACTGCTGTTAATCGAAGTCAGCATTTGGCTTCCGATTGTATTTCCAAAAAATATAATGGCTACAAAAAAACCAACCCAAATGATCAACAATCCTTTAACCAATCCTGCAAAAAGACCCAATAGCTTATTAAAACCTTTGATAATCGGTATTCGTGCAATGATATCGGCCGAAAAAATGATAAACCAGGTGAGTATCCACAGCATCAAAAAGCATCCAATAAAAGAAATGGCATTAATGATCATTTTCGCAAGATATCCTGCAACATACTCTTCAAATAAGGAAACCATCAATGACTGGTATACCTCTGTCTTATTATTACTAATGAGACAGGAGGTTATAATCTCCGGTAAATCATAGGATTCTATTGTCTTGATCTGATTTTCTTCTATTGTATTGTCGTACTGTGCATTATTATCGGAAAATACCTCAACAACTTTTTCCTTCAAATGATCATATACTTTTGTATGATGGGTCAGATAATTACTGACATACGGAGAAATAACCGTTACCACACAAATAACCAGCACAATCGTGAATAAAGAAATCGCAATCCTCAAAAATCCTTTACGATATCCGTTCACTGCACTGATTACTAAAATTGCAATCACTGCTACCAATAAAATATTAATGTCCATTTCTTATGACCCCTTGTACTCTGTACGAATTTCGTTTTGAAATCCGTATCTTAACAATTTTACTTTAATCTGATTTCCTCTGCTCTGTTTCCTGAGATCAGTATAAACTTTGTCATACTGTCAGTCGGAATCAGTGTCAATACGGATTTATCAAAAGTCCCCCCGAACTTTTCCGTTCCGCGTATATTATATATAGAACATTCTGAACTGTTATATATGATGATCAAATCCCCATGCAAAACAATATCAGTATACTCCATATCGAATTTCTTACTGAAGACCAAACTGCCGCTTTCACTGTATACATCTATACGATACTTGGCTTCACTGCTTCCTTCCAAAAAAACCAGACCTGTATATTTATCGCCATGAAATACACTCTCCACCTCTTCCGTCAAGGGCAGTTCAAATTCACTTGTCGGCTTCTGATTTCCCCTGTAAATCACAAAGCGGTCATCGCCTACTGCAATCGAAGTGGCATTGTTAACAAAATCCACATACGGAACAACCGTATCGGAATAGCTGAACCCACTTACAAAATTATCTATCTCATTTTGTCCGACAGAACCAAAGTTGTAAAAGCCTACCGTAGTCGTCAGTTTACCACTGTCAATAAACAAATAAGAAATGGCAAGCTTGATTCCGTCCTCTGACAAAGCAATATTGAAAGGATATCCGCTGATTGCCATCGTCGTCTTAATATCTGCTACCGTATCTCCTGCAGAATTGTATACACGCACCCATGTTGTCCCGCCATCCTCCAGAATTGCCGCTACCATACCACTGGCAGATATGCAAAATTTCTGCACCGGTAACATGGCATCAATCTCTCCACATTTGCCTAATGTATTCAACACATAAATCATTGTACCTTTATAATCACCAAGTGCCACATACTCTCCTGCCACATCTACCATGGGATTTTGCATCTCATAAGTTTCATTCCACAACAATTCATTGTTCATGGTAAATGCCGTTGCGCCATCCTGACTGAATTTTAAAATGTTCCCATTATAATTCATATAGGAAGCCGTCGTAGTTTCTTCAAATTCTACTCTCTTCAGCACTTCATAGCTTGTATAAATCATATTCTGATAATTATAATACAATCCGAAAGATGCTGCCGCTATAACAAGCAGAACAAGAACTACACGATAAAAAATCGTCAGTCTATGTCTGATCAGCTTCTGACGGAATTCGTTTTTTTCATTCTTTTCTTTCTTTTTAAAATAAGTCTTCACGCGAGACATTTATGCTCATATCATCCTTTGCATTGCTATCATTATCATTCATTGTATCATAATCCTATTATGGAAGCAAAATTTTTTGCCCACAGAGAATCATATCCTTGTCATAAATATTATTCTGTTCACATATGGCATCTACCATATCGCGTGTTTGGTAAAACTGCATGCTGATACGTGCCAGTGTATCTCCCTTTTGCACAATATAGAAATTCTCCTGCAGCGGCTCCTCCAATAAAACGACTTCTTTTATCTCATCAGACATATCCTCTTGTTCCACGGAGCTATCCTCTGTCGGATTTAACAGTTCCTTTGCCGGATCTGCTTCCTCCACTGCAATATCTTCCTTCTGCTCTTGCGGTGGTTCGGTCTGCGCAAAAGCTTCCTCTTCCCCAATTGTCGTCGTCAGCTCAACAATGGCAACCTCCATTGCTTGCATTTTCTCATAATTATTGACCATAGTAATCCCTATTGCCAGTACAAGCAAGGCCAGAAAAGAACTCACACAGGATAGAGCCGTTACCATTTTTCCATGTCTGATGATTTCCTTACGCTCCTTCATAATTTGGCGAAATTGCTCTATTGCCCGTTCCTCACACAATTCTTCACTTCCTGTTTGTCCTTCATTTTGCTGTTCAATCATATACGTTTGCATTGCTTCATTTCTTGCATAATAAATATAATATCCTTCTTGAAGCTGCATCCCGTTTGCATTGATTATATTGTATTCCGTTTCTGTATCATTCAAACGAATATATATTTTGCTGCCTTCTTGAAAAAAACGTCTGTGTATTCCTTCTGCATATTCATTATCTCCTTCACATGCCCATCCAACAATCTCCAATCCTTCAAAATATTCCTTTGCTGCAATGTTCAGCTTTTCCCATGCCTCTGCATATACCTCAATATTTTTATGAAATATTGTATCGGTATCAACACTGATGGCACCATCTATAAAAATATACTGTCTGTCTGTCGCAGCAATTGTTTTTCCAAACAAAATGAATCCCGTTTGAGCATTTCTTTCAAAATGCTGGCTTAAATAGCTCTTCACATAATCTTCCGTATAAATTTTTATCTTTTCGCCGACAATTCCGATCTGACGTATATTTTTGGGTAGTCGAATCAAGTTTTCGGCCTTCATCATATTTGTGTTTGCATCATTGTAAATAATTTCTACCATATTCTATTGCCACCCTCTCTGCCATGTATGTATATTGTTTCGGGACAATCATATCATGGTTCGGGTGCAGTTCTTAGTGAATCCTGTCGAACAAATCCTCATTTTAAAAAAACCTCCGGTTAAAATTCATAACCGGAGGGAAATGCTTTTATTTGATTTATTTCTCAGCAGATTTCTGCGCCTGCCGGCATCTTCTTCTCAGGTGTCATCAACGCAAGTCCGCCGTCCGCATCTTCTGCACACAACAGCATTCCTTCTGACAATACACCAGCCAATGTCGCCGGCTTCAGATTAACCAGCACCATTACTTTCTTTCCAACCATTTCTTCTGCTTTATAATACTGCTTGATACCGGATACAATCTGCTTGACCTCATTACCGATTTTGACTTTGGAGCAAAGCAGCTTTTTAGACTTCGGCACCTCTTCACAGGCTATAATCTCGCCTACCTGAAATTGCAGCTTGGCAAAATCATCATACGTAATTTCCGATTTCGCTTCTATTTCAATTGCAGCTTCCTCTGTTGAACCTGCTGCCTCCTCTGGTTTCTCTGGATGCAGCTCCTTTACTTTTTCCATGATTTCCTTAATATCAAGACGCGCAAAAAGTATTTCCGGTTTCTCCGTAACTCTGGTTCCTGATTCATACAGACCATATTCGTCTAACAGCTCCCAGTCACGTTCCGTCCCCATCAGTTGCATCAATATATTCTGCGCTGTACCCGGCATAAATGCTTTCAGCAGATTTGCCCCGATACAGATACTCTCCGTCAGATTATAAAGAACCTCTGCCAGTCGGTCTTTCTTTGCCTCATCTTTTGCCAGTACCCACGGTTCTGTCTCATCAATATATTTATTGCAGCGATGAAATACCTGAAAGACTTCCGTAACCGCATCGGCAACATGAAGTGTGGACATCTTCTTTTCGACTTTATCCCGTGCGGCGG
>CAZABT010000038.1:4261-20341 GCA_964483395.1 uncultured Lachnospiraceae bacterium
GTCTCATCAATATATTTATTGCATCTCTTGAATAGCTGGAATAGCTCTGTCAATGCATCGGCTACCCGCAGCTCCTCCATCTTTGCCTCCATACGTGCCTTGGTGCCCTGCACAATAGCCTTTAAATCATCATCCACAGCTTCTGTCACATCAGTCTTTGTAACAATACCGTCAAAATATTTATTGCTCATGGATATGGTTCTGTTTACTAAATTTCCAAGCGTATTTGCAAGATCTGAATTAATTCTTTCTACAAGCAGTTCCCACGAGATTACACCATCGTTTTCAAACGGCATTTCATGAAGCACAAAATAACGAACTGCATCCACACCGAACAGCTCCACCAGTTCATCTGCATACAACACATTCCCTTTGGATTTGCTCATCTTTCCGTCACCCTGCAGCAGCCAAGGATGCCCGAAGATTTGCTTTGGCAGCTCCTCTCCAAGTGCCATCAGTATGATCGGCCAGTAGATCGTATGAAAACGAACAATATCCTTCCCGATCAAATGCAGGTCAGCCGGCCAAAGAGTCTTATACTGCTCTGTTGAGTTTCCGTCTGCATCATATCCGATTCCCGTGATATAGTTTGAAAGTGCATCCAACCATACATAAACAACATGTTTTTCATCAAAGTCCACCGGTACACCCCATTTGAAGGATGTTCTGGAAACACACAGATCCTGTAGGCCGGGAAGCAGAAAATTGTTCATCATTTCATTTTTTCTGGATACAGGCTGTATGAATTCCGGATGTGTATTGATATATTCAATCAATCTGTCTGCATACTTCGTCATTTTAAGAAAATATGCTTCTTCCTTTGCCGGATGAACCTCTCTGCCACAATCCGGACACTTTCCGTCTACCAGCTGCGACTCCGTCCAAAAAGCTTCACACGGCATGCAGTACATGCCCTCATATGAGCTCTTGTAAATATCTCCCTGCTCATACAGCTTCTTAAATATCTTCTGAATCTGTTTTTCATGCTCTGGATCTGTCGTACGAATAAACTTATCATAAGAGGTATCCATCAGATCACATATTTTCTTCACCGTACCTGCCACTTCATCCACAAATTCCTTTGGTGTAATACCCTTCTCGGCGGCCTTGAGTTCCACCTTCTGTCCATGCTCATCCGTTCCTGTCTGGAAAAATACATCAAAACCCTGCTGCCGCTTAAATCTTGCAATGCTGTCCGCAAGTACGACTTCATAAGTGTTTCCTATATGCGGTTTGCCGGACGTATAGGTAATGGCTGTTGTCATATAATACTTTTTTCCGTTTCCATTCATAATTTCTCTCTCCTTCTCTTTCATTTTGTGCATAAAAAAATCTTCTCATTCCTGAGAAGACGATTTATCGTGTTACCACTTCTGTTCGCTTACTCTTCACAAAGCAAGCCTCTGCAAGTACATACGATCATTTTCTTCGTCCATACTCTGTCGCTATAACGGGCGAACCCTGTCGCAGCCTTATTCATTCAAAAACAATCAACTCGGTGCGCTGCTCCGAAGCCATTTTCAATAAGCACTCCTGCATCCCTCTCAGCATTGCCGATTTCTCCGGCGTAGGATTTCTCTGTGGCATTCATACAAATCTACTTTCTTCATCCATGCTTTTCCCTATTCCTCTATTTTGTAACTTTATCACTCCGTAAATAGACTGTCAAGCCATCCATCGCCTTTTCATAAAAATCTCGGACATATAATCAAAACTTTTTCATAAAATATGATGATGATAAACAGGTGGCTTTCCATGAAAAAAATAATTCTTCCACTCCTTCTTTCCTCTGCTTTGTTAACCGGCTTTTATTTATATCATATCAATACCTCTGACACCGCTTTGCTTCATTCGCTTTCGGATGACCTGTTTGAAGATGCCCTTCTCAACAATACCCTGAATCTGCACTTTAATCTGGCGAACCCCGAGGCTTACGGTATCAGAGATTATCCCGTGACTCTTGGCAGCTATTCTGCAGCAGAATTTGAGGATCAGATTTTATTGGCTGAAAATGCCCTTCATTCCCTCTCTGCCATTTCCCGCACAAAATTAAGCCAAGAGGATGCTCTTACTTATGATATCCTGAAGGATTATTTTAAACTGCAATTACAGGGAGCTGATTTTCCATTTTATCCCGAACCATTATCTTCTATGGGTATTCAGACAGAACTTCCGGTTCTTTTGGCAGAATATACCTTTCGCAGTGAACAGGATATTCTTGATTATCTGTCACTGCTGCAATGCGTCCCTTTCTATTTTAAAGATCTGGAACTATATGAAACAGAAAAATCCAATGCCGGTCTTTTTATGTCAGATACCTCACTCAAAAACGTACTGGCCAATTGTCAGGCTATGCTGCAGCATAAAGACAAGCATTTTTTACAAGCTTCTTTTGAAAAAAGTGTCAAATCACTTCCTTTTATTTCCATACAGGAGCAGGAAAACTATATCCTGTTGCATGCGAAATTATTGGAGAGGTACTTTTTTCCTGCGTATGAAGAACTGTATCATACACTGCTTTCTTTGGAAGGCAGTGGACAAAATCCCTACGGCTTGTATTATTATAAAAAGGGAAAGACATACTATGAATATTTGGCTTCCTCCGCAACCGGAACGAAATATTCTCCTGACGACATGAAACAGTTACTTCTTTCCCGGCTGAAAAAAGACTATTCTGAATTACAGCTTCTCTTGACACAAAATCCTTCTCTTTCTGCATCTGTTTTAAATATCACTTCACCTATGAATACTCCTGAAGACATATTGTCGGATTTGTATCAAAAAACACAGTCTGTATTTCCAATGCCTGTAACCGATTTACATGAAGATAGCTTTATGTTTGATATCCAATATGTTGATTCCTCCATGGAAGATTTCCTGAGTCCTGCTTTTTATCTCACCCCTCCTATGGATCTGCTTTCAGAAAATACAATTTATATCAATGATATTTCCTCCTATTCTGATATCAGTCTGTATACAACTCTGGCACATGAAGGCTATCCCGGACATATGCTGCAAAATACTTATTTTCTGAGTCTGGAGCCTGCCCCCATTCGCTCTCTCCTATACTTTGGCGCATACAGCGAGGGCTGGGCTGTCTACACAGAACAATATGCCTACACCTTGACCGGATTAGACGAGGAGCTGATTCGTGTTCTACAGCTCGATCACTCTCTGCAGCTTTGCATCTGCTCTCTATTGGACATTATGATTCATTATGAGGGCTTGACTCTTCAAGCGCTGGAGCAATATGCTGACAAACTGAATCCGTCCATTGACAAGACTTCTCTTGCAGAAATTTATCAACGCATTCTTGATGAACCGGCTAATTATTTAAAATACTATATTGGTTATCTGGAAATCTGCCGGCTACGTACACTTGCAGAAGAAACGCTCGGAAATCAATTTTGTGAAAAGGAATTTCATGAATTTCTTCTGTCTGTCGGCCCTGCTCCATTTCCCATCATAGAAAAAAGAGAGGCAATCTGGCTTCAGACTGTCCTCTCTTCTAATATCTCACTATGCTCTCAGCCGTTGATGAGTTCCTCAAGTAATTGCGGTACCTTTTCCTCCATCGTATCATTGTGGAACTGACACGTTCCGACTGCTTTATGACCACCACCACCATATTTCAACATCAGTCTGCCAACATCGATGTCTGAGGTTTTATTGAGAATGCTGTATCCAACCGCTACGGAACAGCCTTCACCGCCTTTGCCGCTGACAATCCATGCAGATATATTTTGCTCAGGATACATACTGTAGATCATGAATCTGTTTCCGGAATAAATCGGATCTACACCTCGCAAATCGGATATAATGACCTTTTTTTCGACACTTGTGTGCGCTTTGACCATTTCCTTGAACTTCTCTGTCTGTTCAAAATATACATCTATTCTCTCTTTTACATCCGGCAGATTCAGAATCTCTTTCGTTGTCATTGTCCTGCATGCCTCAATCAATTCTTCCATCAGGCGGTAATTCGGTATGGTGAACTGTCTCCATCTTCCAAGTCCGGTTCGAGGGTCCATCAGAAAGCCTATCAAGATCCAACCCTCCGGATTCTGGATTTCATCTATTGTAAGGTTTCCGGAATCTACCTTATCAACTGCTGCCATCATATCATCAAACTGCGGAAATCTTTCCTTCCCGCCATAATATTCATAAATAATCCGTGCACAGGATGGTGTAATCCTGCTCTCTCCCTTGTACTTTCCTTCCAACTGATTTCTTTCAAATTCACTGGAATGATGGTCAAACCATAATCCACATCCTTCTACATAAGGAACATTTGCCAGACAGTCATCTTCTGTGACTTCAACAAGTCCGTCCTGCAAATCCTTTGGATGTGCAAATTTCCAGTGATCAATGATTCCCGCCTCTCGCAGCAATGCTCCACATGCCAATCCATCAAAATCAGAGCGTGTTATCAAACGCATACCATCTATCTCCTTTATTACAATCTGTTAATATTCTGCTAAATCTATTATAGTGTGAAATAGATTTTTAGACAATACTAAATTTAGATGGTATTTACATCATTCTGGCCAAAACGACACTTGCAAAAACACCGGAAACTGTAGCAATCAATGCGCCCGGAAGTGTCCAACGACTTTTGGTCACTTTGGCAGTCATGAAATAAACAGACATCGTATAAAAAATTGTCTCCGTACAGCTCATCATAATTGAAGCTATCCGTCCGATATAAGAATCTGTTCCGTAGTTTTTGAAAATGTCCAAAACAAGGCCTGTTGCCGCAGAGGAAGAAAACATTTTGATAAAAAATAAAGGTACCAGCTCCGCAGGAAAATGTAAATAATCCGTAACCCTCCCAATTCCCAAACCCAGCCATGTCAGAAACCCGGAAGAGCTTAATACTCCAACTGCCAGCATAAGTCCGATCAGCGTCGGCATAATCTGAACAACTGTCTTCATTCCTTCCTTGGCACCTCTGACAAAATCATCATAGATCGACTTTTTCTTTAATAAGCCATACCCCACAATGACAAAAGCAATCATTGGTATCATAATTGCAGAACAATACGATATATATTTCATTTTTTCACCGCCATACATTTAATAAAAATAATTCCAACCAAGGTTGAGAAAATTGTAGCAATCAAGGCAGGCATAATAATATCGGTCGGATTTACCGAGCCATATTGACTTCTATATGCAATAATATTTACCGGTATCAGCTGCAACGAAGATATGTTCAGAACCAAAAAGCTGCACATTTCATTACTTGCAACATGACTGTTGTGATTCAGTTCCCCCAAACTTTTCATAGCACGCAGCCCTGCCGGTGTTGCTGCCCATCCCAGTCCCAAAATATTGGCTATGATATTTGTTGTAATATGCTCTTTGGCCTCATGTTTTTCAGGAAGCTGTGGAAACATAAATCGTATAAATGGGTCCAGCTTCCTTGCTGCTCCCTCTATCATTCCGGCCTCCTTTGCAACCTCCATCAATCCCGTCCATATGGACATGACTCCTACCATCGTGATACAGAGAGCCACAGCCTCCTTGCCGGAATTCAACATTTGATCTGCCATACCAGCAAGTGTTCCATTAAATGCACCAAAAATAATTCCTATCACAATCATAATTCCCCATATATAATTCAACATATAATTTCACTTTTCAGCATAATGTTTTCCATAATTATATGTTTTATCAATCCATAAAAGACCTTTTTGGTAAATAATTAACAAAAAACCGCTCTAAAATGCCCTGATTTTTATTGTATTTTTGTTAGTTATTTACATTGAACTTCCAATTATTAACTGATACAATAGACTTGTACTAAATAGAAATGGAGGAAATACGGATGACAGACACAGGTGTTGTAAGAAAGCTCGATGACCTCGGTAGAATCACATTACCGATGGAGCTCCGTAAGAACCTCGATATTACCGACAGAGATGCTCTACATATCTACGTAGAGGACAGAAGAATCATTCTGGAGAAGTATGCTCCTTGTGATATCTTCACAGGTAGTAAAGAGGACTTGATCGAATTCCACGGAAAGAAAGTTTCCAAAGAATCCATCAAGGCACTGGCTAAAGCAGCTGGTATGAAAATCGCAAAATAAACTATTTTGCACAGGTTACTGAGATGAGAGAACCCCACATGTTTAACATGTGGGGTCTTCTCTTTTCTTTATTCTGATATCATTCCTATTCTGATATCAAATGCTGGTAGATTTCTCTCTTAGTCAGTCCGCGATCCTTAGCCACTGCCTTCATAGCTTCTTTTTTTTCTATTCCCTGCTTCATATAATATTCCATATGCTCCTCAACAGACAGCTTCGTCCATTCTTCAATCTGTTCCTGCTGTGTTTCCTCACGACTTTTTCCTTCTATCACTAAAACAAATTCCCCCTTTGGTTCCGTTTCGGTATAGTGGGCAATTGCTCCGGTAAACGTTGTCTGATAGATGGTCTCATACTTCTTGGTCAGTTCCCTGCATACCGTAACAGCTCTGTCTCCAAGAGTATCTTGCAGCTCGTTCAGAGTTTTGATCAAATGATGTGGTGCTTCATATAGAATCATTGTTCGACTTTCTCGCGCAAGCTCTGCCAAAACCTCTTTCTTTTCCTTCTTGTCTGTTGGTAAAAAGCCTTCAAAACAGAATCTTCTTGTTCCCAATCCTGACAATGTCAAGGCCGTAATACAAGCACAGGCTCCGGGTAAAGAAGTTACCTTGATGCCGGCTTCATGACACATTCTGACGAGTACCTCGCCGGGATCTGAAATTGCAGGAGTTCCTGCATCAGTAATCAATGCAATATTTTTGCCTTGTTCCATCTGGCGAATCAAATCATTTGCTTTATCATACTTATTGAATTCATGATAACTGGTCATTGGTGTCTTAATTTCATATCTGTTCAACAGCTTAATACTGTTTCTCGTATCCTCAGCCGCAATCAGATCCACTTCCTGCAGCGTATTTAACACATGTGTCGTAATATCCTCCAAATTTCCGATCGGTGTTGCACATAGATATAGCATTCCCTGCATGGTTCATCCTCCTATGTCCTAATACCCATAAATATCATAGATTTCATCTGTATATCTGCCCTTTTCCTGATATACAATCAATGGCTTCTCAACCGTAATCCTTGACTTTCCCCCACGACAGGCTTCGAGTAAAACCATATTCGGCTCTTGATCAACATAAGGATATACCAGCTGCATACGTTTTGGTTCCAGTTTATATTCCGTCATCACAGTCAATATTTCGACCAGTCTGAAGGGGCGGTGTACCATATAAAACCGTCCTCCCGGTCTGAGCAGATGACTACTCTCCCGCACAATATCTCTAAGTGTACAGCATATTTCATGCCGTGCTATTGCTTTTGGTTCATTCTGACTCTTGAGACCATGATTTCCAATCATATAGGGCGGATTTGTCGTAACAACATCAAAAGAAGCAGCGTCAAATATATTCCCTGCCTCCTTGATGTCTCCTGTTATAATGTCAATTCGCTCCGTCAATCCGTTCATGGCAACACTTCTCCTTGCCATATCCGCACTTTCTTCCTGAATCTCCAAGCCGGTAAAATGCCTGCCTTCTGTTTTTGCTTCAAGCAAAATAGGAATGATTCCCGTACCGGTCCCAATATCCAATACCGACTCGCCCTCTTTTACCCTTGCAAAACCGGATAAAAGTACAGCATCCATTCCAAAGCAAAACCTTTCAGGAGCCTGTATAATTTTATAGCCGTTCCGATGAAGCTCATCAATTCGTTCGTTTTCCTTCAAATCACACATCTTCGAGCTTTGACATTCCTTCCTTTTTCTCTATCTTTTCCAGTTTCTCAAGCTCTGCCAATTCCTTGTCTGCAACTTTATTGTCTTTTCTGTGACGAGGTTTGAACTTCAATTGTTCTACCTTATATTCATGAATTTCTTTTTCATCATTTTCCTCAACTACGACTTTTACCAGCTGACGCAATACATTTACGCTGGATACCTGACCCTTGAGTCCATCATCCGTAGTCACAAAATCTCCTATATTCGGCAGCTTTCTGTTCAACTCCTCATACGTGTCTTCTTCATTCTTAAGACAGCACATCAGTCTTCCGCAAATGCCTGAAATTTTGGTCGGATTCAATGACAGATTTTGCTCCTTAGCCATCTTGATGGATACCGGTACAAAATCAGCCAGATGCGTGTGACAGCATAACGGTCTTCCACAGATTCCGATTCCGCCAAGTATTTTTGTCTCATCACGCACACCTATCTGACGCAGCTCGATTCTTGTCTTGAAAACAGAGGCCAAATCCTTGACCAATTCTCTAAAATCTATTCTGCCATCTGCTGTAAAATAGAATAATACCTTATTATTATCAAAAGTATATTCTGCATCGATCAGTTTCATCTCTAACGAATGCTTCTGTATTTTTTCCAAACAGATTTTAAATGCCTCTTTTTCCTTTTCCCGATTTTTCTTTTCTGTTGCATCATCTGCTTCTGTAGCAATCCGGATCACAGACTTCAAAGGCTGTATGACTTTTTCATTTTCTACATCCTTGGGCGGCATGACAACCGTTCCGTACTCAATGCCTCTCGCCGTTTCAACAATTACATGATTACCTCTTTTAATATCAAAGTTCTTCGGGTCAAAATAATAAATCTTTCCCGCTGTTCTAAATCTAATTCCAATTACTTTTGTCATCCTAATTCTCCTTTATTGTAAGCATCAGCAGCTCCAATGCCAAATCAAAATTAACGTTGGCATCAAGTCTCTGCTTTGTCTTTTCAATCGCTTTGATGATCGTTTCTATTCCCTCATAAGCACTTCTGTTGGCTTGTTCCCTAATATACCTGACTTCTTCCTTAAACACAAGATCGTTGGCGTCATTGGTCGCTTTAAAAAGCAGAACATCCCGATACCAAATCATGATGATATCCAGATAATCATGAATATCGACCTTATACTCGCCTATCTTTTTAATTGCCTGTATCAAATCCCCAATTTCCATATCATTGATATACTTTAATACAGTGATGGCTTCTTCCTTGATCTTATCAAAATCCTCTGATGAAGCTAAACTCTTTGCCTTTCCGATATTACCTCTGGCAAATGCCACACATATATCTGCCTGATAATCCGGTATATGAAGCTCCTCCATCAGATATTTTCTGACTCGCTTATCCTCCACAGGCTTCATATTCAGCACAATACTTCTCGATATCAATGTCGGCAGCAATAATGATGCATTTGTTGTTAATAAAAGAATTACCACATATTCCGGTGGCTCTTCCAACGTTTTCAGCAATGCATTCTGTGCCTGCGGTGTCATTTTTTCCGCATCATTGATGATGTATATCTTTCTGCTGCTGCTGTAAGGCTTAATTTGCACATCATGATTGATCTGATCCCGAATATCTTCAACGCTGATGGTATTTGGTTTTTCATGTGTCAGGCGCAGAATATCCGGCTGATTTTTGGTCATTGCCTGCTTACAGGAATGACACTCCATACACGGTTCTGTTCCTTCCCTTTCACACTGCAGAGTCATCGCAAATAAATTCGCAATAAATTCTTTTCCGGAGCCTCTTTCGCCATTGATAATATATGCATGTGATACTTTGTGCATCTGTATTGCTTTCTGCAGATGCTCCTTAATCTGTTCTTGTCCTATAATATCGCTAAAATGCGGCATATCTCATAACCTTTCTGATCTCATACCCTTTTCTATGTGAATATATCCAATAACAAACCTCTTATTTCTCCGATCTTTCCTAATATGGCAATGTGATCCTTCTCTTCCTTCATAAGCTCCTGTGCCAGATCGTCCAGATTCTGATCAATTAACTTAATGATTCCATATACGCGATGACGGCCTTTCTTATCCAGAAAATTCTCACGTGAAAATTCATGCGATCGGTTTATGACCTCGTTTAGAAAATCCTTGACCAGACTTCTGTACTTCTTCATATCCCGGACATCCATTTTCTTGGATAGCTTTTTGCCCTGCTTAGAGATTTCTTCCATCATCATTCCGAGACGGGCTTGTAATTCCTGTTCCTCAATATGACTGATCAGAGTAAATTTAAAGGTTTCATCTGTCGGCTGCGCCTGCTCGGTCACGGGTGCAGAAGCTGTTGTCGGTGTTGTCTGATTGACCTTAATATCCATGAAATACACCTCCTCTGAAGCTTATGCCTGTTTGATATATGCCGCAATCTCTTCTATACATTGCGTTAGATCCTCATTGTGAAAGACCTTGTTAATCTCTGCTTTCCGGATGTTTTCCTCAGAGAAATCCTCTGTATCTGCGATAAACCTGCGGCATAGTTCCTTATATTTCGGTTCCTGCTGCTGCCTCTCTCTGTTAAGCGCCCGCTGCAGGCGGATTCCATCATCCAAATCGATATAAATCGGCAGCACATTTTCTTTTCCAAAATAATCTCTGGTCGAACAATAGGATTCCAATGTTCCTGTCACAAGATAATGATATTTTAACAAATCTATCTGTCCGTCATCTACCGTAAAATAATGCCACACGCCATATACCGTGTGATAAGCTCGTTCCTCAATGATACTGCCTGCTACCAGAAGCTCCTGATATCGCTCCTCTGATACAAAAAAATATTCCGTTCCGTTTGTCTCACCTGAACGTATCGGCCTCGTCGTATAAAGCACCAGCTCTCGCAAATTCAAATCCTTTCGATGAATTAACTGTTTAAAAATAGTGTCTTTTCCGGAAGAGCTCTTTCCTATTACATAATATATCTTTCCCATACTATTTTGTATCCTCTGTTGATAGCCTGTTTTTATGAACATGCAGCGTTTCTAGCAATGAGCAATATGTATCTGCCAAATTTACGATCCAGGCCTCTCTGCACCTTGGCGGACTGACATTTAACGGCCACATATGCTTCTTAATGATCTCCTCCTCCAGAATATTGAGGTTAAAATCATTGCTTGCATTCTGCAACGCAATTCTTGCATGTCTAAAACCATGCCAATTCGGACTCTGCTCCGGTTTGTGCCAGTCATAAAGAAAATAATCATGAAGCAATGCGCCCCGAATCAATGTTTTTTCATCACATTTTGCATGCAGCAGACTGTCCAGCTTCAAGCTTGCCCGTGCAACACTCATACAGTGCTGGCGAACTGTAATATTTCCATGCTGTATATATGCATCCTGCTCCTGAAAACGAGGGGCTTTGAGAATATCTTCCCCATACTGCTCTATCATTTCATTCAAATACGGCACCGACTTTCTATGCCACAATTTAGACCTCGTTTCCACTCTGTTCTTCGCCTTCTTGATCTTCTTTTTCTCGTTGGTCTGATTCTTCTGTCGCCTCCACATCAACGGCTTCTGCTTCTTCTCTTGCTGTTCTCAATACTTTGATCTGCTTGATCAGAAAGAACATCGTAATCAGATCCGTTACTCCTCCAAAGATAAAACCAATGCCAACCAGTCTCGTAAAGATTTCTGCCATACTCTTTGGCTCTAACAGAAGAATAACAGAAATCGTAATACACAACAGCGCAAAAACAAGTACATAAACCCATCCGCTGAAATGAGCCCTTTTCAAATCAATTGCATGCTGCATCTTCACAATACCATTGGCAAAAACAACAATTCCCATCAGCATCGGTATCATTGCTATCACTGCATCTACCTTTAAGATAATGCAGACTCCAATCACTATAATGACCGTTCCTATGACCAGGTCATATTGATAATATGCCTCCATCAAATCTTTTCTGAAATATGCAATCACATAATACAAACCTACTACCAACAGACATCCCGCAAATATATAGCATATCGTTTTCATTGTAGTATCCGGAAATGCTACCAAAATAATGCCCAGCAGAATACATAGAACAGATAATAAACTAGAACTTACCTTCATTTTCTTCTCCATTGCTATTCCTCCTTAATCTGTTTGCAGTTTTCATCCAATGTTTCCTTGTAATTATCAATCAGATAATCGTACTCTCCCATATTGATCTTAATAATTGCATTGATTCTCTCCGAACTGAACAGATCCCCTCTGGTAATTAGCCTGATCACATCATAATACTCTGCCAGATTTTCATCCTCCAGCATATTACCATTGTACATCACTGTCTCTCCGTAGCCGGCCGGAGACTCCCTCCACATATGGCCAATTCTCCAATTATCCTCTCTGACTGCCGGAAGCTTTGACAAAAACGGATCACCAAGTGCATACAGATCATTTAAATATAAATCAGAATTATAGTATATTGAAATTCCGGGAACCATACGCAGCAGTCCTCCGGTATTGTCATGCTCTCTAAGATCCTCTATTCCTGCCTCATTCCATGCCTCACGAATACATAACTTCCCTGTCTTTAAATAAGATATGGTATTATTAAACAGACTTGTGTATCGAAAATAATTTCCTCTTTCATCTGATATCGGCGAATTAAACGTATTTCCAAACATAAACTGTGCATTGATCACTCTGGTCGTCATTGCATAAATCAAGCCTAAAGCAACCACCATCGTATAGACCGCTGAAATCCTCTGTGGCTTTTTACAAGCAGCAAAGTTCTGATTTTCTATGACCATATAAGTGCATATGCTCATGAAAAACATTACGGTAAAATGGCGGCCTACCATAAAATCGCCTCCGATATACATCAAATATGCCGCATAGATTACCATTCCAAGTACAGTGTAAATATATTTTGCTCTGCGCATGCACAGTACAATGATTACAACCATAAATGGAACTGCAAGCAGCAGAATATCTGCAATTCCTGTTGTGATGACATACTGTACGCCTCTATACAAATATTCCTTCAGCGGAATTTGTGTTCCCAGCTTTACAAATGCAGTATTTGGAACCGGAAATCCATAATAGAACGTCGAAAAAAGCTCCCATCCGATAAACGGTAATAACCCTGCAATTCCAAGACCAACTGCTTTTAAAAAGGAAACCTTGTTCCTCTGAAACAGATATACATACAAAATCATGGGAACAAACATCAGCACAGCATCCATTCTTGTCATGGCAATCAAAGAAATCAAGATTGCCAGCATAAACATTCTCTTTGCCGTATAAACATCTGTATCAAAATAGTATTTTAAAAATAAGGCTGCTAAAAAAAACAGCAGGCTGTTTTCTAATCCTGATGTTGTATAACTGACAAAGCAAAAGCTTCCGATCAATGTCACAAATGCCAGTATGACTTGCTTTTTGCTTTTACAAAATGTCTTTACCAATATGCGATAAGCCAATGTAGAAAAAATAATACAGATTAAAAGAGAGACCACGAACATTTTACGAATCAAAAAATATCCGCACGCAACAATCAGTGTAAACAATGGACAAGAGGTCGCAGAAGCCCTTTCTCCGACATTATAGACAAACCCATTTCCCAATACAAGGTTTTTCGCCATGATATATGCATGATAAGCATCATCGCTTTGCCATGCCAGCAAAGTGATGATACCTATAAAGATTACAGTTGTAATCAATCTGTATCGATTGATCTCAGAAGAATAATATTTTTTTATCTGCTGCTTTTTCTGTTGTACAGTTGCTTGAAAATCCATCACTTGTTCTCCTGTCGATTGCTACGAATTTTTACGCATCACGTTTTCTTCGTTTTTCTTCAATTGAAACAGCAGTCTTAATGCCTCTGTAACGGATTTCAATTTGATACTGGATTGAGAACCGATATAATGAATCGGGACCTCTATCGTCTTTTTATTTCTACAGTAAAATCTCATTTCTGTCTGATACATATGTCCAAGAGATAGAAAAGCATCTAGATCCATACTTTCCAGTATCTCTCTCTGAAACCCTTCAAATCCGCTTGTCATGTCCTTCAGCTTCGTGCCAAGAACAAGATTAGAAAGTATCGTTCCTCCGGAACTGAGAATCCTTCTGTATAAAGGATGATTGGAGATATCACCGCCTTCTGTAAAACGGGAGCCCCATACACAGTCATAACCCTCCTCAAGCTTATCAATAAACTGCGGAATCTCCTTTGGCAAATGACTTCCGCCGCCGTCCATTTCAATAATCTGTTCCGCCCCATCAGCAAGTGCTGCTTTAAAACCATATAAATAACAAGTAATCACGCCCTTGGATTCCTTATGGTAGAGCATTTTGATTCTATCGTATTTTTTTTCCATCTTATGGATAATTTCTTCTGTTCTGTCTTTTGAGTATGCATCTATGACCGGATACAGATACAGATTGTCATACGGAAGCTGCATAACCTCCTCTAACACTGCACCCATTGTAGCTTCTTCATTTGCTACAGGCATTACTATAATTGTTTTCTTCATCTATCTACCTCAAATATTTCATAATCATACTTTTTATTCAAAATTTATTTAGAAAAGCCGTCGGCCATATTCATTGCAAGTTCTACCACAACATCTGAATTATAATGCTGCCATTCACCCCATCTGCCAAGTCCGTAGACTCCTTTTGCTTCCGTCCATGATAAAAGCTCCTTCATTGCTTCCTGCTTTCCAATCGTATTAAGAGGATACGCATACTCGTTTACATGAGCATATGCTTCCGTCCTTTCCCAACGAGTCAAATTGGTTTCAGTCCAATAGCCATTAGACTGAGGACAGAAATTATGTCTTACCAAAATTCTGTGATAAGACAAGGCAGGATCAGGATAGTAAATCCAATGTGCCGATGTCTCCATATGCTCCGGGTGATATTCCGTAACAATAGAGCTGTACCTCAGTGAATCAACTACTTTTCTAAATGCATCCGGCATACCGGAGATTTCACCAAAAGATTTCCATGGAGCTGTATTTATGATCTTATCTGCATGATAAGTACCATTTACCTCTCGCTTATCAAAATCAAACTTTTCGACTTTGGTATTGTATACAATCCGTTCTCCCAACGCTCTTGCCATGCGAGACCATAATTCACCATAACCATATTGTTTCGGATAATAGAACTTTGCGTGAGCCGGCTGTAAGCCGTAAGCTCTTCTCTCAAGACAACTGATCAATGTCTCATCAAATGACACATTTGGAAGCTTCTCCAACCAATAGGTTCCAAGCGCATTCAAATCCTCCCCAAACATTTTCTGATTATAGGGAATCATATATTCCTTTGCAATCTTTGTCCCAAGCTTCCAATATATCCAGTCAATAAACTTCTCCGGTGTCTCTAATCCAAGATTACAGCCTGCAATTGCGATTGCCTTCAGATACTCCACCTGATCCGGTATCTTCATCTGCCAAATATTCGCTTCAATCGGACTGCTGATCATCATCTGATGAATCTCTATTTGTGAGTCTCTGCTATATGTGTCCCACTCAGCTTCCGGCATAAACTCAAAAAGAAAACGCAGCACCTCTTGCCTCTTGACATCCAGAAAATGTCCCCCTCCAATATCAAACGGACTTCCATCAACCTGTGCACTTCTGCACAAGCCCCCTGCCTCTTCTTCCTGTTCTAAAACCAGAAAATCATTTTCACCATTCTGCAGCAGTCTGTTTGCAACTGAAAGACCCGCCGGTCCTGCTCCTATAATTAAATAATTCATCTATTCTGCATCCTTATATTATATAGTCCAAGATACATTTTAACAGTTTTCGAGCAAAACATCAATCACCACTTGCTTTTTCAAACTCTTCTATGACCTGCTGATACATACGGATAACATTCTGCCATTGTGATTCTGTAATTTTCTCACTGTTGGTCTTGCACTCCTGATTGATCTCTCTTGCCATATCAGCAAGATCATTTGCGCCAAGTGTTGCCGCTACGCTCTTCAAAGAATGTGTTTCCAAAGCCAATACTTTAAGATCCTTTTCTTTTAATCCATTTTGTAGATTCTGTACTCTTTTGTGCCCATCCTTACAAAAAACAGTGATAATATCCTGGTATATTTCTTCTCCTCCACAATTCTGAATCCCCTGTGAAAAATCTATCATTTGTAATCCTCCCAATGAATCATTATGACCTTTATCTCTACACTATACTATCATAATACAAAAAGAACTTCTACCAAAAAATAGAAGCTCTTTCATTACTTTTCGTGCCCAGAACCGGAATCGAACCAGTGACACGAGGATTTTCAGTCCTCTGCTCT
>CAZABT010000039.1:0-16975 GCA_964483395.1 uncultured Lachnospiraceae bacterium
TTATTTTACTGCTCATGAGCACCGACTACAAGTCCAATTCCTGATAAACTGATTTTATTTTTGCAATCGGAAACCCGACTACATTATTATACTCACCCCGGATACCCTTTATGTAAATGCAGCCCTTCCCCTGTATTCCGTAGGCTCCTGCCTTATCCATAGGTTCTCCTGAAGCGATATAATTGAGTATTTCCGCTTCATTCATCGGTGACACCTCTACCTCTGTCACTGCATGAAACGAATACGTCCTACGGGCTCCGTCGGCATCATACACAAAAGTCACCCCTGTATATACCTGATGCGTACGTCCCTGCAACATCTGCAGCATCTCTGCCGCAGCTCTTTCATCTGCCGGTTTTCCCAATATACAATCGTCACAGCTTACGAGCGTATCTGCTCCAATGACAAGGAAATTCGTCAGCTCCGGCATCCCGGCTGCTGTATTCTCAGCCTTTTGCCTTGACAGATCCTCCACCACCTCCGCCGGAATACTCTTATCCGTTACTTCCTCCGCCATCGTCGGTAACACTACTCTGTATGCGATTCCTGCCTGATCTAGAATCATACTCCTGCGTGGCGAACCAGATGCTAAAATAATGTCCCTCATTGTTCTATATGCTCCTCCGGAACAAATATGCGTGCATTTGTTGTCTCTTTCATACTTTTAACCGCCTGTATTGCTTCCTTGCAAAACTGCTCCTGCGCACAGACCGCTTCTTTTCCTCTTTTATCAATTCTTTCATAAGTGCCATCTGCTGTCAATACCCTTGCTTTCATGGTATCATCCAATTGTACCTGCAGTAGGTGCATCACCTTCTGTTTCAGGCCTTCCTCTTCAATTGGAAACATAATTTCCACACGGCGTTCCAAATTACGCGGCATCCAGTCTGCGGAGCCTAAGAATATCTTTTCCCTGCCGGCATTATGAAAATAAAATATCCTGCTGTGCTCCAGAAAATTCCCGACAATGGAACGTACTCTGATATTTTCACTGATGTCCGGGATGCCGACCTTCAGACAGCAGATACCCCTGACAATCAGGTCAATCTCAACACCCGCATGAGAAGCCTCGTACAGTGCTTCTATAATATCACTGTCACAGAGCGAATTGATCTTGGCAATGATTTTGGCGGGCTTCTTTTGCAATGCATTCTCCCGCTCTTTATTAATCAGATATAAGAATTTGTCCTTGAGCCAAAGCGGCGCCAGCGCCAGCTTGTTCCATGAAACCGGCTCCGAATAGCCGGACAGCATATTGAACACTGCCGTTGCATCCTCTCCAATCTGTTCAGAGCAGGTCAGCAGTCCGAGGTCTGTGTACAGTTTTGCCGTAATATCATTATAATTTCCGGTTCCCAAATGAACATACCGTCTGATGCCATCTTCCTCACGTCTGACTACAAGTGTAATTTTGGAATGTGTCTTGAGTCCCACCAGTCCATATATGACATGACACCCCGCCTTTTCCAGCTTTTTAGCCCAGACGATGTTATTTTCCTCATCAAATCTTGCCTTCAATTCCACAAGCACTGTAACCTGTTTGCCGTTTTCCGCTGCCTGCGCAAGCGCCGCAATGATCGGCGAATTTCCGCTGACCCGGTACAGCGTCTGCTTAATGGCAAGTACATCCTGATCTCTTGCAGCCTGCTGAATAAACTCCACCACCGGCTGAAAGGTCTCATAGGGATGATGCAGAAGCTTATCCCCTTCGCGTATCTGTGAAAACAAATCTCTGTCCGGTTGAAGTCCCGGTACGGGCTGTGGTACATAGGGCACATTTTTCAAATGATCAAACCCCTGCAGACCGTACATTTTCATAAGAAATGTCAAATCCAGCGGGCCGTTAATGTAATAGATATCCTCTTCCTTGATGGACAGCTCCTGCCGCAATATCTTGAGCAGCCGCTTATCAATGTTATCATCCACCTCCAGTCGGATAGCCTCACCCCACTGACGCTTCTTCAGCTGTTTTTCTATCTCCTTCAGCAGATCGGCCGCTTCATCCTCATCAATTGTCAAATCTGCATTTCTCATAATACGGAACGGATATGCACAAATGACATCATAGTTCAGAAACAGTCTGGCAATATTCTTTTCAATGATTTCTTCCAAAAGAATCAGCGTCGTTTCATCCTTCTCTCCCGGAATCAATACAATACGCGGAAGTACCGCAGGCACCTGAACAGTTGCGAATTCAAACTCTCTTTTGCCCTTTGCTTCCTTTTTCGTCACCAAAGCCCCGATGTTCAATGATTTATTACGGATCAACGGGAAAGGTCTTGAGGAATCCACTGCCATCGGAGTCAATACCGGATATACATTTTCGATAAAATACTGATCGACATACTCCGCCTGCTGTTTCGACAGCTTCTCATGCTCTGTGACTACATGAATGCCGTTCTGCTGCAGTAATGGAAGTAGAGAACGGTTATAAGTAGAATATTGCAGCTGTACCAGCTCATGTGTGGCCAGATTGACCTGCTCCAGTTGTTCACTCGGAGTCAGTCCTGCAATATCCGGTTTGGTATAGTTTGCATTAACCATATCCTTGAGAGAAGCCACACGAATCATAAAGAATTCATCCAGGTTTGAAGCCGTAATACTTAAAAACTTCAAACGTTCTAATAACGGAAGTGTCTTATCTCTTGCTTCCTCCAGAACACGGTTATTAAATAACAGCCAGCTCAGTTCACGGTTATAATAGTATTCGCTTCTCTTTAGGTCAAAATCATCTGCCATTGCTCAAGCTCCTTTTTTGTTTAATTACAGGTGTTATGCTAAATACTTCTTCGAAAAAGCGGGCCTTTCTGTCAAAAAAACCTTTTTCCAGAGACAGATCCTCATCGGAACAGACAGTCAGGATCAGTTGATCCTCCTTCAGCATTGCCTTCACATCCTTAATTTTGATGCGCTGACTTCTGCATACGCCGTCTGCTGTTCTGAAAATAGCCACCAGCTTTGCAATGGTCAGATAGGACTTTCTGTCCAGAGTAGATTCTGCTGCCAGTTCATTATAATATTGAAAGGTTGCCTTATTATATTTCACGACATTTGCCACGATTTCCCGTTCCATATGTGACAATCCGATGATTTCCGTCGCCATAATGATACTGTAGGAGGACTCAGCCATTGCTTCAAGACTGATAAACTTTCCGCAGTCCCCCAGCAGAGCGGCAATTCTTAATAACAGCCGTTCTCTTTTTCCCATGCCATGCAGTTTTTTGGTACTGTCAAAAATCGTGAGTGCCACCTGCTGCAAAAATGCATTTCTGGCTCTGTTTCCTTTATAACGCTTTCCCATATTCTCGGCACAGGCTATAATATCATTTTCAAAATTATGCTGTACCTGTATCAATTTATTCTTCTGTGCATAATCATATGCAATTCCATCTGCCAGTCCCACTCCCGGCGCCCACAAAAGTTCTGCACCCGTAATCTCCAGTATCCGCTTGAATAAAATCGCCGATGGAGTCAGCAGAGACGCATTTTCCTCCGGCATGCCAAGATATTCCGCCACCTGCTCCGGTGTCTGGATTCTCAAAATATCCACAAATGCCATATACTGTTGTTGTGTAATGGTATTATCCTTCTTTTCCTTGCCGAGCTTCTGCATGATAAAAGAAATGTAATCGTCTACTACAATGATGTTTTTGATATCTCTGTCCTTCAGATAAAGAGACTGAAAAGAAAGCAGTTGATTATCTACCAGTTCTTCAATCAGATGTTCATAATTTTTCGTCTGTGCTTCCAGACTTCCGAGCATTTCCCGCATACGCAGAATTCCGAGACGAATGTTCTGGGTTGCCACAAGTGAGTCCTTATCAAAAAGCGAGATCTGTATGGAACCGCCTCCTACATCAACAATCGCTGTACCCTTTTCGATGACCTGTCCAAAACGCTCTCCTTTAGAGGCAACAGATTTGTAATGCAGAAAGCGCTGTTCGGAATTGCTGAGTACATCCAGTGTCAGTCCTGTCCGCAGCTTAATCTGCTCCAAAACGATAATGCGGTTTTCAGTTTCACGAATGGCGCTGGTTCCGCAGGCACGGTATGCCACCACCTTATAGGTCTTCATAATCGCTGCAAACTCCGAAAGGACACGACACAGCTCGTCTACTCTTTCATGGGATATCTTTCCCGTGGAATAGGTATCCGTTCCAAGCTCTATGCTATGACGGATGTGATCAATCTGCTTCATTCCGCCCTTGCCCGAAAACTGATAGATCTTCATGACCAGCTCATAGGAACCTACATCAATGGCCGCAAAGGTTTGTACGCTCATCCGATTTCCTCCTGCTCTTTTCCGAGTAAATAGTCTATAAACTGCTGCGCTGTCCTGCCAGACAGACCACCATGCGAAAGTTCCCACCGATTCGCCTCAAGAAGCAGCTTTTCTTCCGGAAGACTGACTCCATAACGCTCAGCCAATGTTTTTACAATCTTCTCAAATTCCTTCTTATCCGGTGCACAGAAGAAAATGGATACACCAAACCTGGCCACCAGTGACAGCTTCTCCTGAACGGTATCTGAACTGTGCAAATCCTCTCTGCGCTCCTCCTTATCAGAGAATTTCTCCCGTACAAGATGTCTCCGGTTGGAGGTCGCATAAATCAGCACGTTGTCCGGCTTCTTCTCCAAGCCACCCTCTATGACTGCCTTGAGATACTTATACTCTATCTCAAAATCCTCAAAAGACAGGTCATCCATGTAGATAATAAATTTATAATTTCTATTCTTGATCTGTGCAATTACATCATTCAAATCCTGAAACTGGTGCTTGTAAATCTCTATGATCCGCAGTCCCTTGTCATAATAACGGTTCAAAATTCCCTTGATGCTGCTGGATTTGCCCGTTCCCGCATCACCGAACAGCAGACAGTTATTCGCTTTTCTGCCGTTGACAAATGCCTCTGTATTCTCAATCAGCTTCTGCTTCGGAATCTCATAGCCGATCAGATCTTCCAAATAAACATGTGCAATATTTGTAATTGGAATGATTTCGGCTCCCTGCGTCCCATGCTCTACGCGGAATGCTTTATGTAAACCAAATTTCCCGACTCCGAAATCATGATAGAACCCCTCCATAATGCCAAGGAACTCCTCCGGCGTCCCGGATTGTGCCAGCTTAACACTCAGTTCACAGATACGGTCACGAATCCTCTTATTAAATAACTTGCTTTCATTGTTGATATTTTCATAATCAAAGAGCAGGGGAATACAGCCTGCATGCAGTTCTTCCTCTAATACGGTCAAGTCACAGTCAAACATCTCCTGAAAGATTGCAAAATCATGCAAAGCTACTTGATTGATGCTTCCCTGTACTGCTCCCTTGATTTCAGATGCCATACTGAATGTATTTTCATTATTGGCCAGCAGATAAGTTAAATAGGTATGCCACAGATTTCCCTCATAGCCATGACTTCCTGCCAGTTCAATCAATCGATGCGTTACATCAAAAAGCAGTGCACGCTTATCCTCCTGATTATAATAATCATCCTGATAATATGTCATCAGCCATGACATATCCGTTAGGATATCGCCATGCTTAAAATGTTTGTAAAGTATCAGTTCCTTATCCCTCATTTGTCACACTCCGTCTTCTGCTTCTCTGCCTCAAGAATTTTTGTCTGTAATGCCCTGCTGTCCTCCATAATCTGCTTAAACAGATGTGCAACTGCATCCTTGTACCTGTTATCCTGCGTCAGTTCCCGCACCGCCGCGATCTTCTGCTTCTCGCGCGTCTCATCCAGAACCGGTCTGTGATTTGCGATCTTATACTGTGCAACCTGCTCACAGATCTGCAGTCTCTGCTCCGTCAGTGCAACCATTTGTGCATCAATTTCATCCAGTTGTTTTCTCAGTTCATTTAGATTCATATTGTTCTCCTGTTGATCCTGTTTACAAAAATATCATACTCTAATTCCCCGCATATGACAAGACAGAGATTGCTTGCAGAAGTTGCATTCTTACTCAAAAAATATTATACTGAAAATAAGAAAACATGCTGTCCGCATTCTACGGGAGGGACTCATTATGAAAGCAAAAAACATCATTATAACAGTGATTATAGTTCTGCTTCTCGTTGGTGCCATTTTTGTCAGCCGCCAGCTCAACCGAAGGATTCCAAATCCCCCTGGTACTGTCGGAAACACCGCCGGCAATCTGATCAATGGAGGACTCTTTTGTGAGAGCGATGGAATGATATACTTCGCAAACCCTTACAACAATTGGCATTTGTACTCCATGACTTCTGCCTGTACCGACATTCAAAAGGTATGGGATGTTCCTGTCAAATACATCAATGCCGGTGGAAAATATCTATATTATTATCAGGACGCTGATTCTGCCAATCAGGGGTTTGGATATCTCGGCAACATGTTTGGTATCTATCGCATCCGCAAAGATGGCAAAAATAACAAGTCACTGGATAAGACTCCTTCCGGTATCCTGAAACTAGTTGATAATACACTTTATTACCAGCGATATGACAATACGGAGGGCATGGCACTTTATCAGTCCGATACAGACGGAAAGAACAAAAAAATGACCATTGAGGCCATTGTCAGTCCAGCCTGCACGGCCGGAAACACCATTTACTATGCAAATCAAGAGGAAAATTTTATCCTTTCTGCATATGACATCAATCTTCAAACCGTTTCTTTGATTTACGAAGGGAAGCTCTACAATCCCATTTTGCAGGACAATGCTATGTACTATATGAATGTTGCGGATAATTACACTCTCTACCGTTATCACATGTCTGATGGTTCCATTGAAAAGCTCACATCGGATCGTATTGATGCCTATAACATCTGTTCTGATTACATTTACTATCAGAAAAACGATACCGCCGAACCCGCACTCATGAGAATGCGGCTCGACGGTTCCGAGCCGGAAATAGTTGCTGTCGGCAACTATACCAATATCAATATTACTTCTTCCTATACTTATTTCACGGCTTTTGGAGAGGATCTTCCCTTGTTCCGAACACCTACCTCCGGTGCTGTCAATGTCTCTGAATTTACAGATGCAGCAGCTGCTGTCATTCCTGAGAAGGATTAAGCGGCTACTTCTGCGTTCTGTTGTTTAATTCCTCTAATAACTGTGCAACCGTCTTATGCAAAACCGGATGTCTGACATTCGGTGCGATCTGTGCCAGCGGTTCCAGTACAAAGTTGCGATTATGCATATCTGCATGTGGCACCGTCAGTTCTACCGAATCAATCACATTGTCATCATAGAAAATAATATCCAAATCAAGAGTACGCGGTCCCCACTTTGTCACGCGTTCCCGTTTGGCTTCTGATTCTATTTCCTGCAGCAGTGCCAACAGCTCCTCCGGAAATAATAACGTACGTAATTCTATCATTCCGTTCAAAAAACGTTCCTGCTCTGTATACCCGTATGGCTCCGTCTCAATGAATCTGGAAATCCGCTCCACAGAGCAATCCGGCCGGCCTTCCAATGTCTGCACCGCATTCTGCAGATATTCCTCACGTTCACCCATATTGGAGCCAAGCGCTACATAAGCTGTATGCCAGCCGCGCTCAATTTGAACCGATACTGACTCAAGCGGCAGACCAATTGGGGCCCAAGGCTTCTTGACTTCTATTCTAACACGTTCCAGCTTTCTGAATTTCAGCAGCAGTTCTTTTGCCAACTGCTCTGCAACCGTTTCAATCAGCTTGTAGCAGCGATCCTTCATAAAGTCATTGATGAAATGACATACCTCACCATAATGTAGGGAATCCGACAGAATGTCATCGTTTCCTGCCGTTCTTGTAGAAAAATACAGGTCTGCCGACACCAAAAATTTCTGTCCCAGCTTATTTTCTTCCTGATAGACACCATGCTTGCCAAATAGTTCAAGATTACATATTTTGATACAATCCATGCTTCTGCTCCCCTCTGCTCATAATGGCTCTGGTCATGTCGATGACACGTTTGTTTTCAGCAATATCATGTACACGTACAAAACGATAATCATTCAGCACTGCAAAAACTGTCGTCACATAAGTACCCTCTCTGCGCTGCTCAACCGGAAGCGGCGGTTCACTGGCAGCAGCAATCACCGATTTTCTGGAGGTGCCGAGCAAAAGCGGCAGTTCCAGAATATGCAGCCAGTCCATATGTGCTAAAAGCTGCAGGTTCTGTTCCGCAGTCTTGGCAAATCCAATTCCGGGGTCTAATATGATCTTGTCCCTGTCAATTCCTGCGTCTGCCGCGATGATAACAGACTCTGCAAGATCTTTAATCACATCCGCCGGAAAGGCATGATAGGAGGCTTCCTCACGATTATGAGATATGCAGCATGCCACTCCGCTCTGTGCAATGCAGCGTGCGATTTTGGCATCGTATCTCAGTCCCCATATATCATTGACCAGATCTGCCCCTGCGGCTATGGCCTCCCGTGCAACAGCGGACTTGTAGGTATCAATGGACACAGGTATCTCAAACTGTGATTTGATTCTTTCAATTACAGGTGTTACTCTGTTGATTTCTTCTTCTTCACTGATCTGAATGTGTCCCGGTCGTGTAGACTCGCCTCCGATATCCAGAATATCCGCGCCTTCCTGAATCATCTGTTCTGCCCGGCGCAGTGCTGCCTCCGGCTCCAAATACCTTCCGCCATCGGAAAAGGAATCAGGCGTTACATTCAAGATTCCCATAATATATGTATGATCCTTCAAATCAAATTCTCTGTTTCCAATCCTCATTTTATACCCTCTCCGTTTCCGTTTTTACGATGTTTCCGTTTTTACGATGCTTTCTTTTTTTAGTATTGTATCCGCATATTCTTCTTATTGATATCCCAGTCGCATTCTTTCTCAGCCTCACATTGATAGCAGGCGCGTGACAGCTTATCTGCCCGATACAAAAGACCGGACAGGGATGCCTCTTTCTTGATTTCTGCATCTCTGTGATGTCCGATTGCCTCCAGAAGCTTCTGTATTTCCTCCGTATGGAATCCACATTCCTTCAAAATATCGTCTGCTATTTTAATTCCTGCCGTCTCATGAGAAATTCCGGTACGGTACTGTTCTGCTCTGCCTATATCATGCAGAAGTGCCACCGCATAAATTGATTCCCTGTCGATCTCCAGTCCTTCCTCCCGACTGAGGAGCATCATGATGCGCGCAACATCCAGACAATGTCCAATCCCGTGTCCGCAAAACCTTCTGTCTGTTTCAAACGCTTTGATTTCCGCACTGCATTTTTTATAACAATCGTTATCTAAAATTCGATCAACTCGTTCCATAGTATGCTTCTCCGTCTATTTCCCCAGCAAGTGATAGAAGGTATTCTGCAGCTTCGTATTATGCTCGAACTTTCCTCTTGTTACAACCGTCACAGTGGTCGTTCCCGGCTTCTTGATGCCCCGCATCGTCATACACATATGCTCTGCCTCAGCCATGACCATAACCCCCTTCGGTGTTAGGTGCTTCATCAACGCATCTGCGATCTGGGCTGTCATCTGTTCCTGTATCTGCAGACGGCGTGCATAGATATCCACTGTCCGTGCCAGCTTGCTGATGCCGACCACTTTACCATCCGGTATGTAAGCTACATGCACCTTTCCGTAAAAAGGCATCAAATGATGCTCACAGGTTGAATAGAAGGTAATATCCTTCTCCAGTACCATCTCATTCTTCTCTGCCTTAAAGGTCTTCTGCAAATGCTCTGCCGGATTTTCCTCCATACCACCGTAGATTTCCTCATACATCCTTGCAATTCTGTCCGGAGTGTCTCTCAGGCCCTCTCTCTCCGGATCTTCACCGATACCCTCAAGCAGCAGTCTGACAGCCTGCTCAATCTTCTCTTTGTCTACCATGTGAATCACTCCTTATCTGTTCTCTATGCTGCATGATATGATAAATCTCTCCCAGATAGGAAAGGGAACCAAATGCAATGATGACCGGCTCTTGCTCGCCAACCGGTGATGCTGCCAACAGCAAGGCCAATTCCACGGCCTCCTCCACACTGTCTGCCGCCGTTACCCTGTCATGGTATCTGCGAAGTTCCTCCGCAAGCGTGATCGCGGGTAATGCCCGTGGGTTATGCGGGGTCGCAACCGTAATGATATCCGATGCCAGTCCTGCTGTCTGCCTGCATATTTTCTCATATTCCTTGTCTTTCAATACACCCATTATATAGATAATTCTGTGATTTGTAAAATACAATTCCACGGATTCCGCAAGTCTGCATGCAGCATCCTCATTATGAGCTCCATCCACGATGAATAACGGTTTTTTGCACACCACGTCAAATCTGCCCGGCCATCTTGCCTCAGCCAATCCTTTTCGTAGCTGTGCTTCGCTGATCTGATAACCGGACAGACGCAGCTGCTTCACAGCCTCTAACACAAGCACTGCATTGTCAATCTGGTACGTTCCCTGTAAGGAAATCCTCATTTTCCGGACATCTCCATAAGAAAACACCTGTTGTGGAAATGCATGTCTGATATCGAACGCGTTCTCCGGCTGTGCAATCACATATGGTACTCTCTCCGCCGCACATTTTGCAAGAATTGTTTCCAGCGCCTTTTCTGATCCCTGTCTGTCTGCTGCTCCAGGCCCCATCACAGCCACCCTGCAGCCGGGCTTAATGATTCCTGCCTTCTGTTTTGCAATCTCCTCCAGAGAATGTCCGAGATAATCTGCATGATCCATACTGATTGATGTCAGGACTGCCAGATCTGTTGTTTTCACCAGATTGGTAGCATCCCCTGCGCCGCCCATTCCTGCTTCCAACACCACAACATCACAATGATTTCCTGCGAAAAAAAGCAACGCCATTGCTGTCTCGATTTCAAATACGGTGGGATGTGCGAATCCTGCTGCAGTCATCGTCTCGGCTGCCGCCGCTACCGGTTCCATATACTTGGCATAATTAGCTTCACTGATATTCCGACCGTTCACACGAGCGAATTCCCGTTCCGTGCAAACCACCGGAGAATTATAGCTTCCTGTCTTATACCCTGCCGCGGTCAAAACAGAAGACAAAAAAACAGACACGGAACCTTTTCCATTTGTACCCGCAACATGGATAAAATGAAGTGCATCCTGTGGATTGCCTAAACGCTGCATCAATTCTCTGATTGTATCCAATCCCGGTATGCTTCCATACTGTATCGTGCTGTCTTTATAAGCAATTGCTTCCTTATAAGTCATTTGATTCGCCTCTCTGTCTTTTCTGCCCACGTCATCTCATCAGTCCTGCTTCATTTTAAACCAATCTGTATTGATTTACAATCTATTTGCCCGCATACTGTGTATAAAAATGCTTCTCCTGTTGATACTAAGGTACATGATAAAAAAATTTATTTTATGCGGCACCCTCGGCTGGTGCCTTGAAATCCTTTTTACAGCTGTGGAATCCTTCCGGCGAAGAGAACTGAAGCTCAAAGGAAACACTTCTATCTGGATGTTTCCAATCTATGGACTTGGAATCCTGATTCTTCCCATGTATGCTCTGATGCGCAACCGCAGTCCTATGTTCCGTGGCTTTTTCTATGCAATTGCCATTTTCATGGTTGAGTTCATCACTGGGTCTGCATTAAAAGAACGGTCGTTATGCCCATGGGACTACAGTCATGCCAAGTGGAATATCAAGGGTGTCATACGGCTGGACTATGCCCCGGTATGGTTTTGTACCGGATTGATCTTTGAACAGGCATTGCTTCGTTCTAAAAGAACAGACAATTCAAAGTAGCGACATCCTCTGAGAAAAATAAAGAAGAACATCTTTTCGAAAATACATTCCCGTCAGATGTTCTTCTTTACTGTTCGCATGGCTTACAGTTAATCCAGCTCCGCTGCATCTATATCGCCGCTCACTCCAATATCCAGGGTGTTCAGAGTACGGCGTTTCCTTCTGTCCTCTTCCGATTTTTCAAGAATATAATTCTTGATCTCCTTAGAATGGCGAATGTGCCTCAGCACAATCTCCTTATCGGTCGTATCTCCTGTGTAACATATAATCGTGCCCAAGCCGAAAATTTTCTCAATCAGGCTGGTTTCAAGCTTGACATCCTGTACCTTATACATATAGCAGTCATTCTCTACTGTCTTTAACAGTCCGGTATCCACTGTCAGCATCGTATCCTCAACCGTATACTTTGTAAATGTCCATGGCAGTCCAAAAAAAAGCCATCTCTTTCTCTCCACGTATCCCATATTCCATTCCTCCTTGCGCACATTATCTTTTGTTAATTTTCAGTATAAAACATTTTCTTCTGTATTGCAAAACATTCTTGAATCGCGTATAATGTTCTAAATGTCAATGGTTCATCCAAGCAATATCCGAACCGCAATCATAATCAAAAGGAGGTTCTAGCTTATGCAGACGTTAGACTGTATCCATGGACGAAGAAGTGTTCGTAAGTTTACAGACGAACCGGTTTCCCACGAAGTCCTTGAAAAAATCGTTGAAGCAGCATCCTATTCCCCTTCCTGGAAAAACACTCAGATTGTCCGCTATATTGCAGTGGAAAGCAAGGCGCTCAAGGACAAGATCGCCAATGAATGTACCTCCTGTTTTGTATATAATGGCAAAACCATGAATGCAGCACCCATGCTGATTGCTGTTACAGTTCTGAAAAACAGATGCGGATATGAGCGTGACGGCTCTTTCACTACTTCCCGTAAGGATACGTGGCAGATGTTTGATGCCGGTATCGCCAATCAGACCTTCTGTCTGGCGGCTCATGAGTTTGGACTCGGAACCGTCATTATGGGCATTTTCGATGATACGCTTGCTAAGGTACTTGAAATTCCAGAGGATCGGGAACTTGTTAATATCATTTGTATCGGACATCCGGCAGAAACCCCGGAGGCTCCAAAAAGAAAAACAGTAGATGATTTACTCATCTATCAATAACGGTAACAAACAAATCGAAGATAATTTATTTTATCTTCGATTTTGTATGATACGATAAAATATCACTTTGAAGGGAGAGACATATTCATGAGACATCTTATGAGTCCACTTGATATGACGGTGGAAGAACTCGACAAACTAATGACCTTGGCGGATGATATACGAATTCATCCGGACAAGTACGCACACATGTGTGACGGCAGGATTCTTGCAACCTGCTTCTATGAGCCAAGCACAAGGACACGGCTCAGCTTTGAATCAGCCATGATGCACTTAGGCGGAAAGGTACTGGGCTTTGCATCGGCAGACTCCTCTTCTGCTGCCAAGGGCGAAAGCGTATCCGACACGATTCGTATGATTTCCTGCTACGCCGATATCTGTGCCATGCGGCATCCGAAGGAAGGGGCCCCGATGGTTGCCGCTTCTAAATCACGCATCCCGGTCATCAATGCGGGAGACGGCGGACACCAGCATCCTACACAGACTTTGACCGATCTTTTGACCATTCGTTCTTTAAAGGGACGGCTGTCCGATATGACCATCGGCCTGTGCGGTGATTTAAAATTCGGCAGAACGGTACATTCTCTGATTAACGCGCTGATCCGTTATCCCAATGTAAAGTTTATTTTCATATCTCCTCAAGAGCTTCGCATTCCGGATTATATCCGCGAAGATGTCCTACGTAAGAACAACATTGAGTTTCAGGAGGTCGTTCGTCTTGAGGAAGTCATGCCGGAGCTGGATCTCCTCTATATGACCAGAGTACAGCGGGAACGCTTCTTCAACGAGGAAGATTATGTCCGTTTGAAGGATTTCTACATACTGGATAAAACCAAAATGGCTCTTGCAAAAGAAGACATGCTTGTACTGCATCCGCTTCCGAGAGTCAATGAAATTTCTGTTGAGGTGGACGACGACCCTCGTGCAAAATATTTTGAGCAGGTACAATTCGGAGTCTATATCCGAATGGCCCTGATCCTGACATTATTAGAACTGGAGGTGGCATAATGCTGAACGTTGGTAAAATCGAAGAAGGCTTTGTACTGGATCATATCAAAGCCGGCAAGAGCATGGCAATCTATCATCATCTGAATCTGGATAAACTGGACTGCACGGTTGCAATCATCAAAAATGCCAAAAGCAACAAGATGGGAAAGAAAGATATTCTGAAGGTAGAATGTGATATTAACATGCTGGATCTGGACATCCTCGGCTTCATCGACCACAACATCACCGTCAATGTCATCAAGGATGGGGAAATTGTAGCAAAGAAGGATCTGGTTCTTCCTAAGCAGATTACAAATGTAATCAAATGCAAGAACCCTCGTTGTATCACCTCCATCGAACAGGAACTGGCACATGTCTTCCTTCTGACTGATGAGGAAAATGAGGTTTATCGCTGTAAATATTGTGAAGAGCTCTGTTCTTCTCAGTCATTTTAGACACTGCCTGTTCCAATGGACTGCCGGATATTTATTTCCGATATTCATTTGGTGTAATACCCAGCAGGCTTTTGAAAGTCTTTCCGAAATAACTATTACTGAAGAAACCGGTAGCATATGCAATTTCTGCTACCGGTTGATTTGTCTCCGACAGCAGTTCTGCTGCACGTCTGATCCTATAATTCATAACATACTGAAATGGTGTCAATCCCAATGACTTTGTAAAGCAGCGGCTGCATTCGCGTTCGCTGATTCCGGCCGCCGATGCAATATCCTTCAGTTCCAGCTTTTCTTGATAATGTGACTGAATATAGGTCAGCATCTGCTTGATGCGTCCCTCATCCACTCCCGGTGCTGCCTTACTTCTCTGAATGATATCCTGATTCTGTACGGAAAGAATATGAAACACCTCTGAAACAGCCTCCCTAACCTCATATTCAAACCCATAGGCCTCTATGTCATATGCATTATAGGCGTTACAGAGCAAAGCCCGTATTTTCTCATCCGGATCGGTCTGATCATTAAAAATAATATAAGGAAGCTCCTTGCATCTGGACAGTGGAGTAATATATTTCTGCCCAAAAATACTGTCATACCCGCCGCTGACCAGCAACGGTGAAAAAACCTGTGCGCGATAAACCGCCTGCTCGCCTTCTCCCTGCTTGACTGCATGCAGAATATTGGAATTAATAAAAATCGCCTCTCCCGTTCTGAGCGTCACAAGTTCATTTTGGATATTCATTTCAGCAGAGCCGAGGATCATGGACGAAAACTCAAATTCCTCATGCCAATGCCACGGTACCTCTCCGCGCAAATATTGCTTCATATCAGAATAGTACGATGCATACGGAAACAGTGTATCACCGTGCTTTGTGGATTCATGAAAGTCAGCGTCTACCTCAACATTTGTAACAATTCTCATATGGATTTCCTCCAATCTATCACTTTTTCGCCATTAATGTCACTATCTCGCCATTAATATGTTAAATATGGCTTTATAATTATATAATTTGGCTCAATATTGGCTTCTATTATGCCATTATCAGCTATATAATTATAGCATAAACAAGATAACATAACAAGCAGACATGTATCAATCCTTATAAACCATTTATACTCATAGTAAAGGAGGTATGTCCTATGATGATCTATAACATAACAAACCCCAAACAGTTTCTTGATGTTCTTTCAGCCTGCTCCGGCCGTATTGATCTGCTTGCGGAGAATGGTCTTTTTGCAGAAATTAAGCCTGCCGGACTTCCGGTAGCGGCCATGCCCCGTATGCTGCTCTCCTCGCACATTGACAAGATCAATCTTTCCTTTCATCAAAAGGAGGATGCAAAAAGGGTCATGAACTATATTCTGGGAATGAAAATGAAACAGGCGAGCTGAATGCCCGCCTGTTTTTATATGTTTGAATCCGACCAGCAGATTCGTTCTGCATCCAATGTATCAATTGCCGCCAAGCTTTGCTGTGAAGTCCGCCATAGCCTCTGAAATCTTGATATTCTGCGGGCATACTCTTTCACAGCTTCTGCAGCCGATGCAGGCACTTGGCTGCTTTTCCTCTGGTACAGCCATCAATGCCATAGGTGCAAGGAACCCGCCTCCTGCAAATACATGCTCATTATACAGTTCCAGAAGTTCCGGTATATCCAGCTTCTGCGGACAATGACTGACGCAGTAATGACATGCTGTACAGGGTAATGTTGTCTTTCCCAACATTCCCGATGCAATGTCGGACAGCGCCGTCATTTCCTTTTCGTTTAAAGGCTTACTGCTTTCATAGGTCATAATATTTTTCTTCATCTGCTCCAGATCAGACATTCCCGAAAGTGTTACAACAACACTTGGAAGTGACTGCAGAAAACGAAATGCCCATGCCGGTATCTCCTCATCAGGACGCAGTGTCTTGAGCAGTGCTTCGTTTTCTGCTGATAAAGAAGCCAGCTTGCCGCCACGTAACGGTTCCATAACCCATACCGGAAGATTATATTCCTTCAACAGCTCCATCTTTCCTTTTGCATCCTGAAAAGTCCAGTCCAGCCAATTGAGCTGAATCTGGCAAAATTCCATGTACTGTCCATAGGCCACCAGAAATCGCTTCATAACCTCATAGCTGCCATGCGCAGAAAAGCCAAGATGCTTAATCCGTCCGTTTTCCTTCTGCTTCAGCAGATAAGGCAAAATACCATACTGCTCATCCAGATATTCATTGATATTCATTTCACATACATTATGAATCAGATAAAAATCAAAATACTCCATTCCTGTCTTCTCTAACTGCTTTTCAAAAATCTCCTCCACCTTATCCATGTTGTCAAGGTCATAGCCGGGGAACTTCGTTGCAATATAATAGTTCTCCCGTGGATAATGGTTCAGTGCCTTTCCTGTCACAATTTCCGAATTACCGTTATGATAGCCCCATGCCGTGTCATAATAGTTGATGCCATGCTCCATAGCATACTCCACCATCTTTTCAGCCGCTGCTTCATCGATCTGCGCATCATCTCCATTCAGCACCGGTAAACGCATCGTTCCCATGCCAAGTGCTGATAATTCCATGTCCATAAATTTGTTATAAATCATACTGCTACCTCCTGTTAACTCCAAGTTTCTCTGTTTCTGACGCATACATCCCATGTCTGATTTCC
>CAZABT010000039.1:17075-20176 GCA_964483395.1 uncultured Lachnospiraceae bacterium
CCTGTTAACTCCAAGTTTCTCTGTTTCTGACGCATACATCCCATGTCTGATTTCCGGTTCCAAAATCATTTATCCCACGTCAGCTTTCCGGTTTCTGAAATCACTTATCCCACGTCAGCTTTCCGGTTTTTGCTGCGACTTCATATCTGCTGATTTTATAGTCTAGACGTTCAAGCATTGTATCAATCTGCTTCTTCTGTTCCAGCAGCGTCTCTCTTTGTTCCGTCAACAAATTCAGACGGGCTACGATGGTTTCGTTCCCCTGCTGATACAGTTTCAGATATTCAATCATGACCTCCACCGGAAGTCCGGCGCTTCGCATGCATAAAGCAAGCTCTACCCAGTTCAGATCCCCTTCCTGGTAGTCTCTGATTCCACCTTCTGTTCTCGTCACCGGTGGTATCATACCCACACGTTCGTAATACCTGAGTGTATCAGAAGTAATCCCATACTTCTCACTGACTTCTTTAATTGTCATGATCGTCACAGTCCTTTCCCATCCGCACTTTGATCATACTTGCAGATCAAGCATATCCTCGCACTCATCCTTGCAGCTTGTAACCGTACTATCATCATATACCTTGGAGTTAACTCAAAGTCAAGAGGTATTTCTGAAATTTTCTGAAATTTTTGAAATTGCTGAAATTTCTATTTCAGACCCATGATCTTTTCTGTTGCTGCCTGAAATGCTCTGTCACTCAGCACACTCTTCAGGAACACGGACAGCTTTGCATTCTTTCCTATGAGATATCTTGTCTTCGGATGTACTGTCACAGCCGCACGGCAAATCAACTCTGCAATTTTCTCCGGTGCTGTCAGACCCGACTTTGGATTTCCATAGTGCGCTTCATAATATTTTGCCGCCCGGTCAGCTCCGGCATGATAATCCCCTGTGCCGGAATATTTTCTGATATTCTGTGCTGCAATCGTTCCCCAGTTTGTCTGTATCATGCCCGGCTCAATCACAACCACATCAATGCCAAAGGCGGCCACCTCCATGCGCAAGGCATCACTGATCGACTCGACAGCATATTTTGTTGAATGATACCAACCACAATATGGAGTCGTCAAACGTCCGCCCATGGACGCCACATTGACAATTCGACCGCTTCTCTGCTTTCTCATATAAGGAAGCACCAGCTGTGTCATCCTGCCAAGGCCAAACACGTTCACATCATATTGTCTTCTGACTTCCTCCATCGGAATTTCTTCAATCGTGCCACAGGAACCATATCCGGCATTATTGACCAGAAGATCAATATGTCCTTCCTGTTCCGCTATGTGCTTCACACAGGCCTCCATAGATTTCTCGTCTGTCACATCCAGCGCCAATGTATATCCACCCTGTTCCTCAATTGCTTTCATTCTGTCTACTCTTCTTGCTCCACAATATACTGTAAATCCCAGTTTCAATAATCCCATTGCTGTTTCATATCCGATTCCTGATGAAGCACCTGTAACCAATGCAACTTTTTGACTCATCTTTCGATTCCTCTTTTCTGATATTGTTTTTCGTTATTTCATAATCGACACTGTGTCAGTAATTTGAATATAGCATTTAACCGACATTGTGTCAACTAAATGTTTTCATTTTAAACTATCTATGTTATGATGTAACTGCTGAACAGAAAAAGACACACGGTTAAGCAGTACATCCTATGAGCGAGGTGAACCCCATGGATTTTGTAAGAGCCAGAACACAACAACAGATTGAGCAGCGTCAAGCTGACATTATCGCGGCCTGTGATACTCTGTTTGAACAAGGCGGCTATGATCAGGTCAACATCAAAGCGATTTCGGAAATGACTACGATCACACGTTCTTCTATCTATACCTACTATAAAACAAAGGATGAAATCATTCTGGATCTGCTGCGCACAGAGCTGCTTTCCTGGCAGGACGAATTGCTGTTATGGGGACAGGAAACAGCCCCGCTGAGCAGAGCTGCTTTTTGTAAAGACTTTACGTCCATATTACTCAAAAAGGATAAAATGCTGCAGCATTACTGCCTGCTGTACACATTTTTGGAAACCAACTGCCGCATTGAAAAGCTGGTCAGCTTCAAGCAAAGCGTCGTTCCGGTTATGGGAACACTAGTTCAGATTCTAATGATGAGCTTTCCAGACTACACCATTGAGCAGGCTTCCCTGATCACGGAAGAAATTGTTTCCTATATATTAGGACTCTACCCCTCCACACATCTGACAGCCAAGCAACAGGAAGCACTTGTCCTAAGCAATACCGGATACCACACAGGTAATTTTGCCACCTTGTGCGAAATTGGGGTTGCAGCGTTTCTGGGCTGTTCTACAGCTCCTTGATTTTCCAACTCTTCGATTGCAGGGGGACAAATTCAATTATCATACTACATCTATTTGTTTTCTCATTGCTTTCTCATTGCTTTCTCATTACCAAATCCAAAAATAATTTGCTGCAAAACATCCTGTTTTTCTAAAAGTTCCGCTACATAATTATTGGGATAAGTCGTTCATTCATGATTAGAAAACTCTTCACAAAAAATCATACACAGTCTTAATGGGATGTATAGAAAAAAAGCAAACAAATAGATCACATATTTCCCATAATATGTCAAAGCAGAGCACTATAATTGGATAAATTGGACGTATACAAATAAAAAACATATTTGCATCCACAAAATCAGAAAATAACGGGATAAAATTCTTTCTTTTCTTGCTATACATCACAATTCACGAAATACAATACAACTCAATTCAATTCCAATCAATTCAATTCAATTCAATTTAATTCAATTTATTTTATTTTAATTCGATTCAATATAATATAATGATAAGGGATAGACACGGAAGAATTGGTTTTATTCCCTATTTATTGAACGATACAGCCTTTTGAGCTGCCATCAGGCAGGCAGGATGTCCTGAAAGACTGTCACAATTCGTTAATTCGTTGAACGATACACCCTTTTAAGCAGGTCATTCATGTATGATATATTGTGCCTTGCAAATTCACCATACCTGTTCTATGCTCCATTTAACATCCATTTAACATCCTTTTAGCATCCTTTTAGCATCCATTTAACATCGGCAGATTGCTTCGCAGTCCTCCTCTGACAGTTCTGCCAG
>CAZABT010000040.1:0-20137 GCA_964483395.1 uncultured Lachnospiraceae bacterium
AATGAAATTGAACATTGATCAAAACAGATTCAAGCTATATTCTTGTATGTTTTTTGTGACACTAGCAGCAGTTGGCTTTGGCTCGGTGGTCTTAGGATATACAGCCGCCATTGTCATGAGAAATGTCATAGCCTGTATTTTCAGTATGGGAGCGGCGCTGGTCGTACTGCTGCAGTCAGATATCCGAAGAGATTATATGGTGGATTCGGACGGTCATCCGGAAAGACTGACGGCTGCGTATATCATATGTCTGTTGCTGGTGACCATCATGAGCACGGCTGCCGAAATGATTTTACCGAAGGAATTGATTTTTTTGTTTCCATATATGTCGGCTGCTGTTTTATTTACGTTACTTTCCAATTATGGTGTGGGAACAGCGCTTTATATCCATTTCATGATGGTTGCTGCTCTTTTGAACGGATTTGATACCGGAACTGCTTTTATGTATCTGCTATCAGGCGTAATTGGCTGTTGTATTGCAAGAAGTGCAGAAAAATCTTATTCTATATGGCGTACGGTCGGAATCATGCTGGGACAATACATTGTACTGTATGTCGCGTACCGTTTTCTGGAGCACATGAATGATTATACAGAACTATGGTGGTTTGGCGGCGGGATACTGGTTAATTTCTGCGTATTGTATATTCTTTTGCATTTGTTTGAACGGAAGATACTTCATAAATATGATTCCCAATATGAAAAGCTGAATGATCCGGAGCATGCATTACTGACCCGGCTGAAGGAGCATTCCAAACATGATTATTATAATGCAGTACATACGGCATACTTGAGTGACCATGTTGCCAGACTGCTGGAGGGAGATTATCTGTTGGCAAAGGCCGGCGGCTATTATCATAAGATTGGAGTGTTAATGGCTAAAAACCATGTGCCCAAAAGTATGGAAATCGGAAATGAAAATGACTTTCCGGAACCACTGCTCCAACTGATTCATGAATATACAGGAAATTATGAGACACCCAAAACAATGGAGGCAGTCATCGTGATGCTGTCTGATGCCATTGTCAGTTCCATCATCTATATGTATGAAAAGAATCCGGAACAGAAGCTTGATTATGATAAGATCATTGAAGCAGTATTTAAGAAGAAATATGAGAGCGGTGTTTTGCAGGATTCCGGAATTTCCCTGCGGGATTTGTTCAAAATGAAGGAATATTATAAATCGGAGGCACTGTATTATGACTTTTTACGTTGAGAATGAGACGGAAACAGACTTTGGCTTTGATTTTGAAAAGCAGTTCAGGATAGTGGCGGAGGCGGTTCTGGAATATGAACAGTGTCCTTATGAAGCGGAGATCAGTCTGTTGATTACAGGAGAGGAAAATATCCGAGACATCAACCGTGAAAACAGAGGCATTGATTCCGCTACAGATGTATTGTCCTTTCCGATGGTGCAGTATGAATCACCTGCGGATTTTTCAATGCTGGAAACGGCTGCGGCAGATTGCTTTCAGCCGGATACAGGAGAGCTGTTATTAGGAGATATTGTGCTATGCGCACCACGTGTTCTGACGCAGGCTGAGGAGTACGGACACTCTATCTTGAGAGAATTTTCTTTTCTTATTGCACATAGTGTGTTACACTTGAGTGGATATGACCATATGTCAGAAGAAGATGCGGCGGTCATGGAAGACAAACAAAAAGAAATTATGAGTGCTCTGGGCATTGAGCGCTGAATGATTTGAAAAGAGGTACTTGAATTATGAAGAAGATGAAATTGATCATGAGCCTGCTTGTGATTACAATATCTGTTTTATGGGTCGGATGTGCAAAAGAGAGTACGCCGGAAGTGACGGAAGCGCCGGAAGGTGCACAAAATCAGGCGACAGTCACACCGGAAACAGAAGCAGAGGCACCGACAGATGATGCAATCAGAAGTTATCTGACAGGCAAGGTGACAGATCCGGCCATTGCAAGAAGAAGACCAGTTGCAATTATGCTGAATAATTTGGAGGCGGCACAGCCTATGTGCGGTATATCCCGTGCGGATGTTGTATATGAGTGTGTGGTTGAGGGCTCCATTACGAGATTGATGGGCATATTTGAAAATTACGATGATCTTGAAAAGATTGGTTCCGTACGAAGCTGCAGAAGTTATTTTGTATACTGTGCACTTGAATTTGATGCTATTTATGCACATTATGGACAGGCTGCTTATGCGGTTGAACTGCTGGATGAGGACTATGTAGATAATCTCAGCGGATTGTCAGAGATCGGCAGCACTGTATTTTACAGAACCAGTGACAGACAGGCACCACATAATGCCTATGCAAGCGCAGAGGGCATCAAGGCCGGTATCAAGAAGATGGGTTATGATGAAAACTACCGCAGCACTTATAAGGGTAAATTCCTGTTTGCTGAGGACGGTAAGGAGAATCAGAATGCCGACGGAAGCAGTGCGGAATATGTTGCTCCGGGATATTTGATCAATAAGCCATGGTTTGAGTATAACGATCAGGATAAAAAATATTACAGATTCCAATATGACGGGCCGCAAATCGATGAAATGACCAATGAGCAGATTTCATATGATAATATTGTGTTCCAGTATTGCGAGTGGGTAAAGCTGGATGAAAATGATTATCTGGCATTTAACTGCCATTCCGGTGGAAAAATGAAATTTATGACCGAAGGAAAGGTTGTTGATGGCTTTTGGATCAGAACCGTTGAGGATGAAAACAGCGGAAACCACGATGAGGGTGTCACAAAGTATTATAACAATGATGGTGAGGAAATTGTATTCAATCAAGGCAAGACATGGATCTGCATGATACAGGATACAAAGGGCGACAAGGTAGTTATTAAGTAGAATGATAGAAATGATAAGTAGGAATTGCATATAAGATGGGAAGTCAGGGGAACAGCAGAAGATCTAATTTCATAGTACAGGGCGGTATATTAGCTACAGCAGGCATCATATCCAGATTGATCGGCCTGCTGTATCGCGTACCCCTTACGAATATTATCGGAGATGAGGGAAACGGTCTCTATGCCGCAGCCTTTCAGATCTATTCCATTATGCTTCTGATTTCTTCCTATAGTCTGCCGCTGGCTGTATCTAAGCTGGTATCCTCCAGAGTCGGAAAGGGTCAATATAAGAATGCAAGAAAAATTTTCAGAGGAGCCTTACTGTTTGCCTTAATGTCAGGCGGTCTGGTTGCACTGGTTGTTTTTTTTGGTGCGGATTTCTTTTCCGGTACGCTGATGACAGAGCCGAAAAGTGCAATTGCCCTGCGTGTGCTTGGGCCGGCGCTGCTGATTGTTGCTCTGATGGGTGTATTACGCGGATATTTTCAAGGAATGGGAACGATGCTGCCGACGGCAATCTCACAGATCTTGGAGCAGCTTGTCAATGCGGTCATGTCCATTATGGCAGCAAAATACCTGTTTACATACGGCTTGAAGGTAGCAGCACTTCTGAGAGATGATTCTTATGCATCAGCATACGGAGCTGCGGGAGGAACCTTTGGTACGGGTGCCGGTGCACTGACGGGTCTGTTATTACTGGCTCTTATTTTGCTGACACAGAATCGGACGTTGAAACGGCAGATGAACAAAGACAGCGGCCGCTATATGGAGTCCTACGGACAGATATTCCGTGTTCTTCTGTTGACAATCCTGCCGGTCATAATGAGTGCGGCAATCTATAATATCAGTGATCCTCTGGATCAGAGTATTTTTAACTATATCATGACCAAAAACGGAATGGGTGATATCCAGACGTCATACTGGGGCATGTTCTCCGGAAAGTATCGTGTGCTGACCAATGTTCCGATCGCTTTGGCAAGTGCAATCAGTTCTTCCATGATGCCGACGCTGACGCAATGCATTGAGGAAAGAGAGTATCGTGCCGCAAAGCATAAGGTAAGTACGGCAACCCGTTTCACAATGATTCTTGCCATTCCCTGTGCAGTAGGTCTGAGCGTATTAGGAGAACCGATTTTGTCCATGATGTTTACCGGAGAGATCAGTATTCCGGCAAAGCTTCTGCAGATTGGTTCCATATCGGTTGTATTTTATTCGCTTTCTACCTTGACCAATGGAGTGCTGCAGGGGATTGACCGAATGAATATTCCTGTCCGAAATGCCGCGATTGCACTTGTGATTCATTTGGCATCGCTGTACGTTATGCTGGAGTATTTTGATTTGAAATTATATGCGGTTGTATTTTCGTGTATTATTTTTGCTTTTTTCATGTGTGTACTAAATGGTCTGTCTATTAAAAAATATCTGCATTATACACAGGAGGTCAAGAGAACCTTTATCATACCGATTCTTTCGGCACTTGTAATGGGTCTTGTCTGCTGGCTGGTGCATATGCTGTTTTCAATGTTTCTGTCAGTGGTTCCGGCCACTCTGCTGTCGATTGGAATCGGTGCGCTGGTGTATTTTGTCGTGCTGATCGGTTTAAAGGGAATCAAGGAATCTGAGCTGCGTGGACTTCCATGTGGCGGTGCAATCGTCGCACTTGCAAAATTATGCAGACTGATGTGATGAATTAACATTGAGATTGCATAAATTAAGAAATAAAGCTGATACTATATGTATGAATCGAAAGGTGGTAAACCATGAGGAAGACATATTTAATCAGTTTTTTTCTTTGTGTCATTACATTGGGACTTGTATATTTCAGTGCATATTTTTATTCGGTGTATGTGCTGAATGACAGGGTGGTCCCTTTGGAAACGGAGGTCATCAGTGAGGATGAGCATTCAGAAGCTGTGTTGGTCGATACCAATCAGGTTCCGAGTGTCAAGGTGAATACGAAGTATGTTGTTGAGGCATATGATTTGAATGACTATACGTTGTCCATTTCAGATATGGAGCTGCCAATCGAGTATATCGGGCTGACGCGAGATGAGTTGATTGCTGTCATTGCCGACTATTGCAATTATCCGACAGAAGAGGATCTGGAAGCAGGATTTGAATCTATGCAGTTGATTTCTTTTTCTGAGGACAAGGTAATTGTACGAAAGTCCTTTCAGCCGGTCATATTGCCGGAGCATTTTTATCTGATGGCTGAGAATCATTATGTGTCTGTGTATTATGATGATCGAGAGACAATTTATATGTATACGGGAATTGCATTGGAAAACCTGCCGGAAAATGTGCAGCAGGAAATCATCGGCGGAAAATATGTGCCAAGCATTCATGACCTGTACAGCTTTCTTGAAACGTATTCCAGTTAATGCATAAGCCCATTGGCCGTCCATTTATAATGAAACAGTTGTTTTAATAGATATTGTTCAGTATAATAGATACGAAAGTGAATCAGGGTAAAGAATATGAAGGTAGGAATCATCGGTGGCGGTGCAGCCGGTTTGGTTGCGGCAATCAGAGCAGCCAGAGACGGACATGATGTCACGATACTGGAGCATATGGAGCGGGTCGGGAAAAAAATCCTTTCGACCGGCAACGGAAAATGTAATCTTACGAATGTAGATCAGGGGGCGGAGCATTATCATGGAACGCATCCTGATTTTGCTGTTCGTGTACTGAACCAATGTGGTTATCAGACTACACTGCATTTTTTTACAGAGTTAGGAATCTATACAAGAAACCGGAACGGAGGACTGTATCCCTATTCGGAACAGGCTTCGGCAGTATTGGATGTGCTTCGCATTGCAATCGCAGAGCTCGGTGTGAAGGTCATATGCGGTATAAATGTGGAACAAATTGAACACAGGGATCAATTTCAGGTATGGACAGCCAAAACCGGAACAGCTGCAAAGAAGGAATGCTATCGGTTTGACCGATTGATCCTGGCAACAGGCGGTATGGCGGCAAAAAGCACCGGCTCTGACGGAAGCGGCTACCGTCTGGCGGCTTCGCTGGGGCATCGAATCATCAAACCGCTTCCGGCACTGGTACAGTTGAAATCACCGCAGGATTACTTTAAGAGTATTGCCGGAATCCGCTGTGAGGCCGGACTGCATCTATACATGGATGATACATATGTGTGCTCGGAGCAGGGAGAACTGCAGCTGACAAATTACGGGATTTCCGGTATTCCTGTATTTCAGTTGAGCGGCCGGGTCGCAAGGGCTTTATATGAAAAAAAGAGTGTCCGAATCCAGATTGATTTTATGCCGGATATGCCAACTGTAGAAGCTCTGACGGAGTATCTTGCCCGTCGGGCCGTAACGGCGCCCCATAAGCTGCTGCAGGAATGGATGATCGGACTGTTTCATAAAAATTTGTGTGCATTGTTCTTGAAACAGTGTCATTTGAAAGGAATCTGCAGAGCAGCGGAATTGACCAGTCAAGAAATAGCAGCGCTTGCAAGGTGCATCAAGCAGTTTGATGTTCCAATCAGCGATACCAATTCCTTTGAACAGGCACAGACCTGCTCAGGCGGAGTTGACACAGCCGAATTAAAGGATACCTTGGAATCAAGGCTTGTACCGGGACTGTTTTTCGCAGGGGAAATCATGGATATCAACGGGGACTGCGGTGGCTATAATCTGCAATGGGCCTGGTCTACAGGAATGCTGTCTGCAAGTGCGCTGTCATTGTAAATACAGACTTATGGCAGTTATGACCGCAAGGAAGGATACTATAAATGATCAGAATCAATCAATTAAAGCTGCCGGTCAGACACACGGAGCAGGCTCTAGAGGATAAAATCAAAAAGCTTCTGCAGCTTAAACATGTGGAGCAAAGCAGTGGACCTGTTGCATATACATACGAGATTGTCCGCAAGTCCATGGATGCAAGAAAAAAGCCGGAATTGTTTTATGTCTATTCCGTCAATATAACGGTTCAGCAAGCAGGTATGCAGCATAGTTCTGCAATAGAAAAGATGATTTTGAAGCGAGTTAACAATAACGACATTATGTTAATCGATGAAAAGAAATATGATGTGCAAAAGTGGATAACCGGTCGAACATTTCAGCAGAACGTTGTTTCACCTGTGGTTGTCGGCAGTGGACCGGCAGGTCTTTTTTGTGCCTATTTATTGGCACAGGCAGGCTGCAAACCAATTGTATTGGAGAGAGGAGAGGCAGTAGAAGACAGGCGCAATGCGGTCGAGGGCTTCTGGAATGGAGAACGGAGACTGGATCCGAATTCCAATGTGCAGTTTGGAGAAGGCGGAGCCGGTACATTTTCAGACGGAAAGCTGAATACACTGGTTAAGGATTCTATGGGACGCAATCGCTATGTGCTGGAAACCTTCGTGAAGTTTGGAGCAAAACAGGAAATCCTATATGACAGCAAGCCTCATCTTGGAACCGACGAGCTCTTTGAGATTGTACATCATATGCGTGAAGCTATTTTGGCACAGGGCGGTACATTTCGGTTTCATACATGTCTGACGGATCTTTGTATTCAGGACGGAAACATCTGTGGTATCAGAACCAGAGACTGCCATACCGGTCTGGAGGAGCAGCTTGAGGCTAAGCAAGTCATTTTGGCAATCGGCCACAGCGCGCGCGATACCTTTTACATGCTGCAAAAGAAAAATGTAGATATGCAGGCTAAGCCGTTTGCTGTCGGGCTGCGCATGGAGCACCCGCAGGCATGGGTCAATGAATGTCAGTACGGAATACAGACGGAACCGCTTCCGGCAGCGGATTATAAACTGACCAATCAGGCCTCTAATGGCCGCAGTGTCTACTCTTTCTGTATGTGTCCCGGAGGTTATGTCGTGAATGCATCCTCAGAGGAAGGGCGGCTGGCGGTCAACGGCATGAGCTACAGTGCACGTGACGGAAGGAATGCAAACAGCGCACTGATTGTGTCTGTGACACCTGCTGATTTTGGGTCGGAGGATGCTTTGGCAGGCATTGCCTTTCAAAGAAAGCTGGAAGAAAAGGCATTCCAGCTTGGCAATGGGAAAATACCCGCGCAGCGTTATGAGGATTTTCGTAAGAACCGAAAGGGTGAAATAGGACATGCAGAATTGATGCCTTGTATGAAGGGGAATTTTGAAAATGCCAACCTGAGAGAACTCTTTCCTTCGGAAATCAATGATGCTTTGCTTGAATCTATTGAAAAGTTTGGTCATACTATGATAGGATATAACAGACCTGATGCAATCCTGTCCGGAGTGGAAAGCAGAACCTCTTCTCCGGTTCGTATCGTCAGAGACAAGACAGGGCAAGGCAGCATCGGCGGCCTGTATCCCTGTGGTGAAGGTGCAGGCTATGCGGGCGGTATTACTTCAGCCGCTATGGATGGAATGAAGACGGCAGAACATATATTGGAGGAGTACGAAATTGGATGAAATCAGAAAAGCACTGAAAAGTAAACAGAGAATTGTAGTGAAGATCGGTTCGTCTTCCCTGCATCATAGTGCAACAGGGGAGTTGAATCTGACTAAAATGGAACGGCTGGTCAGAGAGTTGTGTGAACTGAAAAATCAGGGAAAGGATGTTGTGCTTGTATCCTCCGGAGCAATCGCAGTCGGCAAGAAAACGGTCAATATTGATCCTAAGGACAATGAAGTATCTGTTAAGCAGGCATGTGCTGCAATCGGCCAGGCCAGACTGATGATGGTATATCAGAAGCTGTTTGGAGAATACAATCATGTGACAGCACAGATTCTGATGACAAAAAATACAATTACGGATCAGATCAGCAGACACAATGCACATAATACATTCACTGAACTGCTGAAGCTGGGAGTCATCCCTGTTGTAAACGAAAATGATACTGTATCGACCTATGAGGTAGAGGATGTCATCGGTGATAATGATACATTGTCTGCAATCGTCGCTTATCTGATCGGCGCAGACCTGTTGATCCTGCTGTCGGATATAGACGGATTGTATTCAGACGACCCACATACCAATCAGGATGCAAAATTCATTGATGTCGTAGAGAAATTAGACGAGCAGCTGATGAGTATGGGAAAAAGTACAACAGGCAGTTCCATTGGAACCGGAGGCATGAGCGCCAAATTGCATGCGGCAAGGATTGCAACCAGTGCCGGTGCGGAAATGGTCATTGCAAACGGCAGGGATGTCAGTGTCATCCATAAGATCATTGAGGGACGCAATTATGGCACAGTATTCATGGCACATAAGGATCAGCATTTTCATATTACAGATTACATCAATGATGAGATGTAGGGGAGGACACACCCATGAGCATGGAAGAAAAGATCAAAAGAATCAATGCATTATATCATAAAGCCCAGCAGGAAGGTTTGTCGGAGGCCGAAAAGGATGAACAGAAAAAGCTGCGCGAAGAGTATATTGTTTCAGTAAGAGCAAATCTGCGCGGACAGCTGAACAATGTCAATATACAGGAGCTTGACGGCTCAGTAACGAATCTTGGGAAGAAATACGGAGCAAAAGAGAAAGATACGAAGTGATTCGGTCTGAAGGCTACAGTGAGGAACAAAACATGCATGAGGAGAGTACACAGGTAAATGAAAAGCAGGAGATCAGAAATGAGATTCTTGCGCTTAGAACGGCCATGGAGACAACCGAATGTCAGACAAAAAGCAGGGAGATCTGCAGTCGTATCCATGGGTCTGATGCTTACCAAGGAGCAAAGGTGATCTATGCCTATATGGCATTTCGTAATGAAGCAGATCTGTCAGAGCTGTTATACACTGCCTATCAGGAGCATAAACTGATTGCCATTCCGCGCATTGCAGACGGATGGATGTCTTTTTATTGTCCGCGAGTGGATGTCAATGGTATCCCTGTGACAGAAGCAGGCTATTTCGGTATACAGGAGCCTGCCGCTGATGCACTGCCTGCACCACGTCCTGATTTGATTATATTTCCGGGAGTTGCCTTCGATAAAAGCGGTAACCGGCTCGGATACGGCAGAGGATACTATGATGCCTTTATGGCGTCTATGCAGGGAACTCCTGTGCTGACGATAGGTGCGGCTTATGAATGCCAGCTTGTAGAACAGATTCCGGCTGAAGAGCATGATTTCAGATTACAGAGTATTGTCACGGAGCAGGCAGCTTATGAATGTATGAAATAAAGTACAAATATTGCAAATCCACCGGGAACGGTATAAAATGACTTTCGGAGGTTTTTTATGAATAAGGAAGAAGAAATACAGTTACGTTCAGAGCAGGAAACAAAACTTCAATATACATACATGGAAAGAGCAAAGAATCTGATACAGCAACAGGTCGCGAGCCTAGGACGCGGCCTTACTTTTTGCGTTGTGACTTTTGGGTGTCAGATGAATGCAAGAGATTCTGAGAAGCTGACAGGCATTCTTGAGGAGATTGGTTATCAGAGGACTGAGAGCGAGGACGCAGATCTTGTCATTTACAATACCTGTACCGTCAGAGATAACGCGAATACAAGAGTATACGGAAGGCTTGGGAAGCTTAAAAATTACAAGCAGAAGAACCCGCATATGCTGATTGCATTATGCGGCTGTATGATGCAGGAGCCATCTGTAATTGAAAAAATCAAGGATAAATATCGATTTGTCGACTTAATCTTCGGCACACATAATATTTTCAAATTTGCAGAACTGCTGGTGACACGACTGGAAATAGAGCAGTCGGCAGCAAAAGGAAGAAACCCTATGGTCATTGATATCTGGAAGGATACGGATTTGATCGTAGAGGATCTGCCGGTGGAACGAAAATATCCCTTTAAATCGGGAGTGAATATTATGTTCGGATGCAATAATTTTTGTTCCTATTGTATTGTTCCGTATGTACGCGGACGTGAACGAAGCCGTAAGCCGCAGGATATCATTGCTGAGATCAGGCGACTGGTCGATGATGGTGTATCAGAAATCATGCTGCTTGGACAAAATGTCAATTCTTATGGCAGAAATCTCGAAGAACCGATTTCCTTTGCACGGCTGCTGCAGGAGATAGAGCAGATCAGTGGATTGGAACGAATCCGTTTTATGACTTCCCATCCGAAGGATTTGTCTGATGACCTGATTCAGGTCATGACTGATTCCAAAAAGATATGTCGTCATCTGCATCTGCCGTTACAATCCGGCAGCACAGACATTTTGACAAAGATGAACCGCCGGTATACAAAGGAACAATTCATAGCACTTGCAGATAAGATCAGAACAGCAATGCCGGACATTGCAATCACAACAGATATCATAGTTGGCTTTCCGGGTGAAACACGGGCGGATGTGGAGGATACCATTGATGTCATACGCAGAGTACGGTTTGATGGCGCATTTACCTTTATTTATTCCAAACGTACAGGCACCCCGGCCGCGGTCATGGAAGATCAGGTGCCGGAGCAGGAGGTCAAGGAGAATTTTGATCGTGTTCTGGCGGTAGTACAGGAGGTCTCCCGTGAGATGGCAGAACGCTTTGAGGGGATGACGGATACAGTGCTTGTGGAGGAAGTGAATGAGCAGGACGCGTCACTGCTGACGGGAAGACTCGGAAATAATCTGCTCGTACATTTTCCCGGAGATGCTTCTCTGATCGGGAAGATTGTTCAGGTAAGGCTTACTGCATGTAAAGGGTTTTATTATATTGGAGAACTGATTGAGGGATAAATATTAATTCATAATATAATTTACAAAAGGGAGAAAGATGAGAAAGTGGAAAAGTTAAAACCAAAATTGTTTTCTGTCATGAAAACATACACCAAGGAACAGTTTTTAAAAGATGTGATAGCAGGTGTGATTGTCGCGATCATTGCATTACCCTTGTCGATTGCTTTGGCACTGGCATCCGGAGTGAATCCGGAAAGAGGTATTTATACCGCAATCGTTGCCGGCTTTGTGATCTCTTTTCTGGGCGGCAGCCGTGTCAATATATCCGGGCCAACGGCAGCCTTTGCAACCATTGTGGCAGGAATCGTAGCCAAGAACGGTATGGATGGACTGATCACGGCAACCATTTTAGCCGGAATCCTGTTGATCATTATGGGATTTTGCAGGCTCGGAAATCTAATCAAATTTATACCTTACACCATTACGACCGGCTTCACCTCCGGTATCGCAGTTACAATATTAGTTGGTCAAATCAAGGATTTTGCAGGACTGACCTTTCAGAATGCACCCATTGAAACACCGGATAAGCTGAAGGAAATCATTGCTTCTTGGGGAAGCCTGAATCCGCAGGCATTGCTGGTAGGAGCCATTTCTCTGGCGGTGCTAATTCTGTGGCCCAAGGTGAATCAGAAGATTCCGGGGTCTTTGATTGCAGTCATTGTTGGAATCCTTATGGTAAAGCTGCTGCATATGGAAGTCAATACCATCGGGAGTCTGTATGATATTTCAAATAAGCTGCCGCTTCCGGCAATGCCGAACTTTACGATTCAAACGATCAGAAATGTGCTTCCGGATGCTGTGACGATTGCTGTACTGGCCGCCATTGAATCATTACTTTCCTGTGTCGTATCTGACGGAATGATCAATTCCAGACATCGTTCCAACATGGAACTGATTGCCCAGGGCGCCGGCAATATCTGTTCCGGTATCTTTGGGGGAATCCCGGCAACTGGAGCGATTGCAAGAACAGCCGCCAATGTCAAGAATGGTGGAAGAACACCGATTGCAGGTATGGTGCATTCAATAACACTTGTGCTTGTATTGGTCGTACTGATGCCGTATGCAGCATTGATTCCCATGCCAACCATTGCAGCTATTTTGTTTATGGTTGCCTATAACATGAGTGAATGGAGAGAATTTTCGGAGCTGGTCAGAACATCTCCGAAATCGGATGTGGCCGTTCTCGTTGCCACCTTTTCATTGACCGTCCTGTTTGATTTGGTTGTGGCAATTGAAATCGGCATGGTCATGGCAGCATTCCTGTTCATGAAACGAATGAGTGATGTAACAGATGTTATGAGCTGGAAATACATTGAAGAAGAGGACGATCCGGACAGCCTGTCACTCAGAAGCGTACCGGAACACACGCGTGTCTATGAAATTAACGGGCCGATGTTTTTTGGCGCAGCAGACAAATTCATGAAAATAGACACAGATAAGTCTGTCAAGTGCGTGATCCTGCGTATGAGAAGCGTATCTGCAATTGATGCAACTGCGCTGCATTCTTTGCAAAAGGTATATGAAAAATGCAAAAAAAATGATATTATATTAGTGCTGTCACACATCAATGAGCAGCCGCTGAATGTCATGACAAAAGCCGGCTTTGATGAAGTGATCGGACAGGATAATATGTGTGCCCATATCGATGACGCTTTACTGCGGGCAGAAAAGCTGGTCAGTGCATAGGTGTCGGCAAAACAGAACAGGCAGGATAAAACAGTGTCAGAATTAACACCAATGATGCAGAAATATTTAGAAACAAAGGAAGAATACAAGGACTGCATTCTTTTTTACAGACTGGGTGATTTCTATGAAATGTTCTTTGAGGATGCTTTGACAGCCTCTAAAGAACTGGAAATTACATTGACCGGAAAAAGCTGCGGTCAGGAGGAACGCGCACCAATGTGCGGCATTCCTTATCATGCGGTAGACGGCTATTTGAATAAGCTTGTGTCGAAGGGCTATAAGGTCGCCATTTGTGAGCAGGTGGAAGATCCGAAGTTTGCAAAAGGACTTGTAAAGCGTGAGGTTACGCGTATTGTAACGCCAGGAACCAATACGAATATGCAGGCTCTTGAAGAAACAAAGAATAATTACATCATGTGTATCGTATATGTTGCCGATCAGTTTGGAATTGCAACTGCAGATATCACGACAGGTGATTTTATGACAACCGAGGTGGATTCCAAGAGAAGTCTTTTGGATGAAATCTATAAATATATGCCGACAGAAATGATTTATAATGAGGCCTTTGAGGTCTGCGGTATCGAATTGGAGGATTTGAAATACAGGGTTTCGGTTTCTATGTCTGCGCTGGAGCCATGGTATTTTGATGATGAGGGCTGCAAGCGGTGTCTGAGAGAGCATTTTCATGTTGCAGCGCTGGACGGGCTTGGACTTGCCGATTATGACAGCGGTACAATCGCTGCCGGAGGATTGCTGCAGTATTTGTATGAGACCCAAAAGAATTCCTTGTCTCATATGACACATATTACGCCCTACAATGTCAGTATGTATATGCTGATCGATTCTTCCACCAGACGCAATCTGGAATTGACGGAAACTTTGCGTGAGAAGCAAAAAAGAGGTTCGCTGCTCTGGGTACTGGATAAGACGAAGACGGCCATGGGCGGTCGTTTATTAAGAACCTATATAGAACAGCCATTGATTGACAAGGAGGCTATTAACGAACGTCTCAATGCGATTGAAGAACTGAACCGCATAGCAATTTCAAGAGAGGAGATTCGGGAATATCTGAATCCCGTCTATGATCTGGAACGACTGCTTAGTAAAATCACTTACAAATCGGCAAATCCAAGAGACCTGATTGCGTTTCGGAGTTCTTTGGAAATGCTGCCGCATATTAAAAATTTGCTGAAGGAATATCGCTCCAATGAACTGACCTCTATTGAGGAGACACTGGATCCACTGACCGATCTGTATGAATTGATTCATGCCTCTATTGCTGAAGAACCACCCATTGCCATCAAGGAGGGCGGCATCATCAAGAGCGGCTATCATGATACCATTGATTCTTTGAGAAATGCCAAGACAGAGGGAAAGAACTGGCTGGCAGAACTGGAAGAAAAGGATCGTGAACGCACCGGCATTAAAAACCTTAAAGTGAAATACAATAAGGTATTCGGCTATTATTTTGAGGTTACAAATTCCTATCAGAATATGGTGCCTGAGGATTATATCAGAAAGCAGACGCTTGCCAACGCAGAGCGTTATACGACACCAGAACTGAAGGAACTTGAAGATACAATACTGAATGCCGAGGACAAGCTGTTTTCATTGGAATATGACCTGTTTTGTGAAATCAGGGATACGATTGCCGGACAGATTGACCGGATTCAAAAGACTGCAAGAGCAATTGCTACTGTGGATGTCTATGCGTCTCTTGCGGTGGTGGCAGAACACCACCATTATGTGCGCCCGAAGCTGAATGATAAGGGTATCATTGAAATTAAGGATGGCCGCCATCCTGTAGTGGAGCAGATGATTCCTTCCGAAATGTTCATTTCAAATGACACCTATCTGGATGACAGAGCCAACAGGATCTCCATTATCACAGGCCCCAATATGGCGGGCAAATCGACCTATATGCGGCAAACCGCTTTGATTACGCTGATGGCGCAGATTGGAAGCTTTGTGCCGGCAAAGGCAGCCAATATCGGACTGGTAGACAGAATCTTTACCCGTGTAGGTGCATCTGATGATCTGGCAAGCGGGCAGAGTACCTTTATGGTAGAAATGACGGAGGTTGCCAATATTCTCAGAAATGCAACCAGCAGAAGCCTTCTGATTCTGGATGAAATCGGACGTGGTACTTCCACATTTGACGGACTCAGCATTGCATGGGCCGTCATTGAATACATCAGCAATCCGAAGCTGCTTGGAGCAAAGACGCTCTTTGCAACCCATTATCATGAATTGACGGAGCTGGAAGGAAAGCTGAACGGAGTCAATAACTATTGTATTGCTGTTAAGGAGCAGGGAGATAATATCGTATTCCTGCGTAAGATCGTCAAGGGCGGTGCCGACAGAAGCTATGGTATTCAGGTTGCCAAGCTGGCAGGAGTTCCGGATATGGTCATAGAACGGGCAAAGGTGCTGGTAGAGGAACTGTCGGATAATGATATTACCGCCAGAGTGAAGGATCTCGCCGCTCAAAGCGGACAGGCTAAGCATGCGGTTAAAAAATACGATCAAGTCGATCTGGCACAGATGTCTTTGTTTGATACGGTCAAGGACGATGATATACTCAGTGAACTGGAGTCTTTGGATGTCAGTAATTTAACACCAATGGATGCATTGAATACAATATACCGCTTACAGAACAAAATAAAGAACAGGTGGTGACAGGATGGGCATGAAACAGATTCAGGTATTGGATAGTCATACAATCGATAAGATTGCTGCCGGTGAGGTCGTAGAAAGACCAGCCTCGGTTGTTAAGGAATTGCTGGAAAATGCGCTGGATGCAGGAACTACTGCCGTGACCGTAGAAATTAAAGACGGCGGCATTAATTTCATTCGTGTGACTGATAACGGAGAAGGCATCGACAAATCGCAGGTTCCGACAGCATTTCTGCGCCATGCCACCAGCAAGATCAAATCCATCGAGGATCTGTTTACAACAAAAAGTCTGGGCTTTCGCGGTGAGGCACTTTCCAGCATTGCAGCGGTAGGACAGATAGAACTGATCACTAAGACAAAAGAGGCACTGACAGGTGTCCGTTATGTGATAGAAGGAACAAGAGAACGTATCTTTGAAGATATTGGTGCGCCTGAGGGTACGACCTTCGTAGTGCGTAATCTGTTTTTCAATACGCCGGTCAGAAGAAAGTTCCTGCGTACCCCGACGACAGAAGGCTCTTATATTACTGAACTGATTGAGAAGATGGCACTGTCACATCCGAACGTAGCCTTCAAATACATCAACAGCGGCAGAACAAAGCTGCAGACCTCCGGAAACGGGCAGGTCAAGGATATCATCTATCAGATTTACGGAAGAGATGTGACGGATGCGCTTTTGCTGGCGAAAAACAAAAACGAACATATCGTGCTGGACGGTTTCATCGGAACTCCGGAGCTGGCACGCAGCAATAGAGGCTTTGAACTTTATTTTGTAAACGGACGTTATATCAAGAGTGACATGATTACCAGAGCCATCGAAGAAGCCTATAAGCCATACATGATGCAGCATAAATATCCGTTTGTAGTATTATATTTCCGCATCGAACCGGAGTTGATCGATGTCAATGTTCATCCGAACAAGCTTGAGATTAAATTTATGGAAGCAGAAGCGATGTATCGGTTTATTATAGACAGCATCAATGAAGCACTGCACAGGCAGGAGATGATTCCGACTGATGTAAAGCCGGAGGCGCATAAGCGGGAAACACCGATCTTTTATGATAAAAGTGCACCTGAACCATTTGAAAAGCAGCGTATGGAACAGGAAAGTGCACATAGAAATGAAGTCAGAGAAACAGTCAATTATGTGGCGGAAACAGTTGACCTGAGGGATGTCATCAACAGTCCTATCCTAAAAAAAGTGTTGTTGTCTGAGGAACCGCTGCCTGTGGAACAGGAAGAATATTCTCACAATATCATCAAAGCAAATGAACAGGTCATCATAGAGAAGGCCTCTCAACTGGAGCTTTTTGACCGGCCGTTTTTATCAGAAGAAGCCAAGAAAGAGCATCAGATTCTTGGACAGATATTTGATACCTATTGGCTGGTTGCTTTTGCCGATAAATTATTTATCATCGACCAGCATGCTGCTCATGAAAAGGTATTATATGAGAAAATGGTCAAAAAACTGGCAGAAAAGGAGCGTGTATCTCAAACACTCAGCCCACCGGTTATCGTATCGGTATCAAAGCATGAGGAAGAACTGATGCAGTTTTATATGGAGCAGTTCACGGACATCGGCTTTGAAATTGAGCATTTTGGTGGAAATGAATATTCTATTCGTGCAGTTCCGGCAGATTTATATGGCTTCAATGAAAAGGAAATGTTCCGTGAAATACTGGAGGCACTTTCTGAGGACATTCTAAAGGGCGACAATGAGGCTGTCTTGCAGAAACTGGCTTCAATGTCCTGTAAAAGTGCTGTCAAGGGCAACCATGCAATGTCTGCGCGGGAAGCTGAGGCTTTGATTGAAGAACTGCTGAAGCTGGATAATCCATATCATTGTCCACACGGAAGGCCTACCATCATTGCCTTCACAAAATATGAAATTGAGAAAAAATTCAAGCGGATTCTCTAGAGGTAGCATAATGAAACCTGAATTGATCATATTAACCGGGCCAACGGCCGTAGGAAAGAGTGCACTGTCTGTCAAGCTGGCACACCGGATCGGCGGAGAAATCATTTCTGCAGATTCCATGCAGGTATATCGGGGAATGGACATTGGCTCTGCCAAGATCAAGCCGTCGGAGATGGAGAACATCCCACATTATCTGATCGACGAACTGGACCCGACGGAAGAATTTAATGTTGTATGTTTTCAAAAGAAAGCCAAGAAGTATATTGAAGACATTCATGCGAAAGGAAAGATTCCGATTATAGCAGGCGGAACGGGCTTTTATATACAATCTGTATTATATGACATAGATTTTGAAGAAACAGAGCAGGAGACGGAATACAGAGCAGCGCTGACTGCACTGGCCGAAGAAAAGGGACCTGCTTTTCTTCATGCCATGCTGCGGGAAGCAGATGCCGCAGCCGCAGAGCAGATACATGAAAATAACATCAAGCGTGTGATTCGCGCCTTGGAATATTATCATCTGACCGGAAACCCGATCTCCGAGCATAACATCCGGGAACGTGAAAAAGAACCGGCCTATAACAATTGCTATTTTGTACTGAATGACGATAGAGAGCTGATATACCGGCGAATTGATGCACGTATTGATCAGATGCTTGCCGATGGACTGGTACAGGAGGTGCAGGCATTGAGAGAGCACGGCTGTACAAGGGATATGGTTTCCATGCAGGGACTCGGCTACAAAGAAATTCTGGCCTATTTGGAGGGGACTTATACACTGGAGGAAGCCGTTTATATTCTGAAACGGGATACAAGGCATTTTGCCAAACGGCAGCTTACATGGTTCCGGCGTGAACACGATGTCCTATGGCTGAATAAGCCTGATTACAATTATGATGATGAATTGCTGCTGCAGGATATGCTGCGGATCATGCAACAGAAGTTTTCAAATCAGACCGCAGACAGAATCAAAGACGAGGGGTAAGAGTATGATGAAAGAGATGAAACAAATGTATCAAAGCATGAAAATAGATGCACAGGTACAGCAGCTTGGCGAGGAGGTTCTGGACAGCCTGAAGGAACATTTTGCAGGAATAGATGAAATGGCAGAACTGAACCAGTTAAAGGTGATCAGAGCCATGCAGGAATGCAGAGTAAGTGAGGCCTGTTTTCAGGCAACCTCAGGGTATGGCTATAATGATCTTGGACGTGATACGCTGGAACGTGTCTATGCCAAAATCTTCGAGACAGAGGATGCCCTGGTTCGTCCGCAGATCACCTGTGGGACACATGCGCTGCACATTGCACTGGCAGCCAATCTGAGACCGGGAGATGAATTGCTGTCACCGGTCGGAAAGCCCTATGATACACTGGAGGAAGTCATTGGCATCAGACCGTCCAGAGGTTCTCTTGCCGAGTATGGGGTTACATATCGTCAGGTAGACCTGCTTCCGGAGGATGAGGACGGTAATCTGTTTGATTATGAGGGAATCAGAAAAGCAATCAATGCGCATACGAAGCTTGTCACGATTCAGCGTTCCAAGGGCTACCAGACAAGACCGACTCTGTCAGTAGAACGCATTGGAAAGCTGATTGCTTTTGTGAAGGCAATCAAACCTGATGTTATTTGTATGGTGGATAACTGTTACGGAGAATTTGTAGAAGCAACAGAACCGACTCAGGTTGGCGCAGATCTGTGTGTTGGCTCCCTGATCAAAAATCCGGGTGGAGGACTTGCACCAATCGGAGGCTATATCGTCGGAAAAAAAGAATATGTGGAAAATGCTGCTTACAGACTGACCTCACCGGGACTTGGCAAGGAAGTCGGTGCATCGCTCGGTGTCATAGGAAGCTTTTATCAGGGATTATTTCTTGCACCGACAGTGACAGCCGGCGCATTGAAGGGTGCCGTCTTTGCGGCCAGCTTATATGAACGTTTTGGATATCATGTTGTCCCAAACGGTACAGAAAGCCGTCATGATATCATACAGGCGGTGGAACTGGGAAGCCCGGAGGCGGTCATTGCCTTTTGTCAGGGGATTCAGGCGGCTGCGCCTGTCGACAGCTTCGTAGTTCCTGAGCCGTGGGATATGCCGGGGTATGATGTTCCTGTCATTATGGCGGCAGGCGCTTTTGTATCAGGCTCCTCCATTGAACTCAGTGCCGACGCTCCTATGGAACCTCCCTACGCTGTTTATTTTCAGGGAGGATTGACTTGGCAGCATGCAAAGTATGGTATTCTGTTGACACTACAATATCTGAAGGAACGTCATTTGCTGCAGCAGCCGTAGAACAGTGAAAATAAGAGCATTTTGTCGATAAATTTCACATAAAATTAAGACATTAACGGTGTACAGAAAGAGGAGATTGTGGTAA
>CAZABT010000041.1:0-19819 GCA_964483395.1 uncultured Lachnospiraceae bacterium
TTTCCACTTCGAGCAAAACTCTAACGGAATCCCCCGTCCTCTGTTTAATGTCCTGTAATGCTTCATTATTAGATATGGTTTGCTCTTGCAAAGAGGTAAGAACCTCTGTTTGCTCTATTATCTTTGTCTGAATCCTATTTGTCTGATCATATACCAAACTATTCAGACTATAGTTTCCATTCTCTCCATGAATGTACTCCGTGATGTCTTTCACAAGATTTTTATTACTATCAACATATCCCGTGAGTGTTTCCATCAAATTTTTAATATCCGACAACTTAGCGTTTGTCTCGGACATGTCGGTTGTCTCTGCTTTTACAGAGACAGTGCCGACAGCCACACCGAGACATATGAGAGAAAGGATAGTAACTAACTTACTTAGCAGGCGCACTTGCCGGGGCTGCTTTTGCCCTTTCGATAACCGCCACATTGACAAGGGTTGCTTTATCCTGAAATCCCGGTTCATACTCAAGTTCAATCGTATCACCCGCCTTGGCGTTTACGATTTTCGGGAAAAACGCTGACCCCACCTTCATGCCATCACATGTTATACCTTCTCGTGCAGACTCATAAGCCGAATACGGCTGTTTGAAGTATAACTGCGACATTTCCTTTGTCTTGCCGTTCTTGTCTTGATACTCACCACTTGCGATTCCGATTAACTCTACTTTCATGTTCTTTTTCTCCTTTTCTTTAAGGTGCGGTTTTTCCGCTATTATTGTTTTTATTTACAAAGACTACAAATCGGAAAAACTGATATGCTGCCTTGTGTAAATCACGATTATGCCACCCTCGGCACGAAAACTTGTTACACAACCATCTAAAATATGCTTTTCTTGTCTTAATTCATCCACTGTCATAATCGGACTATCGTATATCCAACCCCTACAATTATCTGTTAAAGTAGTGAGGGAATATCTTACTTTTTGTTCATCCCTACAATGTACAAGAAAATCATCCAATCTCATCCTAGATATACCCCGCGCATACGTTCTTTAAATCTTTCCTGCTGTTCACATGTCATTGATTCAGGATTTTGTTTGCATGCACCATCTATGTAAGCTTCAACAATCCGTGTTTTAGTGTATGGGCTATATCCGATACCATCATCTAAGCGATTAAGCATTTTTACAAATTCACCTATGTAAGAAGGAGTAAGAGTTGTTTCGGAATACATTTCCGTTATGATGCTATTTACAATTTTGTCTTTTTCTTTTTTTTTCATTCTTTCTTAATCCTTTTTCTGATTCTATCTATGTTATAATGATTTATTATTCGTTTGTTGGTATGTGCCACAACACATACCAACTACTATAGAAAGTGAGGTGAAGTCTCATGATTTTTACAAAAATCATTAATTCTATAGTTCCTGCCAAAAGAGGTGTTCACTTGATCACATAAACATCTTACACTTTGCGCGACTTGGTTTCTTTGAAAATTTTTGTTGACAATCCCCGAATGGATATGTATAATTGTTTGAGTATGAACGGGATTGCTAAGGAGGTGTAACAATGTCAATATGTCCAAAGAATAAATCTTCCAAAGGAAGACGCGATAAAAGAAGAGCGAACTGGAAAATGAGCGCTCCTACATTAGTTAAGTGCAGCAAGTGCGGAGCATTAATGGTACCACATAGAGTATGCAAGGCGTGCGGTTCTTATAATAAGAAAGAGATTATCAAAGCAGACTAAGAATTATGAAGACCTCTCGATTTGCGAGAGGTCTTTTTTTCGATTTTATTGGAAAGTTCTAATAAAGGAGTTATGTTGTATCTATGGTCATTAATTTCGCATTGGCTTCATTAATCTCAAATGTCATGCTGATTATGGGCGTTGTGTCACTGGTCATTGGAGGCAGGGCATTTTCAAGAAACCCAAAGTCCGGAACGAACTGCGCTTTATTTACCATATCTATCTTTGTATTTCTGTGGAATTTCGGCTATGCATGGATGGGACAGTGCTATCGGCCTGGCTATGCTTATTTTGCCAGAACACTTGCTTTGATCGGTGTATTTGGCTTCATACCGTCTGTGGCTAATTACATTGCAATCTTATCCGGAATGAATCGGAAGGTACGTCACATCATGTGCACCCTGATGTACTTTGTATCTCTGCTGATCCTTCCTTTTGTATGCAAAGAGGGTTCCGTAGAGTTTATTGTGACCAGGTACGGATATTATTACAAAAGCCATTTTGATTGGGCGAGGATGACACAGTTTCTTTTTATGTCCGTTTGTCTGGCAATTTTCTATTATATTTGTTATGCGTGGAAGAAAAAAACAAGATTTATGCGTAATAAACAATTGATCCAGTATTTCAAACTGTTCGGTGTGGTGGTCGTTGCAGGCTGTCTTTCAGATACGATTTTTCCAATCTTTTTCGGAACCGTTTCCTTCCCGGGAAGCAGTGTCGGAGCCTTTGTTTCCTTTATGATTTTATATGTGATTACCAAAAAGTGTGAAGCAGTTGATATTTCAATTGAAAATGTTGCAGACTATATTTTTATGTCAGTCAAGAGTCCTATTTTAATTACCAAATATGATTTGTCTATCGTTATGGCCAATGAAGCTGCCTATGAATTTTTGGAGGCAGGAGCGAATGAGGTATGCGGGCGGACGGTATTTGACTTTTTTAGGACAAAGAACTCTAAGGAATACATACAATCTATGACATTAAATAAGGTGTCTTCCTGGGAGGCGGATGTGACCTGTCTGAACAACGGAAAGGTCTGTAAGGCAGCATCCTCTATTATCTATGATAAATTTTATGAACAGATCTGTACAATTACATTTATTTATGACATGACGAAAGAGCGGGAGGTGTACCGTGCCCTCGAAGAAAGCAAGGAGGCAGCGGACAGAGCCAATCAAGCCAAGAGCATTTTCCTTGCCAATATGAGCCATGAAATCAGGACTCCGATGAATTCCATCATTGGAATGTCTGAAATCGCACTGCGCGGAGAACTGCCGGAGCAGGAAAGAGACTATATCGAACGCATCCGGACTGCAGGCAACAGTCTGCTTGCCATTATCAATGACATTTTGGACTTTTCCAAGATTGAATCCGGCAAGATGGAGGTTCTGCCGATCGAATATGAAATTTTGTCGTTGATCAATGATGTCGTGAACATGACAGAGCAGAAAATCATCGAGAAAAATCTGCGGCTGATCGCAAAGATCAATCCCGACATTCCATGCAGGCTGATCGGAGATGAGGGCCGGATTCGGCAGGTGCTGCTGAATCTTGTAAACAATGCAGCAAAATATCCGAAAAAGGGCTCTGTTGAGATCAATGTTGATTTTGAACGAGCGGAGAACGGCATCGTACTGCATGTCAAAATCATTGATACAGGCATTGGAATTAAGGAAGAAGATAAGGCAATGCTTTTTGAGTCCTTTAATCAGGTCGATACCTATAAAAACAGAGATGTTGAGGGAACGGGACTGGGACTCGCAATTGTGGACAAGATGACCCGTCTGATGAACGGATCGGTGGAATTTGAGTCTACCTATGGAGTCGGCAGTGTGTTCACGGTACATATACCACAAGGAATCGCAGAAGACATTTCCTGCGTGTCCGATGTTCAATGCAGAACTGCGGATGGAAATGGGCTGGTGGATTTTAAATTATGCGGAATCGAACAGTTCAAGGCTAAGGAGGACGGTCTGTCTTTCAGCGCGCCCAAGGCTGCTGTATTGATCGTAGATGACAATGAGATGAATCTGATGGTGGCAGAAGGCTTACTGAAGCCGCTGCTCATGCAGATTACAACGGCAAGAAGCGGTGCGGAAGCACTGGAACTGATTCACAAGAATCAATATGACATCGTATTTATGGATCATATGATGCCGGAAATGGATGGAATTGACGCAACGAAGCTGATTCGACAAATGGATGGTGCATATTTCAAACGCCTGCCGATCATTGCACTGAGTGCAAATGCAGTCAGCGGTGCAAGGGAAATGTTTCTGAAATGTGGCATGAATGATTTTGTGGCAAAGCCTATAGAAATGCGTGAAATCAGTGCGGCACTGAAAAAGTGGCTGCCTAAAGAAAAGCTTGAAAAGCCGCAGACTCAAAAGACAGAAGCTGAATCGGAACCTGAGACTGAGAACAGGGCAGACGAAGCAACAGAACTGCTGAACCGGCTGAATCCTGAAATCATTGATACGAAGATTGGATTTTCCTATATGGGAAACGATCCCAGAAGCTATGCTAATATCCTGCGTGAATTTCGTGAATCGGCCGCACAAAAGGCTGATGCCATCCGGATGTATGCGGAAGCACATGACATAGAACGCTTTACCATTGAAGTACATGCCCTGAAAAGCATTGCGAAAAGTATCGGAGCAATACGTCTGCCGGAAATGGCATTAGAACTTGAAAAGCACGGCAAAGCGGGACAGCAGGAGCCGATTCTGCAAAATACACCGGCACTGTTAGAAGAATATCATAGAGTTGAGGAAGCCCTGAAGGAGTTCCGGAAGGCAAAACCGAAGATAGCCGCTGCTGCACCCTATATGTCCGGAACGGAGGTTCTGGAGAGATTGGAACAAATCAGCACTTATCTGGACGAATTTGATCTGCGTCCGGCAGAAAAAATAACAACGGAACTGTTGTCTGTAAAGGTAGATACTGAGCTTTCAAAGCTGCTGCAAAAGCTTGCACGGGACATTAATGAAATCGACTATGACGAGGCTGAAAAAGACGTTCTGGAACTGAGGAAAAAGATTGAGAATCGTTGAAAAAGATGATTGATTTTTATAATAATGTCTTGTATAGTATTTTATAGAGTGCAAGGAGGAAGAATAACCTATGCAAATGAAGGTGAACGTAGCTGTTGATGCGATGGGCGGTGACAATGCACCCGGAGAGATCGTCAAGGGTGTCGTGGACGCAGTTAATCTGCAGAGCGGAATTATGGTATATCTTGTCGGAAGACAGGAACTGATTCAACAGGAGTTGGCGAAGTATCCATATCCTGCGGAACAGATTACGGTAGTAAATGCAGAAGAAATCATAGAAACGGCAGAACCGCCGGTGATGGCAATCCGTAAGAAAAAGGATTCCTCGATTGTAGTAGGTCTGAATTTGGTTAAGGAGGGCAAGTGTGATGCATTTGTCTCTGCAGGCAGTTCAGGCGCGGTTTTGGTCGGAGGCCAGTTTATCATCGGACGGATCAAAGGCGTGGAGAGACCTCCGCTTGCACCACTGATTCCGACAGAGGATGGTGTGGCATTGCTGGTGGACTGTGGGGCTAATGTAGATGCAAGAGCTTCTCATCTGCTGCAGTTTGCCAATATGGGCTCGATTTATATGGAGAATATAGTCGGTGTCAAAAATCCGCGTGTGGCAATCGTCAATATAGGCGCAGAGGAAGACAAGGGAAATATGCTGGTCAAGGAAACCTACCCCTTGCTGAAAAATTGTCCGGATATCAACTTTATAGGAAGCATAGAGGCAAGAGATATCCCGAAGGGTCATGCGGATGTAGTCGTATGTGAAGCATTTGTCGGGAATGTCATATTGAAGCTGTATGAGGGAATCGGTTCCACTCTGATCAAAAAGATTAAGCAGGGCATGATGGGATCGCTTCGCAGCAAGATCGGAGCACTTCTTGTAAAACCGGCACTGAAAGCAACCCTAAAGACCTTTGACGCAAGTGAATATGGCGGAGCACCGCTGTTAGGCTTGAACGGACTGGTGGTAAAGACGCACGGAAGTTCAACGGCAAAGGAAATCAAGAATTCAATCATTCAATGTGTGACCTTTCAGGAGCAGCACATCAATGATAAAATAAATGAAAAAATAAATATGACAAAATAAACAATAAGGAAGGACGAGTACAATGGAATTTGAAAAGCTGAAAAAAATAATTGCTGAGGTACTGAATGTCGATGCGGACGAAATTACCATGGAGACTACCTTTAGCGATGACTTGGGCGCGGATTCATTGGATGTTTTCCAAATCATCATGGGGATTGAAGAAGCTTTTGATATTGAAATCGCAACAGAGGATGCCGAGAAGATCGTTTCTGTCGGGGATGCGGTAGAGCAAATCAAAAATGCATTGAACTAAGATGAAATCATGATCGAGAGGCCCTTCACAGGGCTTTTTCGATGTTGTGCAAAGATGTTATGTAAAATAGAAGCGGGGAAAAAGGTTAGATGAGCCACTTGACGGATTATACGGGACTGGAAAAGAAAATAGGATATGTTTTCAAAAATCAGGAGCTGCTGCAGCAGGCATTGACACACAGTTCCTATTCCAATGAGGTAAAGTGTGCAGGCGGTGAGGACTACGAGCGACTGGAATTTTTGGGTGATGCTGTTTTGGAATTGTCTGTCAGCGAGTATCTGTATGCCCATAATCCGAGCATGTATGAGGGGAATATGACAAAGCTGCGTGCGAGCCTTGTATGTGAACCAACGCTTGCCATATGTGCACGTGAGATTTCTCTGGAGCAGTATATCATGCTGGGCAAGGGAGAAGAACAGACCGGGGGAAGAAACAGAGATTCGATAGTATCCGATGTGTTCGAGGCTATGATTGCTGCAATCTATCTGGACAGTTCTTACGAGGAAGCAAAGAATTTCGTATGCAGAAGCCTGCTGTCTGATATGGAGCATAGAATCCTGTTCTGTGACAGCAAGAGTATATTGCAGGAGAGAATACAACAGCAGGGCAAATCACTGGTTTATGAAGTGATAGAGGAGTCCGGCCCTGCACACAGCAGAAGCTATCGTGTCTGTGCCATGATCGGTGACCGGAAGATCAGCGAGGGCATTGGAAGAAGTAAAAAGGGAGCTGAGCAAGAGGCGGCCTATAATGCCTTGATCATACTAAAAGACAAGTAGGGAAAAGCATGTATTTAAAAAGCATTGAAGTGCACGGATTCAAATCCTTTGCAAACAAAATTACATTTCAATTTCATAATGGAATTACCGGAATCGTCGGACCAAACGGAAGCGGCAAGAGTAATGTGGCAGATGCAGTCAGATGGGTACTCGGAGAGCAGCGTGTAAAGCAGTTACGTGGTGCCAGTATGCAGGATGTCATTTTTGCGGGTACAGAGACACGAAAACCGATGGGATATGCCTATGTTGCAATTACGTTGGATAATTCAGATCACGCGCTTGCAATAGACTTTGAAGAGGTGACGGTATCCAGACGCGTTTATCGCTCTGGAGAGAGCGAATATCTTATTAATGGAGCAGTCTGCCGGTTGAAGGATGTTTATGAGTTGTTTTATGACACGGGTGTCGGAAAAGAGGGCTATTCCATCATTGGACAGGGTCAGATTGATAAGATATTGTCAGGAAAGCCGGAAGAACGCCGTGAGCTTTTCGACGAAGCAGCGGGAATCGTCAAATACAAGCGCCGCAAGGATACAGCCGTTAAGAAGCTGGAGGAAGAAAAAAGCAATCTGATACGTGTCAACGATATTCTGTCAGAGCTTGAAAAACAGGTAGAGCCGCTGGAAAAGCAGTCTGAGGTGGCCAAAGAATACCTCAAGATGAAGGAAGAGCTCAAGCTGCTGGATGTCAACATGTTCCTTTTGGAAGCAGAAAAGAACAAAAATCAATTGACTACGGTAGATGAGAAGCTGAAAATTGCAGGCAGTGATCTGCAGCAGGCCAAGGAGCAGTACGAGAATACCCGAACAGAATATGAAAGCATTGAAGCACAGATAGAGGCGTTGGACAAGACCATTGAGGAAAAGAGAGCGCTGCTGTCTGATACGAGCGTCCTGAAGGGTAAGCTGGAGGGCGAAATCAATGTTCTGAAGGAACAGATTCATTCTTCAGAGGCAAATGATGAGATGAAACGTGAGCGCGTCAAGACGATTCATGTGGATATTGAGGCGAAGGAAAAAGAGAAGGACAAAATCGGTGAAAATAAAACCGCGCTGGACACAGAGCTGGCAGAACTGCTGAAGGTACGTGATGAAGCCAAAGGCTCGCTGAACATTGTACAGAAAAAGATATTGGAACTGAGTTCCGGTATTGAAAACGGCAAAAACGAGATCATTGACATTTTGAATGAGCGTGCATCAATCAAGACAAGACTTGGACGCTATGATACGATGCTGGAGCAGATCAATATCAGGAAGGCGGAACTGCAGTCACGTCTTTTGCGTGCCAAGAGCGATGAAGCAGAGCAGGAAGTGGTCATCAAGGAACTGTATGAGGAACTGGGACTGATCAGTCAGGAAATCATGAAGCTGGATGAACAGGCTGAGGTTTATGATGAAAAGCTCGGTGAAATGAAGCAAACGCTGATTGACAAGGACAAAGAGCTGGGAGATGCCCAGATTGTATATCATAAAGAAAAGTCTAAGCTGGAAGCCCTGAAGAATATGTCGGAGCGCTATGACGGCTATGGCAACAGTATTCGCCGCGTCATGGAACAGAAGGAAACCCGTAAGGGTATCGTCGGTGTCGTTGCGGATATCATTAAAGTAGACAAAAAATATGAGACAGCCATTGAGACAGCTCTTGGCGGAAACATTCAAAATATTGTTACGGACGATGAGTCGGTTGCCAAGGATATGATTGCTTATTTGAAACAGAATAAGCTTGGACGTGCTACCTTCCTGCCGCTTACGAGCGTCAAGGACAGAGGTGAGTTCAATAAGCCGGAGGCATTGCAGGAAAAGGGTGTCCTTGGAATTGCCGCTGCATTGGTCAAGGCTGACCGGAAATATCAAGATGTAATCGGACAGCTGTTAGGCGCAATCCTGGTCGTTGATAACATTGACCATGCAATTGCATTGTCCAGAAAATATAATTATCTGCTGCGCATTGTGACACTGGAGGGAGAATATCTGACTCCCGGCGGTGCAATGGCGGGCGGTGCCTTTAAGAATAACAGCAACCTGCTTGGACGTAAAAGAGAGATCGAGGAACTGGAAAAGACGGTTAAGGGCTGCTTAGAGAAGATTGAGTCCATCATGACGGCCATAGAGGATACGAAGGAAGAAAGAAATGTCCTGCGTGAGAAGCTGGAGAAGCTGAAGGAAGAACAGCAGGAGAAATACATAGCCCAGAACACGGCTCAGATGAATGTGAATCAGGCATTGGAAAAGAAGGAAGAAACAGCAAAGGGCTATATTGCATTAGAGCAGGAAAACCGTGAGATAGAGACACAGGTAACGGATATTCGAGAGAGCAAGGATTCCATTCAGGAGGAATTGAAGAACTCCGAGGTACATGAGAAGGAGCTTGAAGCCAAGATACAGGAATATGGAAGAATCTTGGAGACAGAGCGCAATGATGAGAATGCCAAGGTGCTGCAGGCAAGTGAGCTGGATCTTGAGGTCGCAGGACTGACACAGAAGCAGGAATTCGCACAGCAGAATCTAGAGCGTATCGCAGGCGAAATCGAGCATTTGAATCACGAAATTGAAGAGCTGGAGGATGCACTGGCTCACACGGTTGAGGATGTTCAAAGAAAACAGGAAAGCATTCTGGAAATTCAAAAGACCATAGAAGCAAGTATCTCTTCAGCCGATGACAATGAGATTGCCATGAAACAGGCAATTGATGAGAAGGATGCACTCAGCACCAAACAGAAGAATTTCTTTAAATCCAGAGAAGAACTGTCAGAGAAAATGACGGCGCTGGATAAGGAGGTCTATCGCCTGACAAGCCAGAAGGAGAGACTGGAAGAGGCGGCTGAAGCACAGATCAACTATATGTGGGATGAGTATGAGATTACGTTCTCCTCTGCAATGGAAATGAGAAATGAGGAATTGACAGAGCTTCCGGCAATCAAGCGAGATATCCTGTCCTTAAAGGACAAGATTCGCAAGCTGGGAGATGTCAATGTCAATGCGATAGAGGATTATAAAAATCTGATGGAACGCTATAGCTTCCTAAAGACACAGCGGGATGACCTTGTAGAGGCACAGACGACACTGGAGGGCATCATTGAAGAACTCGATACTGCCATGAGAAAGCAGTTTGAAGAGAAGTTTGCCCAGATCGGCAGAGAGTTTGACAAGGTGTTTAAGGAACTCTTTGGTGGCGGTAAGGGAACGCTGGAACTGGTAGATGATGAGGACATTCTGGAGGCAGGCATCCGAATCATTGCACAGCCGCCCGGAAAGAAACTGCAGAATATGATGCAGCTGTCCGGTGGTGAGAAATCACTGACAGCCATAGCACTGCTGTTTGCAATACAGAATCTGAAGCCTTCACCCTTCTGTCTGCTGGATGAGATCGAGGCGGCACTGGATGAGACAAACGTAACAAGATTTGCAGGCTATCTGCACAAGCTGACGAAGCATACACAGTTTATTGTAATCACACACAGACGCGGCACGATGGAAAAGGCAGACAGACTGTATGGCATTACAATGCAGGAAAAGGGCGTATCGGCACTTGTGTCCGTCAACCTGATCGATAAGGATCTGGAGGATTAAGAACCTGAAGGATTAAGAACCTGAAGGACTAAGAACCTGAAGGATTAAGAACCTGAAGGACTAAGAACCTGAAGGACTAAGCATCGGAAAGACTAAGCACTGAAAAGATTATGAACCGGAATGAATCAGAAGCAAAAAGATTAAAAACAGGAATGGAATTACGGTATGAGTGAAGAACGTCAAGGATTTTTCAAGCGACTGGTAGGAGGACTGACCAAGACCAGAGACCATATTGCAGATGGGATAGAAGCGATTTTTAATGGCGCTTCTGAAATTGATGAGGATTTCTATGAGGAACTTGAGGAAATATTGATCATGGCTGATATCGGGGTACATGCCACATCAGATATCATCGAACGGCTGAAGCGGCAGGTCAGGGAAAATCGAATTAAGGAGCCGTCAGAATGCAGACAGCTGCTCATCGACAGTATTAAGGAGCAGATGCAGGCAGGCGAGGCGGCGTATGAGTTTGAAAACAAAAAATCAGTCGTACTTGTAGTCGGAGTGAACGGAGTCGGTAAGACGACTTCCATCGGAAAGCTGGCAGACAACCTGAAAAAGCAGGGGCATAAGGTGATGATGGCGGCGGCAGATACTTTTCGTGCAGCAGCCGGAGAACAGCTTGCAGAATGGGCAAACCGCGCAGGCGTGGACATCATCAAGGGTGTAGAGGGCGCAGACCCCGCTTCCGTCATTTACGATGCGGTCAGTGCAGCAAAGGCGCGTCATGTGGATGTACTGCTGTGTGATACCGCGGGCAGACTGCATAACAAGAAGAATCTGATGGAAGAACTGAAGAAGATCAACCGGATCATCGACAGGGAATATCCGGAGGCTTACAGGGAGACCTTGGTCGTACTGGATGGCACGACGGGTCAGAATGCGCTGGCTCAGGCGAAGGAATTCAAGGAAGCGGCTGATATTACAGGAATCATATTGACAAAACTGGACGGAACCTCCAAGGGTGGAATTGCTGTTGCAATCCAGTCTGAAATGGGGATTCCGGTTAAATACATTGGTGTCGGAGAGGCTGTAGAGGATATGCAGAAATTCAATGCAGATGAATTTGTAGATGCCATGTTTGCGTGATAAGAAGAAGGAGAAAATGATATGTTGACATTGGATAAATTTGAAGAGGCGACTGAGGTCGTCAAAAAGGTTACACTGGAAACAAAACTGGTCTACAGTGATTTCCTGAGCGAGCAGACAGGAAATAAGGTATATCTGAAGCCGGAAAATATGCAGTTTACGGGTGCATACAAGGTGAGAGGTGCCTATTACAAAATGAGCACGCTGTCACAGGAGGAACGCGAAAAAGGCATCATCACCGCATCTGCGGGCAATCATGCACAAGGCGTTGCTTATGCAGCAAAATGCTATGGAGTCAAGGCCGTAATCGTGATGCCGACGACAACACCGCTTATGAAGGTCAATCGTACCAAAAACTACGGAGCAGAGGTTATTCTAAAGGGTGATGTATATGACGAAGCCTGTGCCTATGCGCTGGATCTGGCAAAGGAAAAGGGCTATACCTTCATTCATCCTTTTGATGATCTGGCAGTAGCAACCGGTCAGGGAACGATTGCCATGGAAATTTTTAAGGAACTGCCTTTGGTGGATTACATACTGGTACCCATTGGCGGAGGCGGACTGGCAACGGGTGTATCGACCCTTGCCAAGCTGATGAATCCGAAGATCAAGGTCATCGGTGTAGAGCCTGCCGGAGCAAATTGCATGCAGGTATCCTTGAAGAACGGTAAGGTAACGACACTGCCGTCTGTGAATACGATTGCCGATGGTACTGCCGTAAAAACACCGGGAACACAGATATTTCCTTATTTGAAGAAGAATCTGGATGACATCATCACCGTTGAGGACGAAGAATTGATCGTAGCATTCCTTGATTTGGTTGAAAATCATAAGATGGTCGTGGAAAATTCAGGACTGTTGACCGTTGCGGCACTCAAGCATCTGGATGTTAAGGGGAAGAAAATCGTATCCATCCTGAGCGGCGGCAATATGGATATCATTACGATGTCCTCTGTCGTACAGCAGGGGTTAATCATGAGAGACAGGATTTTTACGGTTTCCGTATTGCTGCCGGATAAGCCGGGCGAGCTGTCCAGAGTATCGGGAGTGCTTGCAGAGCAGAGTGGAAATGTCATCAAGCTGGAGCATAATCAGTTCGTAACGACCAATCGGAGTGCGGCAGTGGAACTGCGTATTACGGTGGAGGCATTTGGAACAGAGCATAAAGAACAGATCATCAATGCTTTGAATGAGCATGGATTTAGACCAAAGGTGGTTAGAACGCAGATTTAGCAGGAAGGAAGCTTAAACGGTATGAGTCAGAAATTTTTGATGGGAAATGAAGCGATTGGGCTTGGGGCTTTGCATGCAGGGGTGAATCTTGTGGCAGGGTATCCGGGGACACCTTCTACGGAGGTGTTGGAGACAGTTGCAAAATATCGTGCAGATGTGAATCCGGAGGTGTATGTGGAGTGGTCTGTCAATGAGAAGGCAGCACTGGAGGTCGCAGCAGGTGCTTCTTATGCAGGGGCCCGTACGATGGTAACGATGAAACAGGTCGGGATGAATGTGGCTTCTGATCCGCTGATGTGTTTGGCTTATATGGGAATCAAGGGCGGTATGGTGCTTGTGGTGGCAGATGATCCCGGACCGATTTCCTCACAGACGGAGCAGGATACGAGAGCATTTGGCTCTTACTGTAAGCTGCCGGTATTTGATCCGACTTCTCCGGAGGAAGCCTATGTTATGATACAGGAGGCATTTACATATTCAGAGAAGTATGCAACACCTGTTATCTTCAGACCGACCACGCGGGTATGTCATGGCTGTGCGTCGATAGAGGTTGCAGACGGAATCCGTATCCATCAGCCGGAGGGCTTTGTCAAGGATGCGTCCAAGTGGGTCATATTCCCGAGGCTGTCCTATCAGAATCATTTGCATATTGTAAAGAGAAATCCAGAGATTGGTGAGGACTTTTCCAAGCTTCGTTATAATCAGCTTGCAGGAAGCGGCAGGAAGGGAATCGCGGCAGGCGGCATCAGCTATATCTATGCGATGGAGACGTTGAGTAGAGAGCAGGAGCTTCCCTGTAAGGTATTCAAGGTTGCAACGCCGTATCCGTTCCCTGAGAGTCTGGCACTGGAATTTTTGGAGGGACTGGATGAAGTGCTGTGTCTGGAGGAACTGGATCCGGTCATTGAGAGAGAATTGATTTATTTATGCGGCAAGCATCAGCTGAAGGTTGTCATCAGAGGCAAGCAGACAGAGGATACCGCGGCGGCAGGTGAGAATACGGTAGAGAGTGTCAAGGCGGCGATGATTCATTTTCTGGGAGAGACGGCATTTGCAGGTCAGATGCTCCGACAGGAGCCGCAGGCATGCACAACTCAGAAACAGGCATGCACGGCGCAGGAGCAGCAGGGCACAACTCAGAAACTGGCATCTCAGAAATCAGAGGAACTGCCGCAGCTTCCGGTGAGACCGCCTGTATTATGTGCAGGATGTCCGCACAGAGCCTCCTTCTATGCGGTGAAGCAGGCAATGAAGGGAAAAAAAGCAGTTTTTTCAGGAGATATCGGCTGCTATACGCTGGGTAATGCAGCTCCGCTTGATATGGTAGATACGTGTCTGTGTATGGGTGCAGGAATCACGATGGCGCAAGGACTGCACCGAGTAGAGCCGGATGCGGTGAACTTTGCATTTATTGGTGATTCTACCTTTTTTGCTTCAGGTATGACAGGCATTGTTAATGCAGTTTATAATGAAACAGACATTGTATTAATTGTGTTAGACAATTCAACTACGGCAATGACAGGTCATCAGGTACATCCGGGCACAGGAAAAACGATGATGGGAAATGTCGTGGATAAGGTGGATATAGAGAAAATTTTGGAAGCAGTCGGAGTACAGTCCATAGAGACGGTCAATCCGTTGGAACTGGATCAGGCGATAGAAGCCGTGGAGGTAGCAGCGGTCAAGAGAGGTGTTCGTGCAATTATTTTCAAGGCACCCTGCATTGCATTGACGAAGCCTGCACCAAAGCTGCATGTGAATGCTGACAGATGTATTCACTGTAAGAAATGCATCAAGGAACTGGGCTGCCCTGCAATTGTTAAGACGGCGGACGGTGGTGTCAGAATTGATGAAGCCCTGTGCTATGGCTGCGGCATCTGTACCTTTGTATGCCCTGTGCATGCATTTGAGGGAGGTGTCTGTCATGAATAAGAGTTGTCTGTTAAGCGGCGTAGGCGGACAGGGTACCGTACTTGCTTCAAGATTGATTGCAGCGGCGGCAATGGCAAGAGGACAGCAGGCGCGCACTGCGGAAACCATCGGTATGTCACAGCGCGGCGGCTGTGTAGTCAGTCACGTGAGAATCGGAGAGACAATTTATTCTTCCCTGATTCCGGTCGGAGGTGCCGATCTGATCATAGGCTTTGAGCCTGCAGAAGCGGTCAGGGTGTTTCGGTATCTGAAGCCGGGCGGAACGGTGATCGTAAACAATCAGGCCATTGCTCCGGTTACGGCGTCACTCAGTGACTTTGTATATCAGGCAGAGGATATGCTTGCATATTTGAAGGCACATGCGGGAAAAGTAATTGTGATCGATGGTGATGCAGCGGCAAGAGAATGCGGTTCCACCAAGGTATTGAATATTGCCTTGCTGGGAGCAGCGCTTGCGACAGGTGAACTGGGAATATCTGAAGAAGAGATGCAGAAGGCAATTCGCGAGAAGGTCAAGCCTGCATTTTATGAAATGAATCTGAAGGCACTGGCGTTTGGCGTGCAGGCAAAATAAAGGTACGGGGGTACGGATATGGCAGAGAGAGACGAACTGATACAGGCATTGTATCAATCCTTTACGGGTTCAGACACCATCAAGAAGGAGGATGACAAGAAGTCTGTATACAAAGCAAGTACAGGAACATTATACTGTGCGATAGATGACGAGCAGTTGTCCAGAATGCAGATTGAGCAGGCTCAGCTCTATCTGGAGGAGCAGTATCAGAAATATAAGGCCAATCCTCTGACCAAGGAGAAGGCGGCCTATTACAGAATTGCGCTGGAAGCAATCAAGATGATGATTACAGAAGAGTAGATGCGCAGAAAGATTAAGAGGACAATATGATGAAAATGACACAGACACAGCTTGACATGCTGAAGGTACAGCTTGCCAAAATCATGAAGCACAGCCCGTTCTATCAGGAAAAATTCAAAGGCATCGACGTTGCCGGAATCAAGACACAGGAGGATTTCGAAAAGCTTCCCTTTACTTGGAAGGGAGATTTGCGTGAAGCCTATCCGCTTGGCCTGATGGCTGTTCCGGAGGAAGAGATCATCCGTATCCACTCCTCATCGGGAACGACAGGAACGCCGATCATCATTCCCTATACACAGAAGGATGTGGACGATTGGGCAGATATGTTCGCCAGATGTTATGCAATGGCCGGCATTACCAATCAGGACAGAATCCAAATTACACCGGGCTATGGTCTGTGGACAGCAGGAATCGGATTCCAGAATGGTGCAGAACGTCTAGGGGCTATGGTTGTTCCGATGGGACCCGGCAATACAGACAAACAGCTTCGCATGATGATGGATTTAAAGACAACCGTTCTGTGTGCAACCTCCTCCTATGCTTTACTGCTTGCGGAAGAAATCGCAAAGCGTGGTATCGGAGAGCACATTCATTTGAAAAAAGGTGTCATCGGCTCAGAACGCTGGGGCGATAAGATGCGTAACCGCATTGCCAAGGAACTGGGCGTTTCCTTATATGATATCTACGGACTGACAGAAATCTATGGCCCCGGTATTGCTATCAACTGTGATCACAGCAAGGCAATGCATTACTGGGATGATTACGTATACATAGAAATTCTTGATCCAAAGACGGGTGAACCTGTTCCTGATGGTGAAATCGGCGAGATTGTCATTACCACACTTATAAAAGAGGGTGCCCCGCTGATCAGATACCGGACACATGATTTGTCCAGATTTGTATTGGGTGATTGTCCATGCGGCAGTAAGCATCCGAGAATTGATACATTGATCGGCAGAACCGATGATATGGTCAAGGTCAAGGGCTGCAACATCTTCCCGAGTCAGATTGAGGATGTCATCCGCGATGTTAAGGGTGCATCAAGTGAGTATCAGGTAATGATTGACCACATCGAGGGCAAGGATATTCTGACACTCTTTATCGAAGTTAAGAAGGATGCAAGCAAGCTGGATGTAGCCAATGAACTGGCAAGCCTGTTCAAGATCAAGATCGGCATGACACCGCTTGTGAAGGCCGTGGAGATCGGTGAACTGCCAAGAAGTGAGAAAAAGTCACGCAGAATCTTCGATAACCGTTATTAGTGCTATACAATTATAACCTATGGCAGATAGGGCTGAATAGAATATTATGCTTTCTTGACGACTCGGTTTTTGCCGAGTCGTTTTCATTGATCTTTTCTTTCAACTGGGTCACCCGGTCGATCTCATTTTCCATAATCAATCTCCTGTGTAATAGCATACGTAAATGATAACATTATTTTTAGAGAAAGAAAACAATTTTTACTGGTCATTACAATGCTGATTTGGTACAATATGTGTTAGGCGTTTAGAATGAATCAGGAGAGCTTATGGAAGCGTATTTGAAATTAACTATAGTTGCAATATTGCCGATACTGGTATCTGCATTGGTTTATCTGCTGGAGAAAAAAGAGCATTTTCAGCGGTTGAAATACATGACGAGACAAGCCATCATCGGTATTATGTTTGGTATTCTTGCAATCTTCGGAACAGAGTGTGCAGTTACCATCAACGGAATCGTCATCAGTACGAGAGATGCGGCACCACTGTGTGCGGGCTTGATTTTTGGCGGCCCGGCAGGTATCATTGCCGGAATCATTGGCGGCGTGGAGCGAGGACTTGCTGTTTATTGGGGTGCAGATGTATATTCGCAGACGACATGCGTGATTTCAACAATACTTGCAGGATTTTATGCAGCCCTGCTGCGTAAATATATGTTTGACGATAAGAAGCCGCACTGGAGCCTGAGTCTTGCAATCGGAGTCGTGATGGAGGTGCTGCAGTTTACAATTCTCTTTTTGACGAATCTGGATGATGTGCATACAGCATTTGAGGTCATACGTGACTCGGCCGCAGTCATGGCCATCTTTAATGGTATGACAGTGATGCTGTCGGTACTGTTTGTTTCTCTGATTGGAAAAGAACGTATACATACCATGATGGAATCAAAGAGAATTGCGCAGACGATACAACGCAGACTGCTGTTCTGTGTTTTGATTGCTTTTCTTGCCACGACATACTTTATGTATATGCTGCAGGCCAGTTTGTCTGAACGTAATGTGAATGATTTATTGACCCTCAATTTAAATGATGTATATCAGGACATTCTGGAGGCTTCAGATGCCAATATGCTGCAGCTCACTCATACAGTAGCAGCAGAGATAGAGCAAGAAACGCCGTCCAATACTTCCGTAAGAAAAATTGCAGAGCAATATCATGTGGCGGAGATCAATCTCATTGATGAGAACGGTGTGATTACAGCCAGTACAAATGAGACTTTCTGTGGCTATGCAATGGATACGGGGGAGCAGTCAGGTGCCTTTCTTGTGCTGCTGGGGGATGCGACAGAATATGTACAGGATTATCAACAGATTTCCTATGATTCCTCCATATACAGAAAATATGCCGGAGTTTCCTTGAAGCAGGGAGGCTTCGTACAAGTCGGGTATGATGCAGAGAATTTCCAGCATGATATCAGTGAACAGGTAGTCGGTGCAACACGAAATCGACATGTCGGTGAGAGCGGCTGTGTGATCATATGTGATGAAAATGGAAAGATCGTCAGTGACCGCAATCATTATGAAGGAAGGCCATTGGCAGACACAGGACTTGTCATTGAGAAGGAGCTGCCTGCAGGAACACGCTTTGAAGCAACAGTGTATGGTGAGGAATGCTATTGTATCCACAGCTATGCAGAGGGATATACAATCATAGCGGTTATGCCTGTTGAGGAGGCAGTGTTTTCAAGGGATTTGGCTGTCTGTGTCAGTATGTTTATGGAAATTATCGTATTTGCGGTACTGTTTGCATTGATTTATTTTCTGATCAAGGGGCTTGTTGTTGACAATATCCGAAAGGTCAATGAGAGTCTGGGTGAAATTACAAATGGAAATCTGAATATTACGGTCGATGTGCGCAGCAATGAAGAATTTGCTTCTTTGTCTGATGATATCAATTCGACAGTGACGACCTTAAAGAGTTATATTACAGAGGCGGCAGCCAGAATCGACAAGGAGCTTGAGTTTGCCAAAACCATTCAGCATGCGGCGCTGCCCAATATTCCGGTTGGAGATTATAAAGACGGACAGGTGGATTTGTATGCAACGATGTTTACGGCAAAAGAGGTAGGAGGAGATTTTTATGATTTCTATCCCATCGGAGAGCATAAGTTTGCATTTCTGATTGCGGATGTATCCGGTAAGGGGATTCCTGCAGCCATGTTCATGATGACGGCGAAAACAATGCTGAAAAGTCTGGCAGAGACCGACCTGGATGTGAATGAAGTATTTACCAATGCGAACAGGAAGCTTTGTGAGAGTAATGATGCGGGAATGTTTGTAACTGCATGGATGGGGGTTATTGATTTACAGACAGGACTGGTGACGTATGCCAATGCAGGTCATAATTATCCGCTGCTTCGTCAGGATAACGGTGAATTTGAATATCTGAAGAGTCGTGCCGGATTTGTACTTGCAGGCATGGACAGTATTCAATATCGGATTAATGAGATGTATCTGAAGCCGGGAGATATCATTTATCTGTATACGGATGGAGTTACGGAGGCAACGAATGCGCAGGATGAGCTGTATGGTGATGACCGCCTTTTGGAAACCTTGAATCGGAACCGGGAGATGCCGATGGAGGCTCTGTGCAAGGCAGTCAAGGCGGATGTAGACCAATTTGTCGGAGAAGCTCCGCAATTTGATGATATTACGATGCTGGCAATCAGACTGAAAGAAATTTAGATGGAGAAACGTGGATGGAGAAAATAGTAGAGCGCGGGCTTCTGTATGATTTTTATGGTGAATTACTGACGAAGCATCAGAAGAAAATATATGAGGAAGCCATCAGTGAGGATTTGACTCTTGGTGAGCTTGCCGAGGAGTATGGTATCAGCAGACAGGGCATCCACGATCTCATCAAGCGGTGTGACAAGACCTTGCAGGAATACGAGGAGAAGCTGCAGCTGATTGCAAAATTCCAGAAGACAAAAGAAACCGTGAGTGAGATTTACCAGCTTGCCGGAGAAAATAAAGGATTGGAAATACAGGAGCTGGCGGGAAAGAT
>CAZABT010000042.1:0-19722 GCA_964483395.1 uncultured Lachnospiraceae bacterium
TAAATAAACGTCCTCCGTTATTTTTGGTTGCCTTTAGGATCTCGATTCCTTTCTCGATTTCCTCTTTGGAAACTGTCTCAACAATTTCCTGTGTTTCCTTCAGATACTGCTCAATATAAGCCTTTGTGTTCATATTTGCTTCCTCCTTTTCTCTTCGCACAAATATGCATATCCCCGGATGCTTCCTAATTTTCATCCGGTTCTATATTTAAACCTGCGGTAAATATTCCGCAAAGTCATAAATATCCTTTTTGATCTCGTCCGGCTGCTTTCCGTCCAGACGCTTACAGGTGTCGCATTTGAACCCGCCGATAAATACTGTCTTAACTCCGGCAGCCTGTCCTGCTGCCACATCCGTGTAGGAATCCCCTGCCATATAGGAGTGCTCCCAGTCCAGACGGTATTTTCTCTTTGCTTTATATAATAACCCCGGTTTCGGTTTTCTGCAATCACATTCCTGAATCAAAAAATCTTCCTTGGTCATCGGCAGCTTCTTCGTAAAATGCGGACACATAAAAATGTCATCCACCTCTGTCCCCTGTTCCTTCAACAAGTTCACAAAATGAGTGTTGATATCATAAAGGCCGGTCAGAGAAACCTTCCCCTTTGCCGCTGCAGGCTGATTGGTCACAACAAATACATAATACCCTTTCTCACGAATCAGGCGAATTGCATCCACCGCTTTCGGAAGCAGTTCAAACTCAGCAACTTTAAGAGGAGAATCCATCTGTTCCGCATCCTCATTAAAAACAATCTCATTGATGACACCGTCACGATCCAAAAACACTGCAGGATGCTCCTCCAGCAAACGCTGCCTGACATATCTCTTAAATTCAGCAAGCGAGGCCGGGCTTCCGATTTCATAAAACCGCTTCGTCACCACATGTGCCACCATTTTTCCGGATACCGATAACTGATGCTGTATTTCGGCAACATCAAACTTCACTCCCGGCTCATAAGAAGCAAACAGCTGCTTCTCATACATACACACTCCGTAGTCGATATAATCCATCTCCGGTGTCGGATGATGCTTATCGTAAAGTACAAGCTGGCCGTCTCTGACCACGGCATTGCTTTTATCGAACTGATTGTGATTCTTCAGAACCGTCATCAGTCCCTGCATACCATTCTGTCTGCCCTTGTCATAACGATACAGAGTCTCTTCAAAATCAATATCCATAAAGGAGTCACCATACATCAGGATAAAATCATCCTCCAGCAGATTATATGCTCGACGCACCGCACCGCCCGTTCCAAGCAGTTCCTCCCCATCATAACAATATTGAATGGAAATGTTCCTGTCGGAACCATCCCCATAATACTCCTCTATCATATTTGCACGATAGCCAATCAAGAACACGAATTTACGAAAGCCCCATAACTGCATCAAGTCCAGCTGATAGTCAAAAAATGGCTTTCCTTCAACCTCTACCAAGGGTTTCGGCGTATTGGCTGTAAATTCCTTCAATCGTGTCCCCAGTCCTCCCATGAGAACCACTACCTGCATTTCTTCGGGCTTTATCATAGAATCTTGGACCCTTCCTTCTCAAATCTGAACCGAACCTCTGTCATGCTTGTCTGGTTCATTGCCTTGCGCAGCTTAATCTTGTCAGTAGCATAAAACATCAGGAAACCGCCGCCGCCGGCTCCGATCATCTTGCCACCCAAAGCTCCGTTTTTCATTGCAAGATCATACCACTCATCAATCTGTGGATTGCTCATACCACCGGAACGTTTCTTTTTATATTCCCAATGTACATTCATAATATCTGCAAACGTATTCAGATCTCCGGTCTCAAAAGCCTTCTTGCTCTGATAACCCAAATCCTTTACAAAATCCAGATTCTTAATCATATCTGCATCCATTGCCTTGCTTTTCTTGTCCTGCTCTGCCAATATACTGCCTGCAGCACGTGAAAATCCGGTAAAATACAGGCACAGATTATCTTCCAGGTTATAAAGTGTTTCCTGTGAGATTGCAAGCGGGTCTACCCATACATAACCGTCCTTGTGGAAATTCATGCAGGTAATGCCGCCATAAGCTGCAATATACTGATCCTGTTTCCCAATCGGCTCATGCAGACGATTCATCTCGATTTCACAGGCCTCCTCTGCAAGCGTACGTGTGCTTACGATATTTCCTTTCAGCGTATGCAGTGCACGCAGCAGTGCCGTCGTAAATGAACTCGAGGAACCAAGACCTGTTCCTGCCGGAATATCAGCCATAGAACATATCTCAAGGTTTGGAGAAGTGATTTCCAGCATTTTTAAGGCTTCTTTGATAATCGGATGCTGAATTTCATCCACTGATTTTACTTTTTCAAACTTTGAATATTTCAGCAGGATTTCCTGATCAAAGGTCTGATGCAATGTAATATATACATACTTATTGATGGCCGCCGATATTAAAAATCCTTCATTGTTCTCATAGTATGACGGCAGATCCGTGCCCCCGCCTCCAAGTGAAATTCTGAGCGGACTACGTGCTATAATCATAATCTAATCTTTCCTTCCTAATTTTCTCTTGAGAATACCCATGGATTTGCCTGCAGATACTCGACCGTCTTAACAACGCCCTCGGAAATGCTGTATTTCGGTTTCCAGCCCAGGGAACGAACCTTTTTTGTATCCAAATAAATGAACGGATTGTCACCGATCCAGCCGCGCTCTCCGCCTTCATATTCTAATTTCGGTGTCAGTCCGAGCTTACCGGTGATCCAGCCGATGGAATCATTGACTTCACAATATTCATCTGTTCCGAGATTATAAATGTTAACCTTTTCATTGGTATTACGAACCACCGTCAGGATAGCTTCCATGCAGTCCTTAACATACAAATAAGACTTTCTCTGCTTTCCGTTGCCAAGTACATGCAGCTTCGTCGGATCTGCATCCAGCTTCTTAATAAAGTCAAAGATATGACCATGTGTATAGCGTTCTCCCAAAATAGATACAAATCTGAAAATATATGCCTGGAAGTCAAAACCTTCTGCATAAGCGGCAATCAGTCCCTCACATGCAAGCTTGGATGCTCCGTAAAGGGAGGTCTGAATCGGGAACGGTGCATTTTCCGGAGTTGGAATCACCTCTGCTTCTCCATAAACAGAGCCCGTAGATGAAAAACCAATTCTCTTGATTCCGTTTGCACGCATTGCTTCCAATACATTATAGGTTGCTATCGTATTCTGCTCCAGATCCTTACGCGGATGTTCACAGCCCATACGGACATCTGCATTTGCTGCAAAGTGAAATACAAACTCGCAGCCCTTCATTGCCTTGGTCAGTGCTTCAAGATCCTGTGTGTCTCCTTCGACCAAAGTGAATCTGTTATTTTTCATTGCCTCATCCAAAAACTCTCTTCGGCCTGTCACCAGATTGTCATAAACCACCACTTCATTTTCGGGCTCTGAAAGCAGCCTGTCTGTCATATTGGAACCAATAAATCCAGCACCGCCGGTAATAAAATATTTCATCTTATTTCTCCTTCTTTCCATCGTTTTTATCAAATTCATCAATGATAAATCTCGGTCTTCCCTTGACATCATCGTAAATTCTCGTTACATATTCCCCCAGCAGACCCGAAACAAATATCTGCAGGCCGCCGATCAGCCAAATCAATACACTTGTTCCTGACATCCCTTTCTTTTTGCTGAAAAAAGCCTTCTGAAATGCATAGACTGCAGCAAGAAAAGCCCCTATTCCGGTAATAAATGCTCCAAGGAAGGTCACATATTCAAGCGGCTTCGAGGAAAAACAGAAAATTCCGTGAAAGCCCATACGAAACTCTCCCCACAGCCTGTTGTATTTGCTCGTATCTGCTTCACGCGCCTCTCTGTGATATCGAACCGCTGTTTGCTTAAACCCGACATAAGAAACCATACCACGAAAGAACATATTAGTCTCCGGCATTTTACGGATTTCTTCAATCACTCTGCGATTGATCAGACGGAAATCCGCCGTATCTACAGGGATCTCAACAGAAGAGAGGAAATTGATGACACGATAGGCTGTCAAATCGATAAACTTACGGATCTTCGTCTCACCCTGACGATCAATACGCTGCGCATAGACTACATCATAGCCCTCTTTCCACTTCTCGACCAGCTCCGAAATCACCTCCGGCGGGTCCTGCAGATCCACATCTATGACAACACAGACATCTCCTGTACAGTTCAACACGCCTGCCATCGTAGCCGCCGCCTGACGAAATCTGCGGCTCATCGTAATCAACTGTATATGCTTGTTGCGTTCCATGTTCTCCTTTATAATTTCATAGGTCTTGTCCCTGCTCGGATCCAAGCTGAAAATAATCTCATAATCGCATCCCAGATCTTCCATGACTTTTTCCGTGCGGTCAAGAAATGGTTTGATCCCGTTTTCCTCGTTGTACACAGGTACAACAACTGACATCTTGTAATTCTCCATCTCATTTCCTCTCTCTCGTAAATACTGATTTCATACTGATTTATTGTTGCTCATTTTCATGATTTAAAAAAGCTTCAATATTATATCTTGGTCTTTCCTTAACTTCGATATAAATCTTTCCGATATACTGACCGATCAGTCCCAGCGAGAACAAAATCAATCCCCCTATGAACCACAGTGAAAGAATCAATGATGTCCAGCCACCAACCACACGCCCGGACGCATAAGACAGAAATGCATAAACCGCTGCAAGAATACTGAGCAGAACCATTAAGATTCCCAATGCAAGAATGACCATCATAGGTTTTGTACTGAAGGACGTAATTCCGTCAAATGCAAAGCCCACCATCTTCTTAATCGGATACTTGGATTCCCCGGCAAAACGTTCCTTGCGTTCATAGTAAACACATTCTGTGCGGTAACCGATCAAAGGAACAATTCCTCGCAGAAACAGATTTCTCTCCTTATAATGTGATAGCTGTTCCAGCGCACGCTTGCTCATCAGTCGATAGTCGGCATGATTATAAACACTTTTAACGCCCATCATTTTCATAATCTTATAAAAGGCCTGTGCCGTTGTCCGCTTGAAAAAAGTATCTGTTTTTCTTGCGCTCCTGACACCGTAGACAATGTCACAGCCTGCTGTAAATTGATCTACCATATCTTCTATAACCGTAATATCATCCTGCAGATCAGCATCAATGGATATGCACATATCAGATAGATTCTTTGCCGTCAATAATCCTGCCATCAAGGCATTCTGATGTCCTACATTTCCTGCCAGATTCAGGCCGCATACATATGCATTACAAGAGTGCTCAGCTTCAATCAAAGACCAGGTTGCATCCCTGCTTCCGTCATTGACAAACAACAGAAAACTGTCGGAATCTATTTTCCCTTTTTGAATCATTTTTTTGATTACATCTGTCAACTGTTTCGCCGTTTCGGCAAAAACCTCTTCTTCATTATAACACGGAATCACAATACCTAATCTAGCCATATCTTAATTCTCCTGTATCGTAACACATTTTCCATAAGCACTTTTACTATTTTATCATATTCTGAGCCTCGGCACAATAAGCGTAAGCCAACATAGGAACAATTTGATCAAAGGAAGTGATTCCTGTTCCGTTCTCATTTCCAAATGCACCATTATAGGCAAGCGCCGTATCATTGATTCTCATCTTCTCCATTTTATTCAAGGCCTTTCCAGTCATCCCGGCATCTCCGATTTCCTCACCGATCATGGCTGTCAACGCATAAACTGCCGTTGATTCGTAATGATATCCCGTGACTACTTTTCCCGTGACATCGTATTTGGCCATAATGCCCTCACCATAAAGCTCCTTGTTCAGCCACGCTATCGCATCCTCCGGAAGCTGCCCGATCTGTGCAAGATGCAGGAGTGTTACAAGTGCCTCCGACATATTCAGGTCAGTTTCTTCATATCTGGAATGATCATAGTTGTACCAACTGTAATACAGAGGAAAAGTATCACTGATCTTACCGCTTTTTACGATGGAAAGTGCCTGTTCATATGCATTGTTCCACTCCTCATCCTCCTCAGCCAGCATACCCATGACCTCAAAGTCCGCATAGCAGAGTGTCAGTCTGTCTGCAGGCTGCTTTGCTTTAAAATCATAAAAATCAATAGCTTGCCCTTTGAACAATCCATATTCCTTCAGATTTTCTCTGTATTTTAAAATCAGCTCTTCATAGCCTCCCCACAGTTCATCAGCCTTGATCAATGCTCCATAGATTCTCAGATCGTCAATCAGGGCATTGACTCTGTCTGCCTGCTTGCCGCTGACACGCCATGCAGGCAATGCATCCCGGCTCATTTGATTTTCCACATATCCAATCGCATTGTCAAAAAGTTCCTGTTTTTCCTTTACAACTGCATATTCCAAAATCAGTCCCTGTGATTCGCTCAAGACATCGCTCTGGTATGTCTTCTTCACAGAGTCTGTATGATATTCACTGTGAATACCGCCTGCCTCCATCATCTGTTCTGATACAAAGTTCTCTGTCACAGTCTCACTGCCCGATTTTGCATTGAGCAGATAGGCTTCAAAAACAGAAGGCTTTGTAATCTGTCTTCCGTACATTCCCTTTAAAATTCCATGTTCATCTATGAAAAAGGTAGTCGGTACGTTATGCATACCGAGCATATCATAGAGCAGCAGTCCATCGTCAAAATAGGTATCCGGCTGAATCTGATTTTCCTCTAAATAGGCAAGTGCCTGTTCCTTTGTCTCCTTATCATGATCCAGCTTATCCATCAGGATATACGTAAATCCATTCTCCTCTGCAAGAGTTTCACACTCATTGACGATTTCCATCTGCTCATGGCAGTCGGGACACCAGCTCGCCCAAAAGGTTATGACCAACGGACTGCCTGCAAAATCCGCAAGTGTATGCTCTGTACCGTCCGCATCGGTAAATGTCAGTTCAGGCATCGGATCGTATAAAACACAGTGATCCGGCAGAAATGTCGTTATGTCTGCGAGTCCTGCCTCCGGAGTCTCGACCTGCTCCGGCTGTTCAGCAACGGAGGGGCGTCCTGTCCTGCTAAGCAGAACAATTGCAAGGCATACCAATACCACAAGTGCAAGACACACTAAGATACCAATTAATATTTTCTGTATCCTTTGCAGCTGTGCATCACTCATGATTCTGCCTCCGAATTCTTCTGTGCCTCACTTTTCTGACCGGTCAGATCAATGTCTCGAAGACCTTCTGATTCCTCTGACTGCTTAGTCGCCGTCACTCGTACATGCTTCTCGTGGATTGCCGCATTCATATCAAATTTCGTATGATCCTCCTCCGGCTCTACATCAGCATCTAAATATTCATCCCGTTCAAATTCCTTCTGTGCTCCCTCCAGTTCCACAATATCATAATCCCACAGATCCGGATTGGTATGATTGGTTCTGACAACAGCCATCTTTGGAAGCGGCTCCGCATTGACGGATCCGAACTGTTCTGTTTGAGCAGTCAGCGATAACGGCTGTATTTGCTGTATCTCCTGCGGCCGAAGAACCGACAGAACCTGGTACCTGCAGTCCTGATATAAATAGCCGATTGCAACCCCTGACAGCAAAGCAAAATTCTGCAGCATATAGTAATGATAACGATTCTGTACTTCTATCAGACTGTGCAGTGCAATTGCCCCCGCGAAAAATAAAACAAGCACCTGTGCCGCATTGGATTTCCTTTTCCAAAGATAAAGTCCGCAGATTCCGGCAAACGATACAAAAGTAAAATAATAAAAATTGTGCAGCAGTCTCTGACTGGACAACCAGTCATCCCATTCCTGCGTCAGCTTCCTCTGCGCATTCAGTGATGTGATGTTAGATGATATGCCGTAATCATCATTGGCCCATAATATTTCATATTTTTCAAATATCAGATTGATGATCGGAATCGGATAGTTCTTTACCTCGTTCAGTGCGCGGTTCAGCAATACAGACCCTGCCTCAGCAGAAGACCCCGTCTCATAATAAATATCCTTCATGATCTGTGACACTACTTCACTGTAGCCACCCTTTGTGTCCCTGTTCAAGCCTGTCGCAAGACTGTAGCCATATGTGACTCCGCCACCGCCGATATCCCGATTCAGCTGATAAGATATGTTGGAATTGACCACATTGGAACACATCATATAGCTTAACAGAATGACCACTGCACGCAGCCAGCCCTTTGCCAAAAATCGCGTACAGATCGGTACATTATTGGAATCCCGATATTTTAATTTGATGCCTGAGGGAATCATGCACAACACAACAGCAATCAGAAAAATGGTTGCAACCGGTCTGATGGCAGCCGACAGCTCCAGCAGAACCCCCAGCAATATATGCGATGCATAGATCCAAACCGGTCTGACCGTATGTTCATTCAAATCATTGACAATATGGACAAACAGCAGTACACCGACATATAAAAAGCAGGTAGAAACCGCTTCTGTTCCATTAAAATCACTGTATAATATTTGAGAAGGCCAAAATACTACAATTGCCAGTGCTGCCAGTCCTGCTGCTTTGCCATTCAGCTTACGCGCAATTCTGTAGCATGCAAGCATAGTGACTGCCTGAGCAATCGTCATGGTCACAAAACAGACATCCTGACTCGTGGTTCTAAAAAGCAGCATGATTCTGGAGAGCAGATACGGATACCCGAAGCCGTTCGGAGACATTGCCAGATAATCTACCTGTCCGCTCTCTTCCAGCGTTCCGTTGACCAGATTGACTGCTATATTGTAGTAATAAAGGAAATCCGACTCCATATCCATAGGAATGGTTCTAATGACCCAGACACGAAGCAGCACACCGACCGTGACCAGCAGTATCACAATGACTGCCTCCAGAATGATTCCCACTTTCTTCTTTGAATCAAACCATTCATTCACTCGAAATTTGACACCCACCTTAAAGCATGCGCGCAGCAGCAGCCACAGTCCGCCAATGAAAAAAATCAGCACGCCCTGTACGATATAAGAATAATAATATACCGAACGGAACTGACCGAAGCCATACAATAGTATGAGTGAGATACCCATTATGAAAATTCCGATGGTCAAATAACTAAACCAGGTTTTTCTTAATTCCATTTATATCCCTTCCTGTTACAGCTTTTCTGATAATATCTGCGCAATTTGTCTGCAGGCCGTACCGTCTCCATATGGATTGGATGCCTGACTCATGGCATCATACTCATCCCGATCCGTCAGCAGACGCAGAAATTCCCGATGAATCACATCTGCATCCGTACCGACCAGCTTCAACGTCCCGGCTGCAATTCCCTCCGGCCGTTCCGTAGTATTTCTCATGACCAGTACCGGTTTGCCAAGTGACGGGGCTTCTTCCTGAATCCCACCGCTGTCTGTCAGTATCATATAGGACTGATTCATAAAATTATGAAAGTCCAGTACATCCAGTGGATCAATGATCCGCATACGCGGGTGGTCTCCAAATACATCCGAAGCCGTCTTCCGTACAACAGGATTGAAATGGATCGGATAGATGACCTTCACATCCTCTACCTCATCCAGTGTTCTCTTAATGCCCTCAAAAATATGATACAGCGGTTCTCCGAGATTTTCTCTGCGGTGTGCTGTCAGCATGACCAATCTCGACCCTTTGGCCCACTCCAGCACTGGATGTGTATAATCAGATCTGACCGTTGTTTTTAAGGCATCGATTACTGTGTTACCTGTTACAAAAATATTTTCCGGCTTTTTTCCTTCTCGTAAGAGATTACTTTTGGCCGTTTCTGTCGGAGAAAAATGGAATTTTGTAAAGATCCCGACTCCCTGACGGTTAAACTCCTCCGGATATGGCGCTGTCAGGTCATAAGTACGAAGTCCCGCTTCCACATGACCTACCGGTATTTCCAAATAAAATGCTGCCAATCCCGTTGCAAAGGTCGTTGTAGTATCTCCGTGCACCAGCACAATATCCGGCTGCACCTTTGTCAATACCTGCTTCATCCCTTCCAACACCTTAACCGTAATGTCAAACAGTGTCTGTCGGTCCTTCATGATTGCAAGATCATAATCCGGTTCAATTTCAAATGCTTCCAGCACCTGCTGCAGCATCTCACGATGCTGCCCAGTCACACACACTATTGTTTCAAACTCCTGATGTTCCCTTAGTTCCTTCACCAAAGGACACATTTTGATTGCCTCAGGTCTTGTACCAAATACGACCATGATTTTTCTCTTATCCATTCTATTCCCGCCTATTCATCATCCTTGTTGCGATGATACATTTTTACTCTGATCAATACCAGAATCACTGCAATTAACAGCATCAACATGACACTGGTTGCCACAATCGTAAAGATCAAAGACTGCTTATTGCTTGTCAATCCTTCTCCAAGTGTCGGCTCCTGATCATCCGCAAGCTTTGAAATAAATCTATATGCCTTTGTATCAAATTCCGGATCGATTAGAACACAGTCTTTGGAAAGACTTAATCTCATTTTAGAATCACGCATAAATTCTGTCACCGTAGACAATGTCCCATCATTGATTCCCGTCACTGCAAGTACGCCTCGATTGCTGGCATACGGCGATTCCAGAAGCTGCAGGATTGCAATGTTTCCTGCATAGTTCTCTGACAAAATCAACTGTTCATTGCTGGCAAAGCGTGAACCATTGCCCTCGTATGCAAAATACAGATGTTCGTTGATGTTTTGCAGCAGTTCATTTCCTTGATAAGAGCCTGCCGTAATAATATTATAATCTGCATCATTTTCCGAAAACTCATTTGCACGCTTGACATAGAATGTGCCATAAGGATCTACACCCTCACCGTACATACCGATGATCTGTGCATACAAATTCAGTTCCTCGGTCGTTGGATGATCGGATAATACCAGCATCAGATCATTAAACTTTCCATCCGTCCGGAAAGGTGACGGTTTCAGATCAAAGGTCAGCACGATACCCGTAGATGCCGGCAGGTACAAAATCGATTCCTCCGACACATAGGCCCACGGCATCTGCTCCTGACGCGGTGTACAGATCAAATCCTGAATTTCCAGATCAAATGAAATCTTAATGGCACCTGCTGTCGTTCCGACCACATCTGCAGGCATTGTGAAGATCAACTCATCTCCTGTAGCCTTTTCCTGTGTCAGCTTCTTGCTGGCTACCGGAATATCACCCCAGTAAACCGTCACAAGTGAGCGGTTAAAGTCCAAATTACCGCTGTATCGGAATTTCAAGGTTACCTTACCTGCATCCGACAGGAAATAATCCTCTGAAAATGGCAGATAAATCAATTGTTCACTATGAAAGGGGCCTACAAATGAAAGACCATTTCCTACAATATCACCTACGGTATAATTGCCTGCTACCATCCGGCTCAATGTTGTAGAATTAATCGCAATGCTGGCGCTGCCCTTAGGTACAATGGCAGTGCTTGCTTTTTCCTGATCCACACGGTCATCATCCATCAGCATATATGCTGCTTCCAGCAGACAGGCATCATCATTGGAGGTGATCAATAATAACGGATTGCCGCCGGAATCATTTCCAAACACCACCACTCCGTTTTTATCCAGCATTGTCGTATCCTTGACCAGTGCTTTATACTGCGCAGGCAGATTTGCATAATTTGATACAATGACCGTCTTGTTTGCCTTTGTTCCTGCCAAATCTCCCAGCATACAGAATTGAATCTGATTTTCATCCGTTGTCAGAGTAGACAGATCTGCCATCAGATTCATAGCTGCTGCTACCTCACCATTGGTCGCTTCGTCTGATACTGCAATGCTCAGACCCTCTCCCCGGTCATTGATCGTAGAAATGAACGGATAAGGATAATAGCTGATCATATTCTGTGCATCCTTAACGTCATATCCGCATCTGATATAAGAAGCATCCGATACCTCAAGCCAATTAGCTCCTGAGAAATCATCGATACAGCCTTCCTCATCATATAATCTTGCATATGCGGAAATGGTGAATACATTGAAGTCATTTTCCTTAATCAGCTCCATCGGTATCTGTATGTACGCAACCTGTGTTTCTCCATTATTATAAGCTATTCTACAGGATTCGATCGGCACATTGTTTACAGAAAATGTTAATGAAGATGCGATGCTCTGAATCAATTGGCTGACATCATACTGGATCTCGGCATATACATACTTCGTATCCCAGTATTTTGGAATTTCAAAATATAGCTCCGAGCTTGTAAATATACCCTGCAGCGTTGTCTGCGGATAGCTCACATCCTTCATATATGGAGTATCCGGCACTGTCGGCTTGACGGTATTCGGCTCTGCCGCATCCTCCGGATTACTGGCCAGAACCTGAGACACAAGTTCTTCATCCGACAGCGTCACATCCGCAATATTAACGTCTGCAAATTCCGACTTTTCTGCAGTGTCCTCTGCCGCGGTCTGGTTCTCCACATTTTCTGCTTCGGCCGCAGTTTCTTCGACCGTCTCCGTTTCCTTTGTGTCCTCAGGCGCCGCAAATACCGTACAGGTACTTTCCACAGCCAGCACAAAGACCAGCAGGAGCATCATCATATGTTTTCTCATCAATTTTCTCCTTCTCATTTTTTCACCCTTTCCTTTTCCCTCAATTTAAACTCCTTATTCGCTCTTTTGGGACTAAGCGATTCATCAATTCGTTCTGTTTTATCCCAAACGACCTCTTTATGATAAATCTTATCCTGCAGGCTCAGATAACATGCATTCAGCACCACTGCAACCCACAGCTTCGAATATGTGAACAGCATCAGCAATACCAGCAATGCACTTTGAAGACTGAATTCATTCTTCTCCACCGAAAGAGTGATCATAACGTTCAATACAAACAGCAGGATTGCCATTCCCCACAACAATGTCGAGAAGCCTCCCAATGTACTGTGGCACAATCCTAATATGCCAAGTACAAAAATGACATCCGAACAGATCAGTGAAGTCAACATCAATACATACACCAGCATATAGTAGAAAACATCCAGACGCATCGGCCCGGCTTTGCGGTCGAATACATATTTGAAGTTTTTCAACAATACATACAGATTCCCTTTTGCCCATCTGGTTCTCTGCTTGAACCACTGCTTTAAGAGCTGAGGCTCCTGTTCCCATGTAACCGCCAACGGCATGAACTTGATATAATAACCCATCCGATAGATACGGAAACTGATTTCTGTATCCTCCGAAAGAGCCTTTGTATCCCATCCGCCCATACCATCAATAATGCTTCTGCGAATCACAAAATTGGTTCCCGGAATCGTACACAGCTTGAAGAAGAAAAATCTTCCCGCCTGATTCATACATTGGTATGCCAATGTCTCGATGTTGACAAATCTCGTTAGTATAGAAGCATTTCTGTTTCTGGTTCTGAATTTCCCGATTACAGCACCCAGCTTATCGTTTGCCATCAGGTTTTCCACCAATATAATCAATGCATTCGGCGCGGGTGTATTATCAGCATCGTAGATTGCAATGACAGAGCCTTGTGCCACCGACAGAGCAATGTTCAGGGCATTCGATTTTCCTTTGCCTCCCTCAACCTGATCCGTACTGATGGCAATCAGATTTCTGTCCGGATTTTCGTCCTGTATCTGCTTCAGAATTTCTGCGGAATTATCTGTCGAATTATCGTTAATCACAATGATCTCATAACGGTCCTTCGGATAATCAAAATTCAATAAAGCCTCAACCGTCCTGCGTATGACAATCCCTTCATTATGGGCCGGTACCATGATACTCACCATCGGGTATTCCCTCAACGGAATGCGGCCGTCTGTCTTATTGACACGTACCATATAAATAAACCCTCCAATGGAAAGAAATATATTCAAAAACATCAAACCCCATATTGCAATGATTGCATAGAGTGACAAATAATCTGTTAATGACATGTTCTACTCCTCTTTCCTGTCATCTGTATCCTGCTCATGGTAAAAGAATTTTCTCTTATTATTACGCCTTGCCGTATATAGAAATACGACAAACAATATGGAGACAATAACAACGACCACAACCAGCTTTCGATTTTCTTCTGCAAGGTTCTTGGAAAAGCGCTTCAGCGTATTTCGGTTATATTCATAATCCTGTTCCGCCTCTGCCGGTTCATAAGTTCTTTCCCGTCTCTCGCTGTTGACGGTCAATATTCCGTTTTTGTATAACAACAGATCTTGATCCGTCCAAAACGTATGCTCTACATCCCAAAGGCTTTTCAGCGGTACAAAAGAATTTTGACATGCCTCAATCCGCTCTTCTATCAATGACAGTTCCTCTGTAAAGTCAATATAAACTGCCGTCGAGTAGGACTTTGTGTAGCTGACTCCCGAATTATCCAGTGCAATTGCTGGTCCAACCCATTGATGCCCGTCCTTATATACCTCATTGGTATGCATAGTCTCAGAAAAATTGCTCGCCTCATCTTCTTCATGAATCGTAAAAACGGTACTGAATCTGCTCAATACCTCTATGCCTTCTTCATCAAACATCCAGTCGACTGGTGCCTGCAGACCAATTGGATAGACTCCTTGCGCCATATAATTTTTCATAGCCAGTGTAACATACTCATTGAGCAGATCTGCATTCAATGCCGCTCTCTGATTCAAGGGTGTATGCATGATCACTGCCCCTCCGTTATCCTGTGCATAACGCAGTACCTCACAAAATCTCTGCATAGCCGGATAATCTGCATTGACATAGGTCGGCATAACCGATATTACAAACGGCTCCTGCCTTTTGATCAGCAGGTTAACTGCCTGTAACAATTTATCGGAATCCTGGAACGGATAAATCTCATTGAGTACAATATACTGTGCATATACATGTGCATCACTGTCATATGCCCACTTCCATCTTGCTACTTCCTTCGCAAATATTGCTTTCACCAGTGCATTCTGCATATCGCCAAGTGTCATGTGCGTGAGCACATCATCATATGCAACAACATAACCGGTCTGATCTCCAGCCTCTACAACACCACTTTCCTGTTCCATGCCCCGTGTGAAAAAGAAAAAGCCGTCCTCCTTGGCAAGTCCACTCTGCTCTGCGGAGCTGTCAAAGAAATAAGTTACTTTTCCTACATCAACATCTGCTGTTGCATAGCCATATTTTCCGGTGTTCTTTTTACTTTGATCCACATATTTTTGGATCAACTGATTACCGATAAAAAAGAGCTTTGCTCCATTCTTCTCACTTTCAGCCAATGTACTGATCAGCTTTGAAGGATATTTGTCTACCTCATAACAAATAATATAATCGAAATCCTCAACCGTAGCAATTGCCTGTGAAGCATTTCCATAAGATACCTGAAAAGACTGATAGGTCAATATCTCAACGATGTCCGATACACTCTCTACCTCCTGCTCTGATGCTCCGTCCGAATAGACAACCAAAACATCCCCTAATGGAATCAGAGGAGCTTTTTTTTCGATTGCCTCATCTGCGGCCACCTGTCGTGTCAACAGACTGCTTGCCAAAACAAATATAAAAACAAACAATGCAAGCTTAGACGTCGTACTGCAATTCACTTTCCACCTTTTGTTTGAATCGAATAACATCCTGACCATACTCTTCCTTATCATACTGAACCGTTGCGATCTTAACCTCTACAATAATTGCATCATCCGTAATGCCTGTAAATGTTGCCCTGTCCTGCACTCTGGACTTAATTCTCTTTTCTACAAATTCTGTGCCTGTCTTATCACAGGTCAATAGTATTCCAATTGAGCCGCTGTTATCCAAAGAATATACCCTGTCCTCCAAACGCACTGCATCTGCTACTGTTTCTGCCAGCTTCTGTATCAATGCTTCATAATGGCTTCTTGAAAGAACACGTTTCAGCTCCGGCTCGTATCTGAGCTTCAGAATCATCAATGACAACGGCAGGCCATTACGTTCGGTATATGCAATTTGCTTCTGCATATCATTATAAAGACTGCGCAGATTGTATAAGCCGGTCAGGGCATTCACCATAACCAGCTCCTGCACCTGCTCTTTCAGTACATCATTCTCGGTTTCCGTTCTGTGACTTCCGTTTATAAACATCAGCATCGCTGCAACCGCAATTAATGGAAGAACAAGCCATATATAACTGATTGTATCAATTACTTTTCCATAGGCATATACCGTAAACAGCTTATACGCCGCATAAGCCAATATCTGAAAGCCTGCAATGATGATTGCAATACTGTCCATTTTAAATGCTGCAAATAAGATTGCTACAAACACCCCCAGCAGCATAATGACACTCTCCGGAAATATTGACTGACTGACATTCGCAACTACCAGTGCTCCCGCCAAAAGGGATGCCAAAAGCAGGAAAATTCCAATGTCCTGAAACAGATAACCTGTCGCTCTCTTTTTAATCATTTTAAATCCTCTCTCTTTCTCTCGATCCAACTACAGAATATTCAGCTTATGCAGGACTTCTGCCAGCACAAAATAAGTCATAACATCAATGCCGCAGCCCATCAGAAAACAATGCTGTGTCAATTCCGCATCTCCACTGTTCACAATTGAGATCACAGCCTGAGATATACATATAAACAATACCAAAATCAATGTATCCAATACGACCGTACTTCTTCTGTTTTCACTGGGACGCAGAGAATACGAACGTCCATACAGCATAATGATACCAATGATCAGGATTATGATATAACCGATTGTCTTCGGTGCCGAATTTTCTTTAAAGGTACTCCAGCCCGACCAGAACAGGCTCTTGGCCATAGGTGGCAGACCGACCGACTCCTCATAATTACCGCAGTAGCTCCTCCGTATGCTGAAGGATGCCTTGGTCGCTACATCCAGCATGGAAAACATCTTGCCCGGATGACGTACATAATACATCGCAATGTCTGCAATCGTATAATGATCATAAAAGCCTTCCTGTAATACATCTGTATTTTCTGCCTTTACAAACGGAAGATAATCATAAGACGATGTGTCGGTCAGCATCTCATAGGACGGATCTATCCCAAACTCCGTCAGGGTCTTCGCAGGGTCATCCGATTGAAACAGCACGCCTCTCGTCATCGCATGATATTTGCTCCTCTGATCAAAATCATTTGACAAAGTAATCATACTTGTCAATGAAGTAAATGTGAGAAAAAGCGCTGACAAAACACACAGAACACCCCACAGCCAATGCTTACGTACAAATAAAAGCTTTAATACAAATACTGCTGTCAATATCCCGATTACGGCACACTGCTGCTTTGAAAAGATCAGAACAAGTGTCGCCAATACTAAAACCATAAAATAAAAAACATCCATTTTCAGCCGATTCTGCCGCTGAAATGCAAGTGCTGCTGCTATGCAGTATAAAATGCAGATGAACCACAAGGCTTCTGGATAAAACGAATTAAAATATGTAATATAAGAAACATCAGCAAATATCAAAACGCCAAATACACCTATGACAACACCCTCAGAAAACCGCTTCACCATACAGCAAGCCTGCTTCATAAAAAGCCACAGTGCCGGAATATACATGATTCCATAAAGCAGACCCAGAAAACGGATGTCAAAATATCTGTCTCGAGTACATACATTATCCAACCATACCGCTGCTTTTACAATCATAATATGACTGGAAACAGAAGAATCTCCTTTTTGATATTCCGATATCATATTCGAATATGTCCTGACAAAATAATTATTATATATTTTGTCCACATCCGACCCAATATAATTTACACCTGCAGCCCGCATGATCCCTGACAATGAACCATCGTCTGCCACACCGGTATAATTAGGAAGAAACAACATGATGAGCATCAATACAGCAGCAATTCCGGTTACCCAGTAAGCAATAAACTCAGGAGAATACTTCTTTTCCATCTGTCGATTGATTTTTTCCCGGTAATCCTTCAGCTTCTTCAGAATACGCATCAGTATATTCAGTTTACCTGCTACTTTTGACTCTCCTGATTGATTCATAGTCTCTCCATATATCTATTCTATCACTTTACTCTGAAAAAATGATATCCCTCATCAATGTCCAGAGGATCAATCGAATCTGCCATATCATCCGTCCGATCAATTTCTCTGTCTGCCTGCGGCGCAGTCAACACCGTAATCCCATCGTAATCCAATGGAACCTGAAGGGTATAAATTGTCACCATCGTTTTAGTATCGGCATCATATTTGATTTCCTTAATCGCAACAACATTCTTATTTTGATTTTTATATTGTACAATAGAAGTCGTCTTTTTCTTGATCGTCTGCTGATCATACACAGACACTGCTTCATACGGCAGTTTTCTGCCGGAATAGTAATCATATACAAGTCCACGCAGATACCAACTGCCATCCTCCTCACAGATGGCCTTGTACTCATCCTGAACGGTTGCTCTTCGGGTGATAACAATCCAGCGGTAGCCTTCCATCATCTTGTAGCCCGCCTCAGATTTGAATTCCACAACATCATCAAAGGATACCCTTACCTTGATTGGATGTCCCTTGTTCGTGTAAGTATCAACTATGAACGACTTTTCCACCTCAACATCACAGTCAATTCCATTCGTCTCAAAAAATCCCGGTTCCTGCTTTTGTTCCTTTTGCAATTCCTCTTCTCTGAGTCTCTCGGCTTCTGCGGTATCCTCGGCAATCAGAAAATCCTGAAACTGCTTCAGCTTATCCGTCACCGGACCTGCAACACCTTCCTCTGCCGCATCGCTGCTGCAGCCGCGACAGCCACACAGTCCCGTCAACAGGAACAGCAGACTGATAACCAATATATATTTCCTGTTAGATTTGTGCTTCATAATCTCATATACCCGTTTTCCAAAATTTGAACCTTGCCATTTATGTCGTCCACAAAGAGGACATCAACTTCTGTCAACATCCCCCATCCTTGTCAGTTCATCCGTGAACAATCTCCTTGATATAATACCTTCATAGTCTTAGTATAAATGTTCATTCGGTAAAATTCAAGTTCTGCGTCATTTTAAGATAAATTTGCGCCACTTCTTGAGATAGACCTTTTGCTCATAAATCACTTTACTATTATAATCTTTTCCGTTAAAATAATGAAAGCATTTAACTTACCTATATGGAGGAATTATATTATGTCACAAAATCCAATCGTTACAATCACAATGGAAAACGGAGATGTCATGAAGGCTGAGCTTTATCCCGACATTGCTCCCAACACAGTCAACAACTTTATCAGCCTCGTATCCAAGGGCTTCTATGACGGTCTGATCTTTCACAGAGTTATCAACGGCTTTATGATTCAGGGCGGATGTCCTTCCGGAACAGGCTACGACGGACCGGGATACAGCATCCCTGGTGAATTTACACAGAACGGCTTCAAAAATGAGCTTGCACATGAACCGGGCGTACTGTCCATGGCCAGAAGTGCTCATCCGGATTCAGCAGGTTCACAATTCTTTCTGATGCATAAGACCTCTCCGCATCTGGATGGTGCATATGCTGCATTCGGAAAGGTAACGGAAGGACTGGATATTGTAAATAAAATCGCAGCCACACAGGTCGATTATTCAGACAGACCCGTTCAGGAGCAAAAGATAAAATCAATGACTGTCGAAACCTTTGGAGCAGAATATCCGGAACCTCAAAAGGCCTAGAATATATGCAGAGGAGCGTATTATGAAAAAGTCTGTATGTTCATAAAATGTTCATAAATCATTTCAAAAAACTTCATTTACATAACATTATTTATCCATTTATGTGACCTATACTAAGAACATAGAAATGATACAGCAGATACAAACAATAACAAATGCCAAACTCATAGTAACATTACTATTTAAATACTTTTTCATAATAAATGCCAAGTGA
>CAZABT010000043.1:0-19654 GCA_964483395.1 uncultured Lachnospiraceae bacterium
AAGTTATTAGCGTGTTATTATCTGTAGCAATGGTTTCAGCATTGTTAGCAGGCTGTGGTTCACAGGCAGCAACAGAAACAGCACCGGCAACAGAAGAAGCAGCACCTGCAGAAGAGGCAGCTCCCGCAGCAGAGGAAGCAGCACCGGCAGAGGAGACAGCAGATGCAGCAGCAGGTCAGGTATATTACCTGAATTTTAAGCCTGAGGTAGACGAGATTTGGCAGAGCCTTGCAGCTAAGTATACGGAAGAGACAGGTGTTCCTGTTAAAGTCGTAACAGCAGCAAGCGGAACTTATGAGCAGACATTGATGTCAGAAGTAGCAAATGCAGATGCTCCGACATTGTTCCAGATCAATGGACCTGTTGGATATCAGAACTGGAAAGACTATTGTGCAGATCTGAAGGGTACAGACCTTTACAGCTGGCTGCTTGACAAGAGCCTTGCAGTTACAGGCGAGGACGGCGGAGTATATGGTATTCCTTATGTAGTTGAGGGTTATGGTATCATTTACAACAACGCAATCATGGACAAATATTTCGCAATGGACGGCGCTAAGGCAGCTTCCATGGACGAAATCAAGAACTTTGATACATTAAAGGCAGTTGTAGAAGATATGCAGTCTAAGGCAGCAGATCTTGGTATCGAAGGCGTATTCGCATCCACATCATTAACACCTGGTGAGGATTGGAGATGGCAGACACACCTTGCAAACATTCCTGTATATTATGAGTACAAGGACAAAGGTATCACAGATACAGACGCACTTGAGTTCACATATTCAGACAACTACAAGAATATCTTTGATCTGTATATCAACAATTCATGTACTAAGGCAGGCCTTTTAGGAAGCAAGTCAGTTGATGACTCTATGGCAGAGTTCGCACTTGGAAAAGCAGCTATGGTACAGAACGGTAACTGGGGCTGGGGACAGATCTCAGGTGTAGAAGGCAACACAGTTAAGGATACAGATGTTAAATTCTTACCGATTTACACAGGCGTTAAGGGTGAGGAGACACAGGGTCTCTGCACAGGTACAGAGAACTTCTTCTCTATCAACAGCCAGGCTAAGCCGGAAGATCAGGCAGCTTCAATCGCATTCGTAGAGTGGTTATTCAGCTCAGATGCAGGTAAGGCAGCAGTTACAAATGACCTTGGATTCATCGCTCCTTTCAACACATTTGCTGATGATGAGAAGCCGACCGATCCTCTTGCACAGGAAGTAATCAAGTATATGGCAGATTCTTCTCTGACAAGCGTAGCATGGAACTTCACATCATTCCCGAGCCAGACCTTCAAGGATGACTTCGGAGCAGCTCTTCTGGAGTACGCTTCAGGTTCTATGGAATGGGCAGATGTTAAGCAGCTCGTAATAGATGAGTGGGCATCTGAAAAGGCAGCTGCAGCAGCAGCTCAGGAATAGGTTTTAGATTGAATCATCATATGATATAATTATAGTAATAGTGGGCAGTGGCTTAGCCTAGCCACTGCCCATATTTTAAGAAAAACTGTTTATAGCTATGATAGAATGCGCAGATATAATGTCTCTGGCATTCCGGTAGGTAGAAAAGGAGAGAGCGTATGCAGAAAACATTAAAGAAGTATTTTCCCATATTTGTGATACCGACCTTGATCGCATTTACGTTTGCGTTCATTGCGCCGTTCATTATGGGACTGTATCTGTCATTCTGTAAGTTTAAGACGGTTACCAATGCAAGGTGGGTAGGACTCAGCAATTATGTACAAATCTTTGCAGATGACAAATTTTCCAATGCATTTTGGTTTACCCTTAAATTCGCAGCGGTATCCATTGTATCCATTAATCTTCTGGCCTTTTTGATTGCATTGGCTTTAACCAGAAAGATCAAAGGAACGAACTTGTTCCGTACCGTATTTTTTATGCCGAATCTGATCGGCGGAATTATCTTGGGCTATATTTGGCAGTCCATGATTAATGCCATGCTTGTAAAATATGAAACAACGCTTGTTGCAAATGCAACCTATGGTTTTTGGGGATTGGTCGTTTTGATGAACTGGCAGTTAATCGGTTATATGATGATCATATACATTGCCGGGCTGCAGAATGTACCACCCGATTTAATTGAAGCAGCTAAAATAGATGGTGCATCACCTTTGCAGGTGTTGCTGGGTGTGAAGATTCCGATGGTTATGCCATCGATTACGATATGCTTATTCTTAACAGTGTCGAACAGCTTTAAGCTGTTTGATCAGAACCTTGCTCTGACAGCCGGGGCGCCAAGCAATAAGACGGCTATGCTGGCTCTGGATATTTATAATACCTTCTATGGACGTGTAGGCTTTGAGGGTGTTGGTCAGGCGAAGGCCGTACTGTTCTTTATCATTGTTGCAGCAATTGCGCTGACGCAGCTTGTAGCAACCAGGAAAAAGGAGGTGGAGCAATAATGCCAAGTAAGAAAAAAATAGCGGATGGTGCTATCTTTACGGTTATGTGTTTATTGGTCTTTGCATTTTTGATTCCTATTTTCTTTATTGTATTGAATTCCTTTAAAGGAAAGCTGTATATCAGTGATAATCCGTTTGCACTGCCTACGGCCGAGACTTTTTCGGGATTAACGAATTACATCAATGGTATTACGAAGACGAATTTTTTCGGTGCATTTGGATGGTCAGCTTTTATTACGATCTTTTCTGTATTTGCAATATTGCTGTTTACATCTATGACGGCTTATTATCTGACTAGAGTGAAGTCAAAGGTGACAAGTGTTCTGTATTATGTATTTGTTTTTTCCATGATTGTTCCTTTTCAGATGGTTATGTTCACGATGACTAAACTGGCTAATATGTGCAAGCTGAACAACCCTCCGGGAATGGTGCTTCTGTATTTGGGCTTTGGCGCAGGACTCTCGGTATTTATGTTCTGTGGATTTGTAAAGTCCATACCGATTGAAATTGAGGAGGCGGCAATGATAGACGGCTGCAATCCGCTGCAGACCTTCTTCGGTGTGGTCATGCCAATTCTGAAGCCGACGGCGATTACAGTATCCATATTAAATGCAATGTGGATCTGGAATGATTATCTGCTTCCGTATCTGGTCATTGGATTGAGCACGGAATATAAGACGATACCGGTTGTTGTACAGTATCTGGTCGGCTCTTACGGAGCAAAGGATATGGGTGCAATGATGGCGCTGCTTGTATTGGCAATCATACCGATCATTATTTTCTATCTGATCTGCCAGAAATATATCATTGAGGGCGTGGCAGCAGGAGCAGTTAAGGGCTAAGGAAAAGTCAGAGAGGATATCTATTATGAGAAAAAGCGGGGTTTTATTACCGATTGCAAGTTTACCGGGAAAATACGGAATTGGAACATTTTCAAAGAGTGCTTATAGGTTCGTAGATCAGCTCAAGAAAGCAGGACAGTCCTACTGGCAGATACTTCCGCTTGGGCCGACGGGATATGGTGATTCCCCTTATCAATCCTTTTCGACCTATGCCGGAAATCCATATTTTATTGATTTGGAGACATTGGTGGAGGAAGGCCTGCTGACGCGTACCGAATGTGACAGCTGTGATTTCGGCAGGAACCAACGTTATATAGATTATGAAAAGCTTTATCTGTCCCGCTTCAGGATTCTTCATATTGCTTATGAGAGAAGCAATATCTCGCGTAAGAAAAAATTCAAGGAATTCATTGCGGAAAATGCCTATTGGCTGGATGATTATGCACTTTATATGGCAGTTAAGAACTCCTTTGGCGGAGCGAGCTTTATTGAGTGGGATGAAGACATTCGTGTCCGTAAGCCGGCAGCATTGGAAAAGTACAGAAAGAAATATGCCAAGGAAATCGAGTTCTATCAATTCCAGCAGTACAAGTTTTCGGAGCAGTGGGCGAAGCTGAAGGCATATGCCAATCAACAGGAAATTAAGATCATCGGGGATATTCCGATTTATGTGGCTTTTGACAGCGCAGACACATGGGCAGCTCCGAAGCTGTTCCAGTTTGATAAGGATAATATGCCGATTGCTGTTGCAGGATGTCCTCCGGATGCCTTTTCAGCGACAGGTCAGTTGTGGGGCAATCCGCTTTATGACTGGGATTACCACAAAAAGACCAGCTACGAGTGGTGGGTAAAGCGTATTGGATACTGCTTTAAACTCTATGATGTGGTTCGTGTGGATCATTTCAGAGGATTTGATGAGTATTATTCCATCCCCTATGGTCATAAAACAGCCGAAAAGGGAAAGTGGAAAAAGGGACCTGGCTACGATATTTTCAAGACATTGGCAGCAAAGCTGGGCAAAATGGATATCATTGCCGAGGATTTGGGCTATCTGACCCCTTCTGTGATCAAGCTGGTCAAGGATACAGGCTATCCGGGCATGAAGGTGCTGCAGTTTGCTTTTGATTCGAGAGAGGAAAGTGATTATCTGCCGCATAACTATACTGCTAACAGTGTGGTATATACGGGCACACATGATAATGATACGGTTCGTGGCTGGTATGATGTATTGTCGCGTCCGGATAAGAAGCTGTCAGTTGCTTATATTAATAATTTTGACACGCCGCCCAAAGAAATCAGCTGGGATTTTATCCGACTGGCGCAGGCCAGTGTTGCAAAGCTGTGTATCATTCCGATACAGGATTATCTATGCATGGGTTCCGAGGCACGCATCAATACGCCGTCAACGCTGGGAGATAACTGGAAATGGCGGATGGCAGAGAAGGATATCAATCAGAAATTGCTCAAAAGGATGTTTGACATGACTAAATTATATGGTAGACTGTAACTATTCGGAGTCAATCAGAAATTTTAGAAACAGACTGTGAATGCATGCATTTAACGGAAGGCTTCTGAGTCGTTATGCTGAGAAACGGGGAATGAGGAACCATGGAGACAATCACAATCAAGGACATCGCAAGGATGTGCGGAGTTGGAGTCAGCACAGTTTCACGTGCAATGAATAACCATCCGGATATCAACGAAGAGACGAAGCAGAAGGTCATGGAGATTATTAAGGAGTATAATTATATTCCGAATAACAGTGCCCGTAATCTGAAGCTTTCTGAATCAAATGCCATTGCAATCCTTGTCAAAGGTATTTCCAACCCGTTTTTTATGAAGATGATCAAGGTCATGGAGAAAGAAATCCAAAATAAGAAATATGCACTTGTACTGCATCATGTAGAGATGAATGAAGATGAGGTTGATGTAGCACTGGAACTGATCAAAGAAAAGAGACTGCAGGGAATTGTTTTTCTGGGAGGTTACTTTTCTCATACGAAGGAGAAGCTGGAGCAGCTGCAGGTGCCGTTTGTACTGAGTACCATTGCGATGGCGCAGAAAAATCCAAGCGAAAATTATTCCTCTGTATCGGTCGATGATGTGAAGGAAAGCTATAAAATAGTTGATTATCTGTGCAAGCTGGGACATAAGAGGATTGCAACGATTGTGGCCAGTTCTTCGGATGAGAGTGTCGGAAATCTTCGTCAGGAGGGCTATAAGCTGGCTCTTTATGACAATGGAATCTCAATAGATGAGTCCTTGATTTATGAAATGAAATATGAATTAGATCCATATACTATGGAAAACGGTTATGCGGTTATGCAGGAGATTTTATCTCGTAAGGACACACCAACGGCAGTCTATGCGATTTCTGATACACTGGCAATCGGAGCATGTAAAGCAATTTTGGAAAGCGGACGTAAAATTCCGGAGGATATTTCAGTGGCGGGTTATGATGGAATTGACATGGCGTATTTTTACAGCCCATCCATTACGACCATCCGACAGCCGATTGAAGAAATGGCCAGAGAGACGGTCGAGGTGCTGTTTGATGTCATCCAGAATGCAGAGGAGCATCAACATAAGACCTTTGAGGGCAAGCTGATTATAGGTGAATCCACACGAAAAATATAGCAGCGCGATCTCTGAAAATTATATTGATGGTTTTAAAGCTTTGATTGTGTTTCGGGGAGTTTACGCATTGCCATATTGCTGTTATGGTAATTGGAATCTGTTGTGACATCTTTTCCAAACCAATCGGGAGGTGTAAAAGCAAGAGCCTCCGCTTCAGTCTCAAATTCGACCTCTGCAAGCAGCAGAGGGGCAAAGGGTTCAGCAAAAATATCGAGTTCTATCGTGTACTTCAGGTACGGGATGAGGACTCTTTTTTTTGCTATGATATGACCGTTTGCTTTAGATTTTAATTGTTCATAGGCGGTCTGATTCAGGGGAAGATTATATTCCTCACGCATCATCATTCCTTTCCCTTTGTAGGTCATATAATACTCATCATCCTGTCTGCGTACACGAATGACAGGATCGGTACACAGATATGCCTGTTCAATGATGTGACAGGCATAAGTATTGATATCGGCAGGTAACTGCTCAATGATAAATTTTCGCTCAATTTCCATGTAAAAGTTCCTCCATAAGACTGCAAGTACCTTCTTTGATCATATCATGTTTGGCGTGAGTGGGCTATAGAAAAATCAAGAAATTACTATAGAAAATCAAGAAATTATTAATACTATAGAAAATCAAGAAATTATTAATTGACAGATGGGTAGTAAAGTGCTAATATAAGAACAAACGTTCTCGAACGTACTTTCTGATTCACGCAGGGCAGGGGGTTATGATGTGGAATATTTGACACAGGGATTGTCAGTCATGGATAAATTAAATATTTTGTCGGATGCAGCCAAATATGACGTGGCTTGTACAAGCAGTGGTGTTGAACGTAAGGGAGACGGACGCGGAATGGGAAATACATTGGCGGGGGGAATCTGTCATAGCTTTGCTGCGGATGGACGCTGTATCTCTTTACTGAAGATTCTGTTTACCAATGAATGCATTTATAACTGCAAATATTGCATCAACAGAGTTACCAATGATGTACCGCGGGCTTCGTTCACACCGGAAGAAATCTGCGAACTGACAATGAATTTCTATAAGCGCAATTATATTGAAGGTCTGTTTCTGAGCTCCGGCATACTGAAGAATCCGACCTACACGATGGAATTGATTTATACGGCAATTTACAAATTAAGAACTGAATATTGCTTTCAGGGGTATATTCATGTGAAGGCAATACCGGGTGCTGATGAACGGATCATTGAAAAGCTGGGTCTGATCGTTGACCGTATGAGTATCAATCTGGAGCTGCCGACAGCGGACGGATTAAGAGAGATCGCCCCCAATAAGACACGACAGACGATTTTGAAGCCCATGAGACAGATTCAGGCGGGAATATCAGCTAATAAGAACGAACTGGTATTGTACAAACATGCACCGAAATTTGTACCCGCAGGACAAAGTACGCAGATGGTTATTGGAGCAACACCAGAAAATGATTATCAGATTGTATCTGTTGCAGAAAACCTGTATCAGAAGTTTGATCTAAAAAGAGTTTTTTATTCTGCGTTTGTCAACGTCAATCATGATACAAGCCTTCCGGCAACGCTGGAGGGACCGCCGTTACTGCGAGAACACAGATTGTATCAGGCAGATTGGCTGCTGCGGTTTTATGGATTCAGGGCAAGTGAGCTTTTGAGTGAAGATCGTCCGAACTTCAATACCCTATTTGATCCGAAGTGTGACTGGGCATTAAAGCATCTGGAACATTTTCCAATTGAGGTCAATCGAGCGGATAAACGAATGCTGCTGCGGGTTCCGGGAATCGGAGTAAAGTCTGCAGAGCGAATCGTTATGGCAAGGCGGCATGCAAATCTGACATTTGAAGATCTTAGAAAAATGGGAATTGTTTTGAAACGGGCCTTGTATTTTATTACTTGTAACGGACATATGATGTATAAGACTAAGATAGATGAAGATTATATATCCCGCAATTTGCTGGATATTAAAGAACGGCTTCCGGAGGGTGTCTGCCGTGATGGTATGACGTATAAGCAGCTGTCATTATTTGATGATGTGCAATTCGGATTTCAAAACCAGATTGTAGGAATCGGATGATCAGAACAGAGGACAAAGGATATGAATCATAAGATTTTTTTGTGTGAAAATTCAATCGAAGGTATTTTTACGGGAATATATGATGCGTGGAAGGCAGCAAGGGAAATAGGGCACAGCCATTGTAAGATAGAAACATTGCCGCCGGACTATACGAACGGCAGTATGGAGCATCTGAAGCAGATGCGGGAGGACTGCAGGAATTATGAACTGTTTTCAGAGTATATATCAGTGAGTACAAGCAAAGAAAAAGCAGAAAAAGTGACCAGAACGGTCTGTGAGAGACTGGGATTTCCAGTCTATAAGGAATTGTCAAAGGCGATTATGGCAGAGGCGCCTGATTTGCTTTATGGAGGAAGAGATGCAGATTATGACAAGGGTGATGCTGTTTACAGGACAATTATCACAGGTCTGGCAATGAAGCATGGCAATGAGGTTCTGACCGATTTGGTCAATCCATATGTGGCACGAGTCTTTGAACTGACAAGACGGGTGGGAAACGAATATCTGCATTGGATAGAATTTCTGAGATTTCATGAATTGAAAAATGGTGTTATGTTTTCAAGAATTGCACCGGAAAATAATATTTTGGCAATGATGGCACCTCATTTTGCAGACCGACTGCCATTAGAGAATTTCATGATCTATGATGAGCGAAGAGGACTGTTTATGATACATGGAGCAGGAGACCCGGAGCACCCTGTACCTGTTGAAAATTCATGGGTGATTGTACAAGGTGAGAAGCCGGATGAGGAAGCAATTACGGACTACTCTGACAGAGAGGAGTATTATCAGGAGTTGTTTACTTCATTTTGCCACTCCATTGCAGTAGAAGCCCGCATTAATACTGACTTGCAGCGGCAAATGCTTCCACTGAAATTTCGAAAATATATGGTCGAATTTGAACAATTTGATAGGGAAAAACCTGTGACATGGTAAAAACGGAAAAAACAGTTTGTTAAAATTGTATATAATGGACACAATATATTGGTGAATCAGAAAAAAGTAAACAAATATCTTGTGCTTTTTCACGAACAATCCGAAGTGGAATTATATGGGAAAAACGTTTGACTTTATCGCCAGAATGAGTATAATATAACAAGCAGTTACTTAAGATTAAGTTTTTCCTAAAACGTTTAAGAGGTGCGAGTCATTTGTTTTGAAAGGGGTGTATAGGATGCGTGAAAAGAAAATCAAGTTGCCGGTGAACGAAGCAAGAGAATTTGTAAGCACTGCCTCCAAGTGTGATTTTGATATCAATGTTTTTTACAATCGTGTGATCATTGATGCAAAATCAATATTGGGTGTACTTGGATTGGATTTTAATCAGACATTGACTGTTCAATATGCCGGTGAAAACGATGCCTTTGAGAACCTGATCCATAGATATGCAGTGTGCAGTTAAGTGATGTACGGGCAATCATACAGCTTTTAAATTTTAGTCTGTTTCAACTTCAAAACTCTCTGTGTTTTATAGACACGGAGAGTTTTGTGCGTGTATAATGAGACAGGCATATGAGATAGAGAGAAATGGCAGAGGGACACATATGGATTTGCTTGAAAAGCCGAGCGTGAGGATTTCCGTACGTAATTTGGTGGAATTTATGATGCGTTCAGGTAATATTGACAATCGACATAAGACTTCAGGGGATCAGTCCATGCTGGAGGGGGGCAGAATTCATCGCATGATTCAAAGACGAATGGGTTCTGATTATCATGCAGAATATTTTATGCGCCATATGCAGGATATGAGTGATTTTGAGATTGTAATTGAGGGCAGAGCAGACGGAGTCATTACGGATGGCGAGCACATAACGATTGATGAGATCAAAAGTGTATATAAAGATTTGGATTATATTGGGAAGCCTGCGGATGTGCATCTTGCACAGGCAAAGTGCTATGCTTTTTTTTATGCAGAGCAGAATTCCCTGCCGGATATCAGGGTAAGGATGACTTACTGTAATATAGAAACAGAGGAAATTAAGTATTTTCATGAGGCATATACTTATATAGAAATACGGAACTGGTTTAGAAATCTGATAGAGGAGTATGCAAAATGGGCCAGGTTTGAATTTGAATGGAAGAAGCTCCGCAGGCAGTCTATTAAGGCTTTGGAATTTCCGTTTGCATACCGGGACGGTCAAAAGGAGCTTGTGTCTCAGGTTTACCGAACAATTTATCATGAAAGAAAGATTTTTATCGAGGCGCCGACGGGAGTTGGAAAGACAATTTCGACTGTTTTTCCGGCGGTGAAGGCAGTGGGTGAGGATCGCGGGGATAAGATCTTTTATCTGACGGCCAAGACCATTACGCGGACTGTGGCGAGCGACTGTTTTGATATTTTGAGGACAGGAGGACTGAGGTACAAGACTGTCATTTTGACTGCAAAGGAAAAGGTGTGTCCCTGTGAAGAAACGGATTGCAATCCCGATGCATGTCCAAGGGCAAACGGGCATTATGACAGAATCAACGATGCAATTTATGATCTGCTGATACAGGAGGATTCTTTTACAAGGGAGAAGATTGAGGAATATGCTGAGAAGCATATGGTATGCCCGTTTGAGATGTGTCTGGATATGTCTTTGTTTTCGGATGCTGTGATTTGTGATTATAATTATGTATTTGACCCCAATGTGTATCTGCGGCGTTTCTTTGCAGAGGGGGTGGAGGGAAATTATCTTTTTCTGATTGACGAGGCACACAATCTCGTAGATCGGGCTATGGAGATGTACAGCGCCATTCTTTATAAGGAAGACTTTATGGAGCTGCGGCGACATATTAAGCCATACAGCAGGAAGCTTGAAAAGACGCTGGAGTCTGCCAATAAATTTATGCTGACGCTGAAACGTGACTGTGAGACGATGCAGGTATTGGACGTATATGGAAATGGAGAAGGTGATAGTCTTTCTCCGCTGCTGGTGATATTGACTCGTCTGATGACACAGATGGAAAAATTTATGGAGGATGAGGAGCGCAGTGATATCAGAAAGCCGGTATTTGAGCTATATTTGCAGATACGGCATTTTATCAATATGTATGAGAATATCAACTCTGATCGTAGAAATTATGTTGCTTATTCGGAACATGTTGAAGATCCGGTCGAGCATACCAATCATTTCATGGTCAAGCTGTTGTGTGTCAATCCTGCCTATAACATTACACAGTGTCTGGATAAGGGACGAAGCGCGGCATTTTTCTCCGCTACGCTTCTGCCGATTGACTATTATCGTAATCTGCTCAGCGGCAACGATGAGGACTATGCAGTATATGCAAAATCAGTATTTGATGAAAGAAAGCGCGGGCTGTTTATCTGCAATGATGTGACCAGTAAGTATTCTAGACGCAGCGATATGGAATATTACAATATTGCAAAATACATACAATTAATCACAGGGGAAAAGCAAGGAAATTATTTTGTTTTTTTTCCTTCTCATGCATTTCTAAATCAAGTGCTGCATGCATATGAGGAGTATTTTGAAGATGAAAGTGTTGAATGTATCGTGCAGAAATCAAGCATGCGGGAAGAGGAACGAGAGGAATTTTTGAACCGGTTTGAGGGGAATGAGGATTGTGAACTGGAGCAGCTCATTCAGATGGATATTGAATATGAGGAAGAGAAAACCTTACTGGGATTTTGTGTTATGGGAGGAATCTTTAGTGAAGGGATTGATCTGAAGAATGACAGGCTGATCGGCACTCTGATTGTGGGAACAGGTCTGCCAATGGTATGCAATGAGCGGGAACTCTTGAAGGAGAGCTATGAGGAGGAGGGACTGCAGGGCTTTGATTATGCGTACCGCTATCCGGGTATGAATAAGGTGCTGCAGGCAGCGGGGCGTGTAATCAGAACCGCGGAGGACATCGGAATTGTTGCACTGCTGGATGATCGTTTTCTGGCCAATTCCTATCAGAGGATGTTTCCGAGAGAATGGCAGAACTACCGGGTCTGCAATCTGGAAACGATTGCAGACGAGGTGGCAGATTTTTGGGACAGTCAGGAAATGGGGCTGCTTCCCGTACAGGAACCTAAGCATCTATGATTGCGCAGCGGCCCTCAATCTTGCAATTTCTTCTTTATAAGGCGGCAGCTTGACGGAGGAGTCCTCCGGACTTTCTATATAAGGGGTTTCTAGAATCTTAGGGACATCTGGAAAATCAGGGTGATACACGACTTGACACAGGGTATCAAAGCCGATGGTACCCTCATCCAAATTTGCATGTCTGTCCTTGGAAGCGCCACGTTCATTTTTGCTGTCATTAATATGGAATACGGCAATTTGTTTTTTGCCAAGAATCCGGTCAAATGTATCCAATACGCCATCTAAATCATTTACAATGTCATAACCGGCATCGTTAACATGGCAGGTGTCAAAGCAGACTCTTAATTTGTCATTGTATTTAACGCCGTCATAGATTCGCGCAAGCTCCTCAAAGCTGCGTCCGATTTCGCTGCCTTTTCCTGCCATGGTTTCCAGAGCTACGTTGCAGGCGGTGTCTTTTGTCAGCACTTCATTTAAGCCTTCTATGATTTTGGCAATGCCGATATCGACACCTTCACCAACGTGAGAACCGGGATGAAGCACGAGCGTGTGCGAGCCCATTGCGGTACTGCGTTCCAGTTCAGTGGACAGGAATTCTGTCGCAAGCCGGAATATGTCTGGCTTTATAGAGTTGGCGAGGTTGATGATGTAGGGTGCATGTACGATAAATTCGTCAATTCCGATTGTCTTCATGTAGGCCTGCGCTTCTTTGATATGAAGCTCGCTGAGGTCTTTTCGCCTTGTGTTTTGGGGAGCACCGGTGTATACCATGAAGGTATTGGCACCGTAACTTTCGGCTTCCTTGACGGAGCCGAGAAACATTTCTTTGCCACTCATTCCTACGTGGGAACCTAATTTGATCATTTTTGTTGTGTCCTTTCTTTTTTAATAAGAGGTGTGGGTTGGAGAAAAATGGGCGTATGGTTTAGAACTAGGTTGTGGGGCCACAATGGCGCTGCGCTGTTTGTGGCGGAGGGAGGTAGGGCAGGGTGAATGGAAACTCCCGACCATGCGACCTCAATTCCGCTGCGCTGCATTTCGGTCACGGGCTGCGCCCTATAAGCCATCCCATTTGATTTCTTTTGTGAGCAAGCTCCCAACGAAATCGAATGGGATGGCTTGCATGGTCTTAGTTTATATGAGTTTGCTGTAAAACACAAGATGTGGTATGATTATTTATTATGTGAGAAAGATGTGGAGGATTGATTATGTGGGCTTTTGAGAGTGTGTTTTATCAGATCTATCCGTTGGGATTTTGCGGGGCGCCTTTTGAGAATGATGGGAATCTGCAGAGCAGGATACGGAAGGTGAATGAGTGGATACCGCATATACAGAGACTGGGTGCAAATGCAATTTATTTTTCTCCGGTTTTTGAGTCGGATACACATGGGTATAATACGAGGGATTATTCTAAGATAGATGTGCGGCTGGGGACGAATGAGGATTTTCGGGAGGTTTGCCGCAATCTGCATGATGCAGGTATCAGGGTGGTGCTTGATGGGGTATTTAACCATGTCGGAAGAGGATTTTGGGCTTTTCAGGATGTGGTACAGAATAGAGAGAATTCTCCTTATAAGGATTGGTTTCATATCAGCTTTGAAGGGAATTCTAACTATAATGATGGTCTGTGGTATGAGGGCTGGGAAGGAAATTATGATTTGGTAAAGCTGAATCTGCGTAATGAAGAGGTGATACAGCATATCTTTCAGGCAGTGAAGGGATGGATTGAGGAATTTGGGATTGATGGAATTCGTCTGGATGTTGCTTATTGTTTGGATAAGGAGTTTATCAAACGTCTGCGCGCGTATTGTGATGGACTGAAACCGGATTTTTTCCTGCTTGGAGAGCTGCTGCATGGAGATTATAATCAGTTTATGAATGATGAAATGCTGCATTCTGCTACAAATTATGAGTGCTATAAGGGACTGTTTTCTTCATTTAACAGTATGAATATGTTTGAAATCATCCATTCTCTGCTCAGGCAGTTCGGACCTGAAAACTGGACCTTGTATAAGGGCAGACATTTGCTGTCTTTTGTAGATAACCATGATGTGAGCAGAATTGCAAGCAATTTGAACCAGGAAGAACATTTGCCGCTGATCTATGCAATGGCATTTGGCATGCCGGGCATACCATGTGTGTATTATGGCAGTGAGTGGGGAGCAAAGGCAGCGAAGAGTGAAGGAGATCCGGCACTGCGAGCCTGCTTTGATGCACCGGTGGAGAATGAACTGACGGCATGGATTTCAAAATTGGCGGAGGCGAAAAAGCATTCTAAGGCTTTGAATTATGGTGATTTTAGGTCAGTTGTGCTTACAAATCGCCAATGCATTTTTGAAAGAAGATGTGATGATGAACGCGTTCTTGTAGCTGTCAATGCGGATGCCGAGGAGTTTACGGCTCACTTTGATGCCGGCTGCGGCTGCGCTGTGGATTTGATCACAGGCGAAAAGTTTGACTTTGGAGGCGGGACTCGATTACCGGCATACAGTGCGAAGTTTCTGTTGATGGAACGTTAGTGTTTTTTGATAGAATATGCTGACGAAAAGGCATCGGACAAAGCGGACAGAATATTGTGAAAATAGTATGAAAAATATTGCAGGAAAAGGCCGATTTTGTTGACATTACACAGGTATAATAGTAAAATTATCTTATATTGACGCACTTCAAGGATGAAGCAGACGCGCAGAAAGGGTGAGTGTTTATGGACAAAAGTACAAGCAGAGGGAATGCCGGCAGGGAGGAGAAATTACCATTATTGAAGAGGACAGGAACTAAAATCGCATTGATTGCAACAGTATCAGTTTTGGTTGCTGTTGTAGCATGTATATTTTTAACGATACCAAGTGCCAAGAAGGCATTGGGTGCATCGACAGAGGCGTATATGGAGAGTATGGCGGCCTCTTACAAGGAATTGCTGGATATTGAATATTCGGGAGTACAGGCGACAACCGAGCAGTACGCAGCAGTAATCGGTGATGTGAAAGTAGAAGGTGCAGATTCATCATATGCGTATTTGGTAAGTGCAGACGGAACAATGCTTTACCATCCTACCGCAGAGAAAATCGGAAGCCCTGTGGAGAACGTGGTGGTTGCAGGTTTAGTAGAGGAATTGAAAGCAGGCAAGACTCCTGCTGACGGTATTGCAATTTATGAATTTAAGGGCGCTATGAAATATGCAGGTTACGCAATTACTGCCAATAAGGAAATTTTGGTTGTGACCGCGGACGAAGATGAGATTATGGCTCCAATCAATCATATTACAAGCAGATCTATTGCGGTAGGTATCTTTATCTTGATTTTGTGTTCAGCAGCAGCACTTCTGATGAGCTTGAGAATTTCTAAGCCGATTAAACAATTGACTGTTATCATCAAGGATACGGCAAATTTTGATTTCCGTAAGAATCCGGCCAGTGATGCAATTTGCAAGAAGGGCGACGAAGTTGGTGCAATGGCAAGGGCTGTACGTGATATGAGAGGAAATCTCCGTGATATGGTAGGCATGATTGACAGTGCAAGCGATAAGATTGCCAATAACGTTAATTCCCTGCAGAGTGTTACAAACATTGTCAACAGCATGTGTACGGATAATTCAGCAACGACCCAGCAGTTGGCGGCAGGCATGGAAGAAACAGCGGCTACGACGGAAACAATTAACGGAAATATTAATTATATGCAGACCGGAGCAGCAGACATCGGACAGCTTTCCACAGACGGCGCAAAAATGTCCAACGAGGTTATGGCAAGGGCAAATCAGTTACGTAATACAACGATGGAAGCAAGTGCAAGAACAAAGAATATCTATGATTCTGTTAAGGTAAAGGCTGACCGCGCAATTGAAGGCTCCAAGGCAGTGGATAAGATCAATGAATTGACAGAAGCAATCATGGCTATTTCTTCACAGACAAGTCTTTTGGCATTGAATGCAAGCATAGAGGCAGCAAGAGCAGGAGAAGCAGGCAGAGGCTTCGCAGTTGTTGCTACGGAGATTGGAAATTTGGCAGAACAGACATCACGGGCAGTTGGTGATATTAATTCTATCGTAGGGGAAGTCAACAATGCAGTCGGCAATATGTCAGAATGTCTGGAAGAGACGACCAGCTTCCTGGAGCGTACGGTGCTGACGGATTACAGTGAATTTACACAGGTTAGTGAACAGTACAATCAGGATGCAACAGAATTCCAGAACAGCATGAATGATATACATACCTCCATTGAAAATCTGACGAATGCAATCGGAGCGATTGCAGATGCATTATCGGGCATCAATTCAACAGTAGGTGAATCGACAGTGGGTGTTACGGATATTGCAGGCAAGACAACGGATATGGTAGGAAAGACAAGCGAGACCTATGATCTGGTTTCTGAGAGTTTGGATTGCGTAAAGCAGCTTGGAGAAATCGTAAACAAGTTTGTTCTTCAATAAAAACTTTTTACAAAGGGGTTGTCAAACGGCAGCCCCTTTGTTATTTTATAAAAAAGGATTTACAGGAAAGGATTCTTAGATGATTTATACGTTAACTTTTCAGCCCTCTATTGATTATGTAGTTTATGTAGAACAGATGGCATTGAATAAGATGAATCGAAGCAAACGTGAGCGAGTCGTGTTCGGAGGAAAAGGACTGAATGTATCACAAGTGCTGCATAATCTTGGAATTGAAAGTATTGCACTGGGATTTTCCGCCGGCTTTACGGGCGCAGAAATAGAGCGTGGAATGCAGGCATCGGGCTGCAAAACCGATTTCGTACATTTAGACAGAGGGGATTCCAGAATTAATGTCAAAATCAAATCCATGCGGGAGGGTGCTGTTATTGAGGAGACAGAAGTCAATGGTCTTGGCCCGGAGTTGGGACATGCGGCAATCGAAGAGATGCTTCATAAGCTGGAGGCACTTTCTCCTGAGGATGTTATGATTTTGGCAGGTACAGTACCGCCTTCTTTGGCCTTTGATGAATACCGAAGTGTTTTGGAGAAAATACATGCAGCAGGAGCAGGTTTGGTTGTGGATACGACAGGAAAGCATCTGCAGGAAACACTGCAGTATCATCCGCTGCTCATTAAACCCAATCAGGAGGAACTTGGAGATATTTTTGATATAAAAATTGCTTCAAGGGAAAATGCAGTATTATATGCAGGAAAGCTGCAGCGCATGGGAGCATCTAATGTGTTGGTGTCTTTTGCGGGAGAGGGGGCCATACTGGTGACGGAACAGGGATATATTCTGCAGAGAGATGCCTGCAGTGGTATGGTGGTCAATTCTGTTGGGGCAGGTGATTCCATGGTAGCCGGATTTGTGGCAGGCTATCTGCGAGAGTGCGGAGGAGACAAAACGGCAGCGGGAATCAGAGATGTGCGCCTAAGTGAAGAAGCCTATGAGCGTGTGCTGCATTTGGCTGTGTCAGCAGGCAGTGCCACTGCTTTTTCGGAGGGCTTGGCCTCCGGTGAGGTGATTCAGGCCATGCTGGAGCAAAAAAGAGTCTGAAAAGGTTGTTGTAAAAGTATCAGAAAAAGAGAAGGAACATGAGGAGCAGCAGATGAAGAGGAAGAAAAATGCCGGAATTCAATGGACATTACCGGTTATGACAGTGGTTATATTTTTGAGTTTGGCAGGCTGTGCACAGACAGAAAACCCCGGTTCAGAAACGCTGATAGAACAGGCAGGGGATTCTGAGGCTGGAGAGGCATCGGAGGACGGCGGCGCTGCCGCTGAAATCGTGGCAGAAGAAAAGACAGATCCGAAGACGATGCCGGAAACACAAGAAACGAAGACATCGGAGCATAACGGAAACGAGGGAACCAGAGTTGTGGTCTGGGGTGACAGTCTGACCGAGGGGACAGGTGGTGATGGTGTAACCTACCCGAATGTGCTGGAAAAGCTTGCGGGCTGTGAAGTAAAAAATTACGGAGTATATGCGGAAACAACGACCTGTATTGCAGGACGCCAGGGTGGCATGCCGGAATTGATTCATCCAGTGACGATACCGGCCGAGATAACAGACGTAGATGTGGAAATTGAAAACGGCGCGGGAGGCTGGGATTTGCTCCTTGTGTTTGGGGATGCCGGAATTAATCCCTGTACCATTGCCGGTGTTGAAGGAAAATTGTGGATGGATTTTGATACGGGACAGCGAAAATTCACCAGAAGTGAAGCGGGCGAAGAGATTGTACTGACAGAAGGAACACCGATGGAAACCTTTGCCATGAAGGATAGAAAGCCGGATGACATACTGGTTATTTTCACCGGCTCTAATGATGATCCGACCCCCGAAACAGTGCAGAGTGTGATTGATGTACAACGGGATATGCTTGCGTATGCAGAGGCAGACCGGTATGTGGTCATTGGATTGACAAGCAAACGTAAAATGCCAATGACCGCAGAAGTCAATGAGATTCTTGCCAAGGAGTACGGAGAGCATTTCCTGGATGTCAGAAAAGACCTGTTGGAGCATGGACTACAGGACTCAGGAATAGAAGCAACTGCAGAGGATCAGGCCGACATTGCAGACGGATATATACCGCGTAGTCTGTTGACAGATGAATCTCATGGTAATGCAGCGTATTATACGATCATAGGAGAGGCACTGTACAAAAAAATGCAGCAGCTTGCATATTTGCAATAGATGTACATTTTCAGCAGAAAAGCATATGATGAATAGATGATTTGATGCAAAGTGTGTGCAAATATGGATAATCAGAAGCTGGAGAATCTCTTGAATTTGTCTTTGGATGCGACAGCAGAAGAACGTGAAAAATCAGAGGCTTTGAGTGTTGGCTATGATGAACTGACCCAAAAGTGGGAACTGATTGTGCGATACCATGGAACGGAACAGGAATTACAAACGAGGTTGACTTCTTTGGTCAATTCCGGACCTGAGATAGATGGTGAGATAAGTCAGCCTGAGACAGAGGAGATATTTACGACGGAGCAATCCGGGATACAGATTGATTTTCTATATGGGGGCTATGCCGTCTTGACTGTTCCGGTGTACCTAGTCGAGCGCTTGTCAGAAATAGAAGAAATAGAATATATTGAAAAACCAAAGAGGCTCTTTTTTTCTGTCAATCAGGGAAAACAGGCCTCTTGTGTTTTGGCGGTTCAGACAGAAGCGCAGTATGGAATGCTGCGGGGACGTGGAATCTGAGTGGCAGTGATTGATTCCGGAATTGATTACACACATCCGGATTTCAGAAACGAAGACGGAACGACAAGAATCATAGAGCTATGGGATCAGACACTTGCCGTGTATTCACGGGAGCAGATCAATCAGGCACTTGAGGCCATGGGAAATATAACTTCTGTACAGGTAAGCGCCGGGCAGCGTCAGGAGGCATATCGTTATGTTCCAAGCAGGGATATCCTCGGGACATGGTACAGCAGTTGCGGGTATTGCGGCCGGAAATGGGAGAGCTTCTGCAGGCAGGTACAGCGGGGTGGCGCCGGACAGTAATCTGCTGATTGTAAAACTTGGCAGTCCTAGGGAAAATTCTTTTCCAAAAACAACAGAATTGATGCGCGCACTGAGTTTTTGTGTGGAGCGTTCCCTTGCGTATCAGATGCCTCTTGTCATGAATCTAAGCATTGGAAATACATATGGTTCTCATAAAGGGGATTCTTTGCTGGAGACCTATATTGATATGATTGCGGGTATCGGAAGAAATG
>CAZABT010000044.1:0-18945 GCA_964483395.1 uncultured Lachnospiraceae bacterium
TTTTGAGAATGTAGATATGCTGATCCTGCCCGGCGGGCCTGGACATACCAAGCTTCTTGAGCATAAAGGACTGACAGAGAAGATCAAGGCATTCAACTTATCCAGAAAGAGGATTGCCGCCATTTGTGCGGCACCGAGCATCCTGGGCAGGCTGGGAGTGTTGATTGGGAAGAAGGCAGTCTGCTATCCGGGATATGAGAACGATCTGCAGGGAGCAAATGTACTGCGAGACGAGGTCATCACAGACGGCAATATCACAACCAGCCGCGGCGCAGGAACAGCTATCCCGTTTTCATTGGAGCTTGTAAAGCTTCTTGACTGTGAGACAGAAGCGGGAGCAATGAAGAGCAAGATCATTTACAGACAGTAAAGGCATTCACAATTTCCAGTAAATCTCCAAACTGCTCCAGTTGATAGGTTGCAACCCCTGCCTTTGCGGCATCGGAGATGGCAGCGCAGTCCATGCCGCCGTTGATGGCTGCCTGAACTCCTGCGACGGCATCTTCCACAACCAAGCATTGAGAGGCAGGCACACCGACATATTCACAAGCCTTGAGGAACACCTCGGGGTCAGGCTTGCTGCAGGTGATGTTGTTGCCATCTGAGACGGCATCAAAATAGCTTCCCAGACCAATCCGGTCAAGAATCAAACGTGCATTTTTACTGGAGGAACCAATCGCGAGCTTCAGACCATGCAGACGAAGCCGATCAAGTGTCTCGGATACCTCAGCAGGGAGGTCAGCAGGGGCCATATTGCAAAGAAGCTGTTTGTAGATATCATTCTTTTTTGCAATATAATGTTGAATTTCTTCTTCGGTCAGTTGACCGTCATGATTCTCCAAAATGATCTCAAAGCTTTCTCTGCGGCTGACACCGCGCAGACGGTTATTTATGGTCTTATCGAAGGGGATGTGCAGTTCATCCGCGATGGCTTTCCATGCCTGATAATGATATTCATCTGTATGACAGATCACTCCGTCCAAATCAAATATGATTGCTTTATATTTCATTTGCATACCTATACAGCATTGGTTCGACAGACAATATTCCCTGCCATAGACGAAAATATTGACCGGCATACCGTGCAGTAGTGTCAGGGTACAGGTCTTTTGGGTTATATGGACTTCAATCTGGCTTCCCTCATAATTAATCCGAAAGCGATAGCCGTTCCACTGTCCGGGAAGCGAGGGGGACAGATACAGTCCGCCTTCCTTGAGACGGAGACCGCCGAAACCATAGACGACAGCCATATAGGTGCCTCCCATGTTGGCAGTATGAATGCCGTCCTTTGTATTGTGATGTGTATTAAAGAGATCCAGCTTGGCAGAGTCTCCGAAATAGCCATAGGCCTTGTCAATCATTCCGAGTTTCGCCGCCATGATACTGAAAATGCAGGTAGATAGTGAGGAATCGTGCGTTGTAACCTTTTCGTAATATTCATAGGAGCTGCGGATGGTTGTAAGCTCCTGGGCATCCTCGTAGATAAAATGTGCTAAAACGGTGTCGGCCTGCTTACATACCTGATGTCGGTACAGATACAGAGGATGATAGTGCAGCAGTAAGGGAAATTGATCCTTTGGAGTCTTAGACAGATCCCAGATCTTCTTCTGCAGGAAGGAGTCATCCTGAGGATTGATGTTCAATTCCTGATCATAGGGCAGATACATGGTTTCGGCTGCATGGGAAAAGGATTGAATTTCCTCGTCGGTAAGCCCCATTCGGTCACACAATTCCCTGAATCCGACATGTCCTTCTAATAGCCCATAGAACTTCACAGCCCAGTATAGATTGTATTTTGCCGAAACATTGGTAAAGTAATTGTTGTTCACCATACAGGTGTATTCATCAGGCCCCGTTACTTCATTAATCACAAATTGACCACGATAGTCATTTCCGACATCCATCCACAGTCTTGCAGTTTCAAACAGAATCTCTGCCCCTTGCTCTGCGATCAACCTCAGATCCTTGGTAGCTAGATAATAGGCAACAATGGCATAGGCAATATCTCCGTTGATATGATAAGCCGCTGAGCCGGAGACGAAATAGCCGGAGCATTCTTTTCCCATGATGGTGCGCCATGGATAGAGAGCGCCTTTTGTATGCCCAAGAATACGGGCATTTTCTCTTGCCTGCTCCAGTGTGGCATAGCGATAGGAGATAAGATTTTTTGAAACAACCGGATTGGTCAATGTAAAGAAGGGCTGGATATACATCTCGGTATCCCAGAAGTAATGCCCCTCATAGCCTTCACCGGAAAGGCCCTTAGCTGCAATATTGCTGAACGCGTCCTTACCGACCGACTGAAGAAGCTGATACAGGTTATAACGAATAGCCAGTGACAGTTCCTCATCCCCGTCAATGGTTAAGAGTGCCTGTGACCAGTATTCCTGCAAATAGTCGTGCTGTTCCCTGTAAAGTGTTTCAAGTGGACTGGAGAGAACCTGTGACATTCTGCGAAAGGCAAGATTTACACAGTTGCCGGATCTGAGAGAGTCGGTAATGATGGTATATTTTGTGAGTGTTACAGTCTCATCTTTTGCAATTGAGGTGGTCAATGTACAGATGCTGCGATGCCCACCTTCCGACAGGTCAGTTGCAGCTTTTTTTGACAGCACATTTTTTACAACAGAACAAACGGCCAGATCTGACTTGGCGGTACGTGTCACGAGACAGGAGGCATCTTCAAAAAGCTCGGCATGAACAGGAATGAGATGTTCAAGGCTTTCACCTGCTACGCGAGGATCATTTGGGTCAAAGTAATTATGCACATCTCCGATATGGGTGGACACAAACGTAACGAAGCCGTCGAAGTTTAAGGCCTTGACACTATATTCAATGGTGAACAACGACAATTGTACAAAGGATGTCATGCGTTTGATTGTAATCTCGATGTCCTTGCCAAGTGGAGAACGCCATATGATATGGCGAAGAGTATAACCGTCCTCCATATGCAGCAGCCGTTCGCTTCTTAGAACCGAGCCTTCAAATAAAGAAAAAATCTCATCATCTATTTTAAGTCGGATGCCCTGAGAATCCACAACATTTAAAATAGTCTGTTTTTCCTCTATCAGGCCACACAGCTTCTCTGCCTGCTTCATCTCGGCAAAGTCATAGAAGCCATTGATATAGGTACCACGAATGGACTGCAAGTCGGAGGGATAGCCCTCCTCAAATGCGGAGCGGACTCCGATATAGCCGTTGGCATTATGAAAGATAGTTTCCTGTAAAAGAAGAGAATCCTGCTCAAGAGGCAGATGCTCCATCCTGTAAATTGACTGATTAGTTTGCTTCATAGTCGATACTCCTCATATAAGTAAGTAGAAAGTACATGATGATTGATTTAAACGGCAGACAGCTTATTACTTTACGGCACCTGCTGCAACGCCTTTAATGATATATTTCTGCGCACACAGGTAGAAGATGATAACCGGAATGATGGTTAGCGTCAAGCCTGCCATTGCCATGTTCCACTGGATGGTGAACTGTCCGAAGAAGGAAGCTGTGGAAAGCGGGATGGTGCGGTTTGCCTTGCTTGAGATTACCAGAGAGGGCAGCAGGTAATCATTCCAGATCCAGATGACATCCAAAATAATGACTGTAACGGTAGTCGGCTTCAGCATTGGAAATACTATTTTCCAGAAAACACCCAATTTTGTACAGCCGTCAATGGTTGCCGCTTCTTCTAGAGAGACCGGAATGGATTTGACAAAGCCATGGTACAGAAAGACTGCCATGCTTGCACCGAAGCCGACATTCATATAGACAAGTCCTCCCAGTGTGTCGAGCATCGGAATATGCAGATTGTCACGAATCCAGCCCATTTCCTGCATCAGGGGCATCATCAGCGTTTGAAACGGAATGAGCATGGTTGCTACAAAGACGTTAAAGATTACGATGCTGATGTTTTTTTCGGTTCTGACTAACATCCATGCAGTCATGGAAGCCAGTGTAACAATGATCAAAATAGAGGTAAATGTAACGAAAAGCGAATTATAAAAGGAATGAAGGAACTGCATCTTATTCATGGCTTTGGAATAATACTCAAAGTTCAGGCGTGAAGGCAGTGCCAGAATATTCTCATATAACTCGGAACGGCTCTTGAAGGAATTGACGATAATGATGTAAATCGGGAAAAGATAAATCGTACACAGCATCAGAACCAGCGAATTGACAAGAATTCTTTTTGCTTTATCCATTACATCGACACCTCCCTTTTTTTCGTAATTGATACCTGAATCAGTGTAATGACGGCAACCATGATGAAGAATACAATGGCCTTTGCCTGCCCGTAACCAAAATGATTCAGTTGAAAAATCTCATTATAAATATTTAGGGCAAACATCTCCGTTGCATTGGAGGGACCTCCGCCGGTCAGGGAGAAGTTCACATCGAAGATCTTGAAGCAGTTCGAGAGTGTCATAAAAAGGCAGATGGTAAAGGAGGGCATCAGCAAAGGAAATCTGATCCAAAGCAGTGTCTGCCAGAAGCCTGCTCCGTCAACCTCTGCTGCTTCTATGACGTCCTCCGGAATGGCCTGAATGCCTGTGATGTATATGATCATGATATACCCTGCCATCTGCCATGTCGCAACGACGATCAGTGCTGCCAGTGCAAAGCCGGGATCTAAAAGCCAGTTGCGGAAAATACCGCCCCAACCGGTCATTTCACCTATGCCGGAGAGTGCGTCCCCGAGAATGAACTTCCAGATATAGCCGAGGATCAGGCCGCCGATCAGATATGGCATAAATAGCATTGTTCGTGCAATGTTGCGTACTTTTAATTTGGCTGTAACCATCAGGGCAAAGGCAAGACCGAGAAGATTGATCAAAATAATGGCCAACAGCGTGAAAACCATGGTCTGCGAAGCTGTGGAAATAAATCTTGAGTCGGCTCCAAGTTTGATGTAATTGTCCATTCCGACAAATATCTTGGGATTCAGCGGCAGTCCGTCCCATGAAAAAAACGAGTAGCTGATGCCTATGATAAAGGGGATGATGACAACAGTAGTAAAGATGAAAATAAGCGGTGTAGTAAACAGCAGGAACCAACCGGTATTTTTACGTGCTTTCATGTAATGCTCCCTCCCGACGCTGCGTTGCGCAGCAAATCACCCGAAAGAAATTGATTGTAAGAACCGCAAAGCGGTAAGGCTGCTTAGGAACAGAGGGATCTGTATCCGATACAAATCCCTCCTGTTCAGTTAAGTATGCTCCAAAGTTTATTTTCCGGCTTCAATAAATGCATTTTCCAGAGCAATCAGGAAATCCTCTTCAGATATATCTGTTGTAAAAAACTGCTCAGCAATCGGAACTAGATAGACATCCACGATGCCTGCAGGCCATTCGTTCATAGGCCATGTAATGGTCTTTCCTTCTTCCGTGAAGCGTGCTACCTCCTGAGAGAGCGGATCCAGATTGTCATTGGTCATACCCTCAACAACAGGAATAAATCCAAATTCATTCATCATGTAGTCCTTGCCGGTGTCTGAGGTGTACAGCCAGTTAATGAAATCCTTGCCTGCCTGAATTTCTTCCGGTGCTGCCTGTGAATTGACATACCATGCAGCAGGAACGCTGACAGCGAGCTTATCATTGCCTGCGATCGGAAGTCCCATCATGCCCATATCAAAGGAAACCTCGTAATCGGTAAACATGCCTGCACACCAGTTGCCCTGATGGATGGCTGCTGTCTTGCCGGTTGCAAAATCACCGCATTCCTTGTCGTAGTTGACTTCGAGCGGATTGTAGGAATTGTCTCTGATGGCAGCATAGAATCGGGCAAATTCCTGAAATTCCGGTGTTTCGGAAAGCATTACCTCGCCCTTGATTGCTTTGGAAACAAAGTCAGATGGATTCTCCTGCATTGCAAAAGGTGTATTCAGGATGTGACCAATCAGAAAATAACTTTCCTGTGAAAGACCAAAGCCATTGATACCGGAGGCTTTTTGATCCTGCAGCATTTTCACAAAGGAATCATAGCTGTTGACCGTTGCAGGATCCAGCAGACTTTTGTTATAGACCATTCCAAAGCCTTCCACGGTATATGGAATACCAACCGTTTTGCCGTCGACTACATTGGTCATACCCTGCGCAACCTTAGATACCATTGGAATATCCGAAAGGTCTGCAAGATATGCAGCGATTTGCTGTGACTCGGAACCGGGCTGTAGTGAGAATACGGTCGGTCCCTGATTATTTGCAAGCTTTGTTTTCAACTGCTGAAAATAATCATCGCCGGTAGTTCCCCAGACTTCAACCTCTACACCTGTTTCTTTCTGATAGGCTTCTGCACATGCTTCCAGTTGATCTGCAATCTCGACCTTGGACTGAAATACGATGATTTTTTCAGCCGAAGCGACACTGTCCTCGTCTGCAGCAGCTTGGGCGGTCTCTGCGTCTGTGGAAGCAGCTTCGGTATTGCTCTCACCGGCGGCATTTGTATCAACCTTCGCTGCGCATCCTGTGAGAATTGTGCTCAATAAAAGTGTTGCGGTAAGAAATGTTCCTAATACTCGTTTCATGTTTTTTCCTCCTTGTTACTCCTTCATGATTTTTGTAAAACGTTATACCTGCTACACCTTCATGCTATGATAAATCCTATGGTATGTCAACGAAAAGTAGAGCAAAAATCTGTAAAAAAGGAATCTTTGGAAGTTGTCACAAATGGCACAAAAGAAAAGACCATGTTTTCAAAAGCCGATTTGGCAAAATAAACATGGTCTTGTAAAATATTTTAGTAAAACGATTTGCAATTTACATGATTTTATCTTCTTTTTTCTGCTACCGTACGCCTCCATTTGACTTTCGCGGAAATTTTGAAGGGTTCTACATTGTGTTTGCCGCGGATGTTTTCAGCGAGATACTGTGCGGCAAGATAGCCGCGTTCATAATTCGGAATATCTATTGTTGTCAGTCCGACAACCTCTGCAAGATCACAGTTGTCAAATCCGGTTACCGCAATGTCCTCCGGAACATGGATTCCGTTTTCACGGAAAGCACGGATAGCACCGATTGCCATATTGTCATTCGCACAGATCAGCACCTCGGGAATCTCTTCACTCAGCAGCATGATTTTGGCGGCGCGGTAGCCACTCTTTTCACGGTAATTACCGGCAAAGTAATTCTCACGATGAAAGGCAATGCGGTTTTTCTCAAGAGTGTCCAGAAATGCCTGATATCGTTCGATGTTGTCGGTGGTTTCTTCGATTCCGCCGATAAATCCGAAGCGGCGATAGCCCTTTTGTATGACACCCTGTACGAGCTCACACATTGGCTCATAGTTGTTAACAACGATGCTTTTCACATTGGGATTATCTACAATACGATCCAGTACGACAATGGGATAGTGTTCTCCGGCAACTCTGTTCAGAAAATCATTTGTCATCTGTGAGTCCAGACTGATACAGCCCGCAGTCAGTGAACTGCGCATGTACTTTTCACAGGACTTGAAGGTACAGATGATGAGGTCATAGTTGTTTTCATTTGCATAATCGCTGATGCCGTTTATGATTTTCAAATAGAAGGAACGGTCAAAATCGCTGAAATTGAACAAAATGGTATTACTTGTGCCCGATTTCAGACCTTTTCCGGCAATATTGGGATAATAGGACAATTCATTGCAGATTCTAAGAACATTGGCTCGTGTAGCTTCGCCAACGTTTTTTTTGTTATTCATTACATTAGAGACAGTGGAGACTGAGACACCTGCTGCTCTTGCAACATCCTTGATTCCTGCCATATAGATACCTCCGGTACTGATCATTCACTTTGATTTTAATGTATCATGTCAGGAAAGATTGCGCAATATCGGATACTCTTGAGTTTTCGTATATTGCAATAAAGCAGTCGGATTTACAAGAAAACGGTAGAAATGAAATACAACAGAATTGGTATAAGTGTTGGTTGCAAAGAAAAAATGTTTCGCATATAATCGTCATTGGACAACATGGTGTCGGATAATGAAGCGGCATCTGAATCAGACGGAAAACGAGGAGAATCATATGTCAGGAAGAAAAACAATGCTCATCAGTGCACTATGCATCGTAGGAATGATGTTTTGTGGCTGTCAGGAGAAGGAAGAAGCGGCTGAGTATGAAGCGCTGCTGGTCAAGGAGGCAGTGCCGCAGATAGAGACAATTTCTAATACGGGTGAGTTTATCGGGACGGCTGCAACCGGTGATACGGTTTCGGTGGCGGCAAAGGCCGGTGGTGAGGTTTTGATGACTTATTTTAAGGAAGGAGACTATGTGAACGAAGGGGATTTGCTTTTCGAGGTGGATGACACGCAGGCACAGCAGGGAATCAAATCTGCACAGGCGGCATATGCACTCAGCAAATCAAACGCAGACAGGACACTCGGAAGCTCTCTGGATGCACAGGCGATTACTGCCACTTCTTCTTATAAGAATTCCAAGATTGGCGTAGATACTGCTTATTATAATTATAACAATACCTGTGAGAGGATCGGAGATGCCAGAAGGGGCATTGAGGATATGAAGTCCTCCAAGGACGGCATGAATCAGCAGAAGGAAGAATTGAAGAAACAGTTAAGTGCAGTCATTGCTGTGAATCCTTCCGACCCCAAGGCTACTGAACTGAAAAATGCTATTACGGCATTGGAAACACAGGTTGCAACCATCAATCAGTCAATTGCATCAACGGAAGCAACCAAGTCTCAGTTGGAATCAAGTGTTCATTCTTATGAAAATGCAATTGCTTCTGCGGAGGTCAGTGAGGCGGCCGCTACGGCAACGCTGAATATGACTGTTACAAAGATACTGTCGGAGGCACTGGGCACCGCATCGGCAACGGTGAATCAGGCTCAGGTTGCGGTAGATAATGCCAGGCAGGCTCTTGATAATTATAAGATCAAATCCCCGGTCAGCGGTGTGATTGAACAGATCAATGTGGAACAGTATGGACTGGCACAGGCAGGGACACCGGCCTATGTGATTACCACTGATGAAAATAAGGTCATTACTTTTTATGTGAGTGAAAGCAATATCCGTCATGTGGCTGTCGGACAGAAGATCAGCATTGAATATGCGGATGCAGCGTATACCGGTGAGATTACGGAAATTGGAGACAGTATTGATGCCAATACAGGCATGTTCAAGATAGAGGCCTCTGTAGATGGAGGCGGTGAGGGCCTCTTTGCGGGCTCCAGTGTAAAGGTGATTCTGGAGACTGCAGTTGCAGCCAATGCGCTGACGATTCCTCTGGATGCAGTTTATTATGAGAATGAACAGGCCTATGTATATGTAGACGTTGATGGGACAGCAGTGAAACAGTACATTGGCGTAGGTATTTATAATGAAGACAGGATTGTGGTGACAGAAGGCCTGACCGGAGGCGAAAAGGTTATTACATCATGGTCTGCCAGACTAAAGGATGGAGAAAAAGTAAATGGGGCTGACTAAATTATCACTGAAACGTCCGGTGTCGGTGATCGTGCTGATTGCAGCGATTATTGTGTTCGGTATTGGCTCCATATTTGGACTTAATATGCAGTTGTCTCCAGATATGGAAATGCCAATGTTTATCGTTATGACGACCTATGTCGGAGTATCTCCGGAGGATATTGATGAACTGGTATCACAGGAAATCGAAGAAGCCGGAGGAACGCTGAAGGGATTGAAGAATATCCAGTCTACATCAGCGGAAAGCATGTCCATGGTCATGTTTCAGTATGAATACGGAACAGATATGGACGACGCATACATGGATCTGCTGGAGGCGCTGAATGAAAATGCAGATCAGCTTCCAAGTGGTGCAGGAACGCCGCGTATTATAGAATTGAATATCAATGCAATACCGACGGTCATGATATCTGCTTCTGCAGACGGTGATATTGACTTGCTGAATTATGTTGAGAATGATGTTGTGCCGGAACTGGAACGTATTACGGATGTGGCTGAGGTCGAAGTGTCCGGTGGTAAGGAGGCATATGTCAGCGTAAGTCTGAATTCGCGCAAGATGGCACAGTATGGATTGACTATGAGCACGATCGTGACCTATATCAATGCGGCGGATTTCAATATGCCGGTTGGAACGGCCGTGCAGGGTAATCAATCAATGAATGTCAGTATCAGTGCGGAATATAATACGATTGAACAACTGCGTTCCATTCCGATTACTACGGCTAAGGGTACGGTAATACAATTATCTGATGTGGCAGATATCAGAAATAATTATGAAAAGACGACCTCCCTGAGCCGCTATAATGGACTGGACAACGTAACCATCAGCATTTCAAAGCGTCAAAGTGCAGGTGATGTAGCCGTTGCCAATGATGTCAAAAAGGTAATCCAAAAACTGGAAACAGAGGATGCGGGGGCTAATTTCCTGATTATTTCCGATACAAGTGAGGATGTGAAGGATTCACTGCGGGCTGTGGCTGATACGCTGGTTCTCGGAATGGCCTTGTCTATGCTGATATTGTTTCTGTTTTTCGGAGATATTAAGGGCAGTCTGATTGTTGGCTGCTCGATGCCGATTTCTATTTTAATTACATTTATACTTATGAAGCTGATGGGATTTTCCTTGAATGTTGTTACGATGGGCGGACTGGTCATTGGTGTTGGTATGATGGTAGACAATTCCATTGTTGTGCTGGAAAGCTGTTTCCGCAAAAAGGATGACGGGTTGGACTATCGGGAGGCGGCAGAGGAAGGAACAAGGTTTGTTCTCAATTCTATCATAGCGTCAACGACAACAACGGTTGCAGTATTTCTTCCAATCAGCTTGACAAAGGGACTTTCGGGACAAATGTTCGGCCCGTTAGGATTTACGATTGTGTTTTCATTGCTGGCATCCCTGATTTCAGCGATCACATTGGTACCGCTGTTTTTCTCAAGATACCGTCCAAAAGAAAGGAAGGATACGACTGTTACAAGATTTTTGGACAGAACCTCTACGCGTTATTCTAAGATGCTGCGGGGAGTTCTGCATCATAAAAAGCTTGCGGTGCTGGTTGCTGTTGTGCTGTTGGCAGCATCGGGAGCCGGAGCGACTTTGTTAAATATGGAACTGATGCCGACAACAGATCAAGGGCAGATTGCATTCCAGATTAAAGGTCGGCCGGGACTTTCAATTGAGAAATATGACAGATTGCTGCAAAGTCTGGAATCAATGGTGGCAAGCAATCCGGATGTGGAGTCTTATAATGCGACGGCTGACAGCTCCGGTGCAACGGCAACCGTCAATGTGTTTCTGAAAAAGGATCGAAACAAAGAAACATGGGAAACAGCAGAGGATTGGACACTTGCCATGAAGGGGATGGCGGGCTTTGATATTACGGTAGAAGAAGTGACAAGCGATATGGGCAGTATGGGAGCGCTTGGCAGTGGCGGAATACAGATTACGTTGCTCGGAAGCAGCATGGAGGAGCTGAAGGAATCGTCTGTCATGGTGGAAAATATTATGAAGGATACACCGGGTATGATCGATGTGACTTCTACGGCTTATACAAGCGGAAGCAAGGCAAAGCTTGTCATTGACCCACTCAAGGCGGCAGCAGTCGGATTTACACCTGCGGCAGTGGCACAAAATGTTAATATGGCACTGAGTGGTGTGGATACGATCGAGATTACAAATCAGAGAAAGCTGTATACGGTTACGGTGGAATATCCGGATGAAATGTACGAGGATGTTGCTTCTCTGAAAACGCTTGTGCTTCAGGCTCCGACGGGAAAACAGGTGCTGCTTGCCGATATTGCGGATTTTGTATATACTGACAGTGCAGAGCAGCTTACAAGATATAATGGGCGTTATAGTGTAACTATAACCGGAACAACACGGAAGGATTCTAAGTTTGATGCACAGGAGCATGTAGATGCACAGGTGGCAGGCTGTCTGTTCCCGGGTGATGTTGCAGTTGGTTCTACGACGCAGGATGAGATGATGACAGAAGAGTTTTCCAGCCTTGGAACCTCGATCATTGTGGCTGTTTTACTCGTATTGATGATTATGGCAATGCAATTTGAATCAGTGCGTTTCTCCTTGATGGTTATGTGGTGTATCCCATTCAGTCTGGTTGGTTCTGTAGGGCTGATGCTGTTAACAGGTACTACACTTACAATGGTGTCCATGATGGGGCTGCTGATGCTGGTCGGAACAGTTGTTAATAATGGTATCCTGTTTGTGGATACGGCCAATCAGCTCAGGGCAGACTATGAGCGTGAGGACGCACTGGTGGAGACGGGACGCATCAGACTGCGGCCAATCCTGATGACCAGCCTGACGACGATTCTGGCGATGGTGCCGATGTCACTCGGAATCGGTGAAGGTACAGAAATGATGCAGAGTATGGGCGTTGTCATTATTGGCGGGTTCGTGGCATCTACGATTTTAACATTGTTCTTGATTCCGGTATTCTATACACTATTGGATCAGGTGAACAGCGGTGAGCGAAAATTATTTAAAGGGCCGAAAAAGCATGCAAAAAAATCCGGAGCTGACTGAGCAGACCAAAAATAATCTTATAGAAGCCTTTTTGAATATTTATGCCGAAAAGGATGTTTCTGAAATTTCTGTTAAGGAGATTGCAGAGCGTGCAGGCTATAACAGAAGTACCTTCTATTCCTATTTTGATAATGTGCAGAACGTACTGGACTGCGTTGTGGACAGGCTGTTTGAACAGGCAAAGAAAATAGGAGAATCTCACATGGGGGAAACTGACATGCCGATGGATGGAGAGGCAGATGCACCGATTTCCATCAGTCCGGACGAATCCTTTGTGCAGTTCTATGAGGAAAACAGCAAGGTGCTGAACATTATGTTTCATAAGGTAAAAATGCCGGTATTTACCCAGAGGCTGTGTGATTGGATACAGCCGGAATGCGAGCAGTTTCTGTTCAGCCTGCCTGAGAAGGAGCGCATTGAAATGTCCTATGTGCTGGAATATCATATCAGTGGTCTTTTTTCTATTTTGGCCAAATGGTATAAGGAAGATAAGAACCTGACCATTACAGAGATATGGAATCTGATTGCCCGTGTGAACAATCAGGGCACCTTGAGGGTGCTGCGTGATGTTTATAATAGAAATATGAATCATAGGGAAAAATAAAAAACAGTGCAGTGGAATGTTGATTCCGGCTGCACTGTTTTTAGAATGCGCTGTGTGGCGCATATTTCATTAGACTGCTTTTTTCTTTTTGTTTACAACGGACAGAATTGTTTCTACTGCTACCAGAATGGACAGAACCAGCAGAATCAGGGACACGATGGGGATTGCAGGATGTCCTGTCTTTAATACCCAGCCCTCATAAATGCTGATGATCAATGCCCAGTTGGACATAATAAACATAAAGATTGCAGGCAGCAATGTTACCAGCCATACTTTTGAAGTCGGCCTTTTGTTATAAAGCCATATTGTTACGCCGACCAAAGCCAAAGCTGCAAGCAGCTGATTGGATGCACCAAAGGTGTTCCAGAAGGTCTTCCATGCGGGAATGACATTGCCGTTCGCGTCTGTCATGGTCTGGAAGATAAAGAAGATTGGAACCCCTGCGGTCAATACTGTTCCGAGCACTTTGCCTTTGACATCCTTCCAGCCGGTCAATTCTTCAATGATGTATCGACCAAGACGTGTGCAAACATCCAATGTATCATATACAAATGTCGTGAATGCCATCAGACCGAAGCTGATTCCGAATACGGCAGGAATTCCAATCAGCTCCATGAAGCTGCCGATACCGGATGCATAAATAAAGTTTGGAGCCTTGGTGAGCATTTCAGAGTCGGTTGCCAGAATCATGACACATACGATGGAGATGACAGCTACCATTCCCTCTAATAGCATGGCACCGTACCCAACCGGTTTGGCATCTGTTTCCTTATATAACTGCTTGCTGGTTGTTCCGGAAGATACCAGGGCATGGAATCCGGAGCAGGCTCCACAGGCAATGGTAATAAATAAAATCGGAAATACATTGTTTTGCAGATTTCCGTCTGCTGCAATATTAATAAATGCAGGGTAGTTAATGTCATATCCGCCAAATACCACACCGATTGCTGCAACAATCAAGGCTGCATACAGGAAATAGCCACCCAACGCACCTCTTGGCTGCAGAAGGAGCCACATAGGCACCATAGCTGCAATCAGGCAGTAGATCAGTATGATGACACCCCAGATTTTCTGTCCGAGAACCGGGTCAGAGATAGGAAGTGACAGCGGCAGATATTTACCTGCCCATATTGCAACGCCGACCAGGGGAAGAAAAATTGCAACTGCAATCCCTTCTTTTAAATGTGCATATTTCATTAATAATCCCATGATTAGAGGAAGGATCAGATACATTAATGAAGAACTTGCAATTGCAGCTCCGGCTACGACATCTCCATTCTCGAGTTCCACATTTCCTACGAAGGAGGATGCGGTGATGTCCGTAAATGCTACGATGACATAAACCAAGGTAATCCAGATAAAAATCATGAAAAGCAGCCATGCACGAGGCGATACATTTTCTCTTACGACCTCGGAGATGGATTTGGCTTTGTGTCTGACAGAGGCCACAAGACTTCCCATGTCATGTACACCGCCAATGAAGATAGAGCCAAGCAGTACCCAGATGAGTGCCGGAACCCAGCCGAACATTACAGCAGCAAGGATCGGGCCATTTACGGGTCCTGCTGCAGCAATGGCTGAGAAGTGCTGTCCCATCAGCATGCCTTTTTTCGCAGGAACATAATCGACGCCGTCATTGAGCTCCTGTGAAGGAACCGGATTTTTGTCATCCAGTTCAAATACCTTGTTTGCAAGGAATTTTCCATATGTAAGATAGCCCACAAGCAAGAACAGGGCACATCCTACCACAACAAGTAATACCATTTCAAAACCCCCAATTCATATTTTGTCTGATAGTTTATCTTATGTCTAGTGTTTCAGGTCTAGAAAGAAGATTTTGAATTATCAGCATAATATATTATAGCAAGTGTTTTACAAATTTTAATCTTTTGGGCGGTTCAGATAGCGCTAAGAAAAAGAAGAATAAATTACCAACATAATCATTTTGGTTATTTCACATAATAGTACCAAGATAAGTGATGAAAACCGTTGTGTATCAAGGAAAGACTTAGATAGGCGACGAGAAGTAGTCGCTTATCTATCAAATAGAGTGTGAAACAAAAAACTCAATGATTATGGAGGTGAAAAGAATGGCAAATAAGAGTGGATCAAATAGAATGCAGGTACCTGAGGCAAAGGCAGCTATGGACAAGTTCAAGACAGAGGTTGCATCTGAACTTGGTGTAAACCTGAAGGAAGGCTACAATGGAGATTTGACTTCTAAGGAAGCAGGTTCAATCGGTGGCGAGATGGTTCGTCAGATGATCGCCAAACAGGAAAGTCAGATGAAATAGCGGGATAATTTGTGCGGCAAATTACCTGCAGGCGAAAAATCGAAGATTTTTCTGCCATAGAGCCAGCAGTCGAAAAATGGAATGTTTTTCGACCCCACCACAGTGTGGTAAGCTGAGATAACCAAAAGCACCTCCCGTTTCCAATCAGGCTACGGGAGATGCTTTTTTGTTCTTGATCAGACTGCTGTGTTTTCGTAATCAGAACGTTGTGTTTCTATAATCAGGACGCTCCGCCGCACACCGCTGCTTCTCAATGTCTGCCCTATTGTTCAGATGGGGCAACATCTTTTTAGTAAATCTAATGGAAATGGGAAGCTTTTGGGCGCTTCCGAGTCGCTCGGCATTCGCATCCATGCTCAGGCCGGGCTGATCCTGCCTTCCATGGCAGAATCACTCTTTTCTGTGAACATTTCCATAAGATTTACACAAAAGATGTTATTCACAATGGGGCAGACGTTGAGAAGCAGCAGTGTGCGGCGGAGCTGCTCTGTGACTAAAATAGTCATTTTGCAGTATCCTTTTGACTTATAGGTATATTTTTATGCTTCTTGTTTCACGACTTTCTCCAGTCTCATCCAGATGAGCCAGGTGAGTAGGCTGCCGATGAGTGCTGTGATTAACTGATATACGGAAAATGTCATTTGAAATACTGACATTTTCGGCAGCATTTTCTCGGGAAGCATGGTTGGGATCAGGATGAGAGAAATCACGACTCCCATGAAGAGTGCTTTCGCAATAGAGCCAACGACCAGACCAATTGGCAATCCGGCTTTGCCTTTCATTTTCTGATAGAAGAGGCTGCTGCAGACTACGATGATGATATTGCCGACCATGACGCAGGGGATGATGGCGGGAATGGCAGACATAATCGGACTTCCGGTAATCCAGAAGGCGGTCAGTGGCGTGATGACGGATAGAATGATGCCGGCATACATACCGGCTCCGAGTCCGGCAATGATCAGACAGGCATTTACGATAGGGCCTGTGATAAATACGCTTGTGTTTTTGAAAAATTGGCTGATGATGCAGATGGCAAGCATCAGTGCGGTAATGGTGATTTGTTTGGTTGTAATTTTCATATGAGGTTCCTCGCTCTCTTTGAACATATTTTGTTAGTGTATTCTGTAGATTGACGCAACCCTTATGGGTGCTGGTCTAGTGCACATATCAGTTGTACATATCAGTTGTACATATCAACTGTACATATCAGTTGTACATATCAACTGTACATATCAATTATGCACATTGACCATATTGGTCGAATTTTGCACAGGAAGTTCTGTCTGCATGGATTTGACAGCAATTCCGTCAAGTCTGCCGAGCTTTCCGGCTAAGGAACTGATGTCATTTGCAGATGCATTCATGATGATGGAGATGATATTGATGGACTTCTCCCGATAGGGGATTCCCATACGCCCGACGATTTTGTCTGCATAGGTGTGCAGAATCTCATTCACCTTACTGACGGCATCCAACTGATAGATAAAGATGCCAATAACGGCAAATCGTTCTTCCAAATTGCATTACCTCCTTTCTTACAGAGTAGGATACTGTGTTTCGGTACAAGTAAAATGAGCGAAACACAGTATTTGGATTTCAAGTGAGGAATTGCTCAATAAAAAAGCCCTTCGAGGATATGCCAAGAAGGGCGTATTGATTCATACGCAATCGACACTTCTTCTTGTCCTCAGGAAATCCTTTGTTTCAGAAAAATGTTATACAGGGTAATCTTAGACATTGAGCAAGGTGGTCAATGTAATCAATGCCATAGAATAAACGCCCTCTTTAGAGTATAGCATAAATTGTAATGATAGCAAGCCTTTACAAGTTTTTGCTGAAGTAATGTAGGAGGATGTAGAGTGATGTAGGAAGATGTAGAGGAATGTAGGAGGATGCAGAGGGATGTGGGAGATGTAGAGGAATGCTGAGGAAAAATTTTACTTTCTATATAGACTACTGAAATATGTCATATCGAAAAAAATAGCGGAATCAGCACACTTTTCCATACAGTTTATTACATTTTCTCGATACACAAGTATCGACACTGCTATATAGAAACAATATCGCTCTTTTGCTTCTATATGGTAATAAGAGATGCTGCCTATAGAGAATTCTTCGAAAAAGCGCCACAAAATTACCGTAATATTACATTTATTCTCTATATAGAATTCTGTTATAGCTCTTATAGAAACAGTCATCAATTTTGTAATGTACAAACCTTTCCTGCAAACGTTTTCGACAAATATCTGACAAACATTTGGCAAACATCCTGCAAATATTTTCTTAATAGATCATGGCATATTCTCTTTGCACTAAATGTTCTATCTTCTGGCCAATATATCACGTACAGCAGGGATTGTACTCTGGTAAATTGTACACTGCCTCTTTGTATTGCGAGGTTTATGCTATTCCTTTATAATATTTGTAATCGAGTTTCTCATTGGGAAAGTTTTTTTATCAAGGTGAAAAAATAAGGAAGTGAAGGCAAGCAAGGAAGTGTGAAAGCAAGCAAGGAAGTGTGAAGATAAGCAAGGAAGTTAAGGTAAGGAAGCGAAGGTAAGCAATTTAAATGGTGAAACAAGAATTTAATATTGCATTTTAGAAGAAGATAAACAAAAACACTTGACTCTGACGTTGCGTCATAGCATAAAATGAAATCATCAAGAGAAGCAGTCAAGAGGAGCAGTCAAGAGAAGCTGTCAAAGGAAGCAGGCAAGAGAAACAGGCATGAGAACAGTGGGTAAGACAGATGAAGAAAGAAATCAGAAGGGATAGAATGCGGAAGCGGAGGATAAGAGCATGATGACAGTCAATGAGGTTAGCAAACGAGCGGGAGTGAGTGTGCGCACACTGCACTATTATGATGAAATCGGGCTGCTGCATCCGAATGAACTGACGGATGCAAACTACAGACTGTATGATGAAGCGGCGCTCGAAAGACTGCAGCAGATTTTGTTTTTTCGCGAACTGGAATTTCCCTTAAAGGATATCAAAGAAATGATTGACAGTGAACATTTCGACCGCAAAGAAGCCCTTGATCAGCAAATTAAGCTGCTTCGCATGAAGCGGGAGCATCTAGATGGACTTTTGGAGCTAGCTCTTGAAATTCAGAAGAAAGGAGTCGGGACTATGGACTTTAAAGCGTTTGATACAAGTGAAATCAATCAATATACCAAGGAAGCAAAGGAACGCTGGGGTAATACAGAGGCTTATAAGGAATGTGAGAAAAAGACAGCGCAGTATAACCGGACTGACTGGAATCATCAGAACGAACTGCTGATGGAGCAGTTTGCTCAGTTTGGAAAACTGATGGATCAGAAACCGGAAGCAGAGGCGGTTCAGGAACAGGTATCTGCTCTTCAACAGGCAATCACAGAGCACTTTTATACCTGTACCAAGGAAATCCTTGCGGGCTTGGGGCAGATGTATACGGCAGATGAGAGATTTGTCCAGAACATTGATGCAGCAGGCGGAGAAGGAACAGCAGAATTCGTTGGTGCAGCAATTGCATACTATTGCAGATGATTTTTTTGACCGAAGCGGTCTAAGGCGTGCAAACAGGCGCTTTAGACCGTTTTTGTTTTGG
>CAZABT010000045.1:0-18723 GCA_964483395.1 uncultured Lachnospiraceae bacterium
GATGTCGGGGCTAATGTTTCACTTATTTTGGGACATTTTCAAAAATGCTTGACAGGCTAAATCATGCAATTTACCCTTGTCTGTCTGTTAAAATGCTTGTCCTGATTGCTCATCTGTCAAATCACTCGATGGCTAAATATCCATATAGTAAGAATGTGCCTTCAACCATTGACGTCTTTTCTTATAATCCGGCATCACTGACTCCACACAGCTCCAAAACTCCCGACTGTGATTCATATGTCTGATATGGCTCAGTTCATGCACCACTACATAATCGAGCATTTCAATCGGACACAGCACCAGACGCCATGAAAATCTCAGCACTCGCTTGGAAGTGCAGGTTCCCCAGCTTGTTCTGGCGTTGGACAGCCTGACTGCTTCATAGGACAATCCCATCTGCGCAGCATAGTGCTCCACACTCTCCTGTATTGTATAGAGTGCCTGTGTCCTGAGCCATTTCATAAATATCTTTTCCGGATCATGTACGGTCGGCAGAAAAATGGTATCCTCAGTCAGCGTCACTGTATGGCAGTCTCCAATGTGTATCGTATGCTGCTCACCCATAAACGGAATATTTGATCCGTCTTTTATTGTTAATTCCTGTTTTAATTTCTCTGTTTTCTGTGCTTCCTGAAGCCTCTTTACAATCCAGTCCTGCTTGGTCGAAACGAGCTTCATGATTTCTCTGTCCGAAACAAACTTAGGGGCACGAACAATCAATTCACCGCTTTTATCTATAACAAGCGTTATTGTTTTTCGATTGCTTTTTATGATTCTGGGTGTTATAAGCTGATCCATATTCCTGATACCTCTGTCTTTTTCTGTTTATCACACAGCCTTTTACCCGACGGCTGCTCAGTCGTTACTTCTTTTGATCAGAAAATAATCTATCTTCTTCACACCATCCTCCGGCTTTGTAATGTCATATGCATAGCTGGATACAATTCCGGTCTGTGTATTCAGAATGGAAAACACCGTAACTTCATTGCTGGCAATATAGCATACCTTCTTATCCATAAAAAGCGGCGAAATCGGTTTCAATCCACCCGGATCTCCTGACAGGCTATAGTCTTCAGCATCAAAATATTTCATATCCGACGGAACCATTTCATCACGCTTTCTTCCATCAAAGTAGGCACCATAGTTGTTCCCGACATTAGAACTTTCCAAGTAATTCATACCTTGCTTTGTCCGAAATCTATTCCATACATGAGAATGTCCATTGAATACAAGGTCTACACCCGCCTGCTCCAGCAATGGTTCCAGATCCCGCAGCAGGTAATCATTTTCTATCGGATACTCATACAGTATCTGTTGCAGAGAGCCGCCTGCATCCCTGATTTCCTTTTTAACCGGATCTGTATAAGGCGGTACGACATTAAGTCCTAACCCATGTACCTGATGATGAAACATGACCACCTTATATTTTGCCTGGCAAAATGCTTCGCTCTTCAGCTCCTGTTCCAGCCATTGATACTGTGCAGAGCCCTTCTTGATCGGTTCATAGATGATTGCACCCCCGCTGGTCATCAGTGGATTTCCAAGGCTTCTGACATCCTCTGAATAATCGCTCTTCTCACCAATCACCTGATTACGCCACATGCGTGCCACATTCAGTACAATCAAACGGACATCACCGACCGTCTCAGCATAATACAATTCACCACCCGGCCTGCTGACCGGCATACTGAACAGTTCCTCATAGCTGATGGTATTAAAATCATCCGGCATAACATCATTGAATTGAATTCCTATATCATAAGCATTGCTGTAGCGTCCCATAAATTCATGATTGCCCACTGCTGCATACATAGGTGCCTCCTGCAAAAGAGAAGCGCCCTGATAGGTTACACCATTCAGCTTTTTTTTGCCATTGCCCTGCATCAGAGAAAAAAAAGTATTCACATTTCCAAAATCAAACCATTCATCTGCCTGATCCGGGATGTTGACCAGATCCCCTGCATAAAATACGGCATCTATGTGCCCAACTGTCTGTTCAGCCATCTGCAGATTTGCTGCAACCATATCCTTTAGCTGTCCGTCGGATGTTAAAAGTATATTTAACTTTGTTCCGTTCTGTGCTTTTGCCTGCAAATAGTATTGTTCACTCCGAATCCCATCACTTTCAACGTAATATAACACCCGCTCGTTTATCATTCCATGGTATTGCGGAAGTCCTTTAACAATACCTTCATGTCTCCACACATTGACTTTTTTCCCTGCAAATGTACGCATACGTGATAATTTATATGAATCTGCCTGCACAATCTGGTCTGCTTGTTCTCCATAAACAATCAGATTATTCTTCGTATCCGAATCCGTAAACCAAACCACATGAACTGAATCCTCGGTCGGATTCTGCAGCATCGGTTCTGTCAAAAGAGATGTTGTCTCTGCTCTCATCATTGTACTCATTCCCATCATGCATAACACTGTCATGACGGCTCCTATCCATAGTTTATATTTCATTCTCCGACTGCCTCTCTGTATTCCTTATTACCGACATCTGCCCATGCATGTTTGTCAGAGGGATATACTTTAAGGCTCTCCTTATCTATTGCATACATATTCAAGATTTCCGTAGTATCCAACTGATTTCCGTCTAAATCATACTTTTCCACATAATATACAAACAACTCACATTTCCCATTCTGTGAAGTGCGGTCATACACCAGTGTCCTTCGGGTCTGAATGGTCTGCCCGTTCGGCAGTTCCTTCTCCTCCCCACCCAGGATGGCGTAAGGGTTTCCCTTTGCATTGTATGTCATTTCAAAGTGATTCTCTGTCTCTGCAAGCTGGTCATCATAAACCAACTTGGCCAGCCGCTTGATTTCGGTATCCCATGAAGGCTCCTCCGCTTCTGCTGTCTCTTCAGGGTATTCCACCTCCTCAGAGTTTTCATCAGCCGTACTGTCCTCCACCGATTCTCTTGGCATTACCGGTAATTCCATCAGCCTTTGATATACATTTCCCTCAATTGTATAAGCTGCCGGGTGAAATCCACTTGCCTGCAGCTCCTCAGACTCGCCGAACAGAAGACGTATACTCTGTCTGTTTCCATCGTCTGATGTGAGCACCAGATGCAATACACCTTCATGGCAGGGAGCATTGTCATCATGTGACATCTGATCCAGCGCATAAGAAATTAAGACTGCCCCATCATGGGCAAGTATTTTTCGGTTCTCCGGTCGATCCGTTTGATACAGGAAAAATTCATTGTGAGAAGTCTCAAAGGTTGCCATATTACTCTCACTCGTCAGCTTCAACTCCTGCCTGCCTTTACTGAATAAATCAGCAAGATAGCATTCTACATAATCATCGTCCTTTTGGGCTACATCATATACTGTGACCGACAATTCCGGATCATTTTCCGGAATAAAATAAAGCCACCCGATGTCCATTGCACCACGGTAAATCTCAAAACTGCAATGATATTTTTCCTCCAGCATATCACGAGCCGCCAATCCGCTGCTTGGCTTTCTTCCCCAAAAAGACACCTTGTCATACTCGTACCAATAGCTTTCTCCCGGAAATCCTCCATACATGACCTGCAACGTTCCATCCTCCGTGATGCGCTCCTCATGCATGGTGAAAAGTCCAAAGATGCCCGCAAAGAAAAGGATTCCTGCACACAAAACAGAAAAAGCCACCAACACGGCCGCCTGAGCAATCCTGCAGCCACGCACCGACAGTTCCTGCTCTGTTCTCCGACGGATTACCGTGGAAAATCCAAAGCAAATCCACAGGACAATCAAAACCATCGGTATCATGATCAGCAAAATATAGCCCAATGCCGACAGCCAAAACCGATACTCTATTTCCCATTTTGTCAGTAGGGAACGCAGATTAAAAAATGCCGCGCCAAAACCTACATATGCAATTGAACTGATTCCAAGGTAAAGTGCTTTTTTATTCATGCCGTGTACGAAACTCCATTTTTCTTCTTACTTCTAGGTTCTTTCAATTCTTCTCTTATTATGATACTACAAATAATGAAACGGAGCCACAACATTTCTGTCGTCGCTCCGCAATGATTCTGCTATCAAACAATTACCGTAATCCCTTGGCCTGACACAGGCTAACAAGTTCTGCTGAGGTATGATGTGTCACAAACTCATCATAATTTCCTGTATAATCCCAAAGACTATGGAACAAATCGACTTCCTTTTGTGTAAATCCTACTCCCTGATAAGTCCATACATAAGGGCTCGCTGCCGCAGCCGCTGCTGCTGCCTGCTGTGCCGCTGCAAGTGCTGCTGCATCTTCTGCTGCTTTCTTTGCTGCTGCATCTGCTGCCGCCTGTGCAGCTGCATCTGTCGTGGTTGCCGTTGTATCTTCTTTCTTGGTCTCTTCCTTCTTTGACTCAGCTTCCTTAACTTCTTCCTCTTCCTGTGCCTTTGCTTCCAGTTCTGCCTTAGCCTGTTCAGCCTCTTCCTGTGTTACCTCCTTCAAGAATTCCGTCTTGATGTAGGCCTCTCCATCTTCAAACTCAAGCTTCGTCCAGTCCTCTGCGTCTTCTATCTTTTTAAGCATCGTACCGACATCCACAAGTCCGACAATTTCTCCATCTGTACTCGGTGTTGCTCTGACTCTGACCTGATCTGTCGTAATCACATACTTTTCTGCTGCTGCCGCCGCTGCTTCCGCTTCTGCCTGTGCCTGTGCTTCTGCCGCTGCTGCTGCCTCTGCCTCTGCCTGCGCCTGTGCTGCTGCCGCTTCTTCTGCAACTCGCTTCTGATCCACAACACTGAAGGTCAGCGCATTGCTCTCTGTCTCTGTATCCCAATCACGCACTACTACTGTAATCGTACCCTCTGCCATTGTATGCAGTGTGAATTTTCCCTTTTCCGTTTCAGATACTGTAATCGTCGCATAACCATTATCTGCTACATATTCTGCATTCTTCAGACTGGCATTGGTCGGATCGGTTACAACCGTAAATGTATAGTCCGTATCAATATCCAATTCCTGTTCTGTAAAATCAGGCGATATCTGGATACTCTTTAATGCCGTCAGTGAACGAAATACAAAAAATCCTCCAATCACCAAACCCACTACCAGTACGGCTGCTACAATCGTAACAATTAATTGTGTTTTTTTTCTCTTATTCATAATACTCACTCTCCATCTTTCATAGATTCATCATTTATCATCAGGTCCTTTTGGACTCTTTTGTACGCAAATCATTCTATATCATACCACATTCATCGTAAAATGGAAGTGCAATTTGTCACCTTTCCGATTTTTTTACATAATTTTGATGCATAATGGATTTTTGACACATGCATATGCTGCCGCCAATGCCTCTGCGATTTCATAATGCTCCCATAAATGCATGGGATAAATAATATCTGTCTTGGTCTGCTCCATAAAATATCGAAGTCCCAAATCATAAAATTCTTCCAGTCGAGGGTCTGTCGGCACAAAAGCCACATCAAAATGACGTCCTTTCAATAAATCAATTTCCTCTTGGTAACGCTTCGCCATGAGTCTGTTCCCTTGATCTGTATAACCCTTCCAATGCCACCAATTCAAATCACCTGCATGATATACCGTCTTATCCTCGAAAGAAACCACAAATGCAACTCCCTGATCCGTAGAACGCAGTGTCTCTATTACAATATCCCCCGCTTCGATCGTCATGTGGCTCTTTACCGATAGGATATGCTCCTTCACCTCTGCAGCGATTCCGTTTCGTTCCAAATACTTCTCATTCAATTTAATATCATTGCCCAACACATAAGTCACATTCCGATATGTCTTGAGCAGATCAAATATACACAGATTAAAGTGGTCTGCATGCTTGTGACTTGCAAACACATAGAGGTACGCCTCCGGTGAAAATTTCGGAAGCGTACCCTCAAAATAATCAAACAGCAATACAAGCTGATGTCCGTTCTGTAGTTGTTCCTCTACCACAAAGGAGCTGTGATGTATATACGTTACCTGCATTGAACTTCCTCCTCATTTAGAATAACACAAGGGAAAAAATATGCAAGTATCGCACTGACTTCATCTACCGTACAAAGACCGGCATTGTTTCCAACGTCACACTCATCTCATAGGTATTGCCGCCTCTGTAGCCTTTACCTGTTTCCATATCCGTCCAATCGCACCCCTCCGGCAGATACACCCTGCGTCTTTCGACTCCTGCTTCTAGAATCGGAGCAATCAAATATTTGCTTCCAAACATGTACTCATCCTCCGTCTCCCAACAATGACGATCCTCCGGAAATTCATAGAATAAGGTTCGCATGATCGGAGTCCCCTTTTCATGCGCCTCCTGCATCAGCTCTTGAATGTATGGCCGCAGCTTTTCTCTTAGCATCAGGTACTTTTCACAAATTCCAAGTACCTGCTCCCCATAGCTCCACACCTCATTCGCGGCACCTGAACAACAGGCTGCACCGCCGGTTGTGCCCTGTTGTGGCTGTCTCGGTTCTCTGTCCCCATGTAATCTCATGACCGGACAAAAGGTTCCCCACTGGAACCATCTGACAAACAGCTCCCGAAATTCTTTATCCTCCGGATTGCCACCGTGGAATCCTCCAATATCTGTCGTCCACCATGGAATTCCTGCTATTCCCATATTCAGTCCTGCTGCCAGCTGATTTCGCATACTATCAAAGCTGCTGGCAATATCTCCCGACCAGACCAATGCACCATACTTTTGGCTGCCTGCCCATGCACAGCGCAGCAGATTCACGATATTTTCCTGACCTTCGCTCTGCATTCCTTCATAGAAATTTCTTGCATACAGCAGTGGATACAGATTTCCAATCTGCAGGTTGCTCCCCATATGATAACGGTAGTTATCAAAATCATATACTGTATATTCCGGTTCCGCCTCGTCCAGCCAGAATACCCGGATACCCTTATCATAATAGTTTTTCTTGACTTTGCTCCAGAGATAGTCTCTTGCCTCCAGATTCGTTGCATCATAATGGATTGTAGCTCCCTGAAAATCCAATCCTACACGAAAGCCTCGGTCTGTCCGGATTAAATAACCTTTTTCCAGCATTTCTTCATAGTTTTCACTCGTTTTGTCCACTGTCGGCCATATGGATACCATCAATTCTATCTCCATTTCCTTTAATTCCTGTACCATACCCTCTGGATCAGGCCAGTAAACCGGATCAAACTTCCATTCTCCCTGCTTAGGCCAATGAAAGAAATCAATTACAATCAGGTCAATCGGCAGTCCCCGTTTTCTGTACTCATGTGCCACGCTCAATAGTTCTTCCTGGGTCTGATAGCGCAGTTTACACTGCCAGAAACCCATTCCGTAATCCGGCATCATCGGTACAGTCCCTGTCACATCCGCATATGCCTCCTCAATTTCTGCAGGGGTATCTCCTGCCACAATCCAGTAATCCAATACCTTGGTCGAATATGCTTCAAAGCTTATGATGTTCTTACCCAGTACCGCTCTGCCGATTGCAGGATTATTCCATAAGAAACCATACCCAAGTGAAGAAACTGCAAAAGGCACGCTTGCCTGTGAATTACGATGTGCCAGTTCCAGGTCGAGTCCTTTCAAATCAAGATACGGCTGTTGATACTGCCCCATACCGTAGATTTTTTCATACGGACTCTGTGACTCCATACGAAAGGTCAGATGATAATCACCACCCGGTATTGCCTTGAATTCTCTCGATTCAACCTCAAGGGCACTGCATTTGGGGTCTGTCAGGTTCTTTCGATTCCGACTATATTCCTCCAGAATAACCTTCTTTTTTTGATTATATACGATCAGTTTTCCGGTGTATGAGATGATCGCGGTGATTTTTCCGTTTGTGATACTGCCCTGCTGCTCATCTATTACAATTTCGATATTTTGCTGCAGCTGCAAAGGCTCTGTCAAAGCATGATTTTCAGTCGGCATATGATCGCATTTCGTTGCTCGAATCCGGAATGCATTCTTTCCCCATGGCTCTATCCATAGCTTCTCGGCATCGTAACAATAGACTAGTTTCCCATTATTTTCAGTCAGCATAGTTTCTTCCTTTCGCAATTTCTTTTCAATTTAATCAGCTTCTAGCCCTTAACCGCTCCACTCGTCATACCACTGATGATATATTTCTGCATAAAGATAAAGATCAGTGCAACCGGAATGATTGTCACGACTGCAAAAGCTGTTAGATAACTCCATTTGGTTCCGTATTGTCCCATAAAGTTAAAGATGCCTGCCGTAATCGGTCTTTTCTCCTGATCCAGTATAAATGTCATGCCATAAGCCAAATCTCCCCATGCATAGAGGAAGGAAAAGATACCACAGACTACGACACCCGGCTTGGCAATCGGTATCAAAACCCTGATAAATGCCGAAAATCTGGTACATCCGTCAATGTAGGCCGCCTCCTCCAGTTCCTTTGGGATTGAGCCAAAATAATTTTTCAGAATCAGTATGGAAAATGGAATTCCAATCGTTGCGTCTGCCAATATGGCCGCCGGATAAGTATTATACAGGTGCATATTGCGAAACATGATAAACAACGGAGTCAGCAATACAGAAACCGGCAGCATCTGTGTGACAAGAAAACACAGTATGATGAATCTTTTCCCTTTAAAATGATACTTCGCAATTCCATAAGATGCCGGTACAGCCAATACGATAGAAATCAGCATGGCACCGACAGCAATGACCAAGCTGTTGGCAAAAGACTGAAACATATTGAAGTCACCAACCTCAAGCTGTGCCATATAGGATTTCAGATTTAATATATGTGGCCAAAAAGTCGGCGGAATCTGAAAAATTTCTTTCTCAGTCTTTAAAGAGGTAACAATTACCCAGTACAGTGGAAACAACAACACACACAATAAGACAATGGAAACAGTGCAATACAGCACATTTTTCCTGCCTGTCATTTTCTCCTCATTTCCCATCATGCTTCCTCCTCTGTATAAACAAATTTCAGATAAATCAAGCTGACCACCAGTAAAATAACAAACAATATATTGGCTACGGCCGCTCCCTTGCTGTACTTAAACATTTCAAAGGACAGCTTATAAGAATAGGTCGACAGCATATGGGTCGAATTAACCGGCCCGCCGCTCGTCATGACATAGACCAGATCATAAACTTTAAATGTATAAATGAAGCCCAATATCAAAACAGACTCAATCGTCGGTTTTAACAGCGGCAATGTAATCTTGAAAAAAGTTTGAACCTTTCCTGCCCCGTCGATAGAAGCACTCTCATATAACTCCGTCGGAATGGTCGTTAAACCGGTCGCAATCAAAATCATGTTGAATGGAATGCCTATCCATATATTTGCAAATATCACCGCACTCATGGCTGTCTTTGTATTCGTCAGCCAGTCTATGTTTTGCGTAATGATTCCCATATTTTTCAAGAAAAAATTGATAATTCCAACATCCGTGCCAAACATAAACTTAAAGATTAATGCTGTCACCGTAATCGGTATCATCCATGGCATCATCAGCAAACCTCTGACGGGTTTTGAAAATTTGAAATTTTTATGAAAGAACAACGCCAGTGCAAATCCAATGACAAACTGAAATACCAGACACCCCACTGTAAAGATAAAGGTATTCCATATAGATGTTGTCAATACACCATCCTGCTGAAATAATTCTATATAATTCTGTAACCCGATAAAGGGTTTTGTCTCTGCTTTTAACGTTTTAACTGTGACATCCTGAAAGCTTAAAATAAAATTACTGATAATCGGATATCCAACGAAATAAAGCATATATACAAATGCAGGTAATACAAATAAATACCCAATATTGTCATATCTGAAAAAACGCTTTATTTTGCTCATGTCTTACCTCCATTTTTTTGCAAAATGGGCAGGCCGCACAAAATGCATGTACTTCCTGCCCGATATATTACATCATCAATCTGTGTTTAAACTTGTCTTTATTGTCCGAGGATTCCGTCAATCGTCGTCTGAGCTTTAGCTGCTGCATCCTCTGGTGTGCTTGCTCCCGTCATGACCTCATTGAAAGCGAGTGAAATGGCATCGGAAATGTCCGGCCACTCAGGCAACGGTCCTCTTGCCTGTGCATAATTCATTTCTTCTACAAAAGCTTCATATTGCGGATCACCTGTGAACTGTCCCTCTGCAATCGTTGAATCAGAAGAAATATAACCCATTGTATTCATCATATACAGACATTGATCCTTAGCTGTTGCATATTTCAAGAAATCAATCGCTGCATCCTCATTGCCGCCTGCAATGACTGCATAGTTTTCACCGCCGAGTCCTGATGCCTGCTTTGTATCCATCGGAATTGGTGCTACATTCCATTTCAGATCCGGGACTTCCTGACGCATAGTAGGAATCTGCCATGTTCCATTAATCATCATCGCAAGGTTGCCTGAGATAAACTGATTCATGGTATCGCCCTGTGTCCAGTTAATGGCTTCCTTGGTCATCGCGCCTGCATCTACAAGGTTCTTAACCGCGGTCAGTGCCTTGATTCCACCCTCGGAATTGATTTCATAAGAGGTTGCCCCCGTTGACCATACCCAAGGCAGGAAATTAAATGTTCCTTCCTCATTTTGCAGTGCACAGTGAGCAAAGCCTGATACTGTATCTGTCGTACATGCCTTAGCCACATCCAAAAGTTCATCCCATGTTGTAGGAACTTCTTTTCCTGCTGCTTTCAGCATATCTTCATTATAGTAAAGTAATAGACAGTTGCTTCCGAATGGCACTCCATATAATTTACCATCCAGTGTACAGGAATTTACCGGTCCGTCATAATAGGTGCTGACATCAAATTTATCTGTGATGTCTGCGAAGATACCCATTGCTGCGTAAGCAGCATGATCCGGGTTGTCTAAGATAACCAGGTCAGGAAGTTCATCTGCTGAAGCTCCGATAGACAATTGTTTCTTAAAATCTGCAAACGGAACATACTTCGCTTCCACCGTCACGTTAGACTGAGAACCATTGTACTGCTGGATTAATGTATCAAGAGCTTTCTGCTGATTTTCACCCTCCCAGTAATACCAAATTGTCATATCACCTGAAGCGGCGGTGGCATCCGCTGTATCCTCTACTGCCGATTCTGCTGCAGGTGTTTCTGTTTCGGCTGCCGGTGTTTCAACCGCTGCTTCTGCTGCAGGTGCCTCTGTGCTTGTTTTTGCACCACAGCCCGCAAGTAAAGCTGCTGCCATCGTTGTTGCCAATAATAACGCTACTAACTTCTTCATTTCGTTCCTCCTTATAATGAATCATTCCAAACACCATTGTTTGTAGTTTCATCATATTGAATTTTCCAAAAACAAAAAATGGTATGATTCTGAAAAAGGATAAATTATCTAATCCTATTTATTTGTTCTTCTATAATCCGCCGGAAGCTGTCCTGTACTTTCCTTAAAAACCCTGCTGAAATACTTTGCATCCACATAGCCCACCTGATCAGCAATCTCATAGATCTTCATCTGCGTCCCAATCAGCAGTTCCTTTGCCTTCATGATTCTGTGCTCTCTCATATAGGCACTGAAATGAGTACCTGTTTCCCTGTGAAAAAGCGTGCCAAGATACTCCGGTGTTACATTCAGCTTCTGTGCGATTTCTTCCAATGTGATTCCTGCGTCATAAAACTCATTAATCATGCTCTGTGCACGCTTCACAAGCAGACTGTCTGTACTTCCCCGCACGGTTTCTCTCTGAATCAGGGAATGATAGAGCTGTTCCGATACCTCACGCAGTTCTATTGCATTATGTGCTTCCATAATCGTTTGCAGAAGCTGCTGCTGTTCCAGTTCCTGATACCGTATCGCACCAATTTCCTTTGCCACATTAATGAGTGCCCACATAAATCGTACATATGACTCCTTGATTTCCTTTGGTGCATAAATCTGTCCATCTCTGAAAAATTCATTAAACTGCCTAATACATTGAAGCACCTTGTCAAAATCAAATGCACACAATGCAACTTTTGCTCTGTTTTCCAGTTCAACAGGATAGGTACAGGCCATCGTCTGCACCTGTGTAATCTTTGGATAGGAAATCATAACGGTATCTCCGAACACAATATTCCAGTCCATATATCCTGCCAATAGCTGATAGCTTTCTCTCAACCGCGACATCTCCCCCGCATTGACCCAGCCATAACTATTCTGTTTCTGTGCCAGATCCCGCTTCTGCATCAATACAACATTCTGAAACCACCTCTCGGTAAGCTTTGCATCCTGATAGCCATACAGAAGCACCAATAATGATTTCTTAATCGGAATCTCCGTGATACAATATCTGATTTCCCGATTCTCCGCAAGGACATACACAAGCTCTCTCTTTAGTTTTTCCAATCTCTCCTCATAGGCATTTCCGAGATATACGATTAGTTCACAAAAATCCGTATCCTGATAAATTCCGTATTTGCTTCCCAGAAAATCCATAATGTCATCCTCGATTGTACCCGCGCCGAAGATAACATTGAACATAATATGCTCTAGACTGCCCAGTGAATCCGGGCTTTCCCGTTGCTCCTGCTCATACTGCATCTCAATATTCTTGATGGACTGTGCAAAATCCCCTACTACAATTGGTTTCAACAAATATTCGCTGACATTCAGCTTGATTGCCTTTTGTGCATAAGAAAACTCAGAATATGCACTCAGCACAATTGCCTTCGTTCTGCAATCACTCTCATGAATCACCGTCAGCATATCCAATCCATCCATGACCGGCATCTTGATATCCGTAATGACAAGTTCCGGCCTGTATTTCATAACCAGCTCCAGCCCTTCCTCTCCGTTTTCCGCCTCTCCGACCACCTCATGCCTCGGAAACATCTTGTGCAGCAGATTACGAATTCCCTCTCTGATTCGGATTTCATCTTCGACAATCACGATCTTCATTGTTCAAGCGCCCCTTCCTCTATACAGATACTGACCTGCGTTCCTTGCATTTGTTTACTTGTTATGCTGATTGTCGCGGCTGTCCCATAGTACATCTCGATTCTGGAAATTGCATTCTGCAGACCGATATGCCTCTTGCTTTGCACCTCACGAAAGATTCTCTGATTGATTTCATTCAGATAATGTTCATCAATTCCCTTTCCATTATCCTCTATGACTATTTGAAGACTAGTATCCTGTAATGCCACGGAAATCGTCAGCTTATGAGGTCCCTCCACTCCTTCAAAGCCATGTAATATCGCATTTTCCACAAACGGCTGCAGCAACAGCTTGTGTATCTTTTTATCCAGTATCTCCGGCTCTACATGAATATCACATATAAATGCATTTTTCAGCCTTGTTTGCTGAAGAAAAACATATTTTTTAATCCATTCAATTTCATCCTTGATCAATACAATACCGTTGCTGTTGTCAATCGCATAACGCAAAATCGTCGCCAGTGAACTGATGGCATTGCTGATTTCATATTCATCTTTATCAATCGCCATCCAATTGATGGTATCCAGTGTGTTATAGAGAAAATGCGGATTGATCTGGGATTCCAGCGCTGTAATCTCGGCATTCCTTTGGCGTATAGCTGCTTCCTTCTCATTTTCTGCTGATGTTTCCAGCTTTTCCAGCATACTGTTGAATTGCAGCGCTATATTTTCTACTTCGACCGGCATCTTCTGATCCATGTCGACACGCGCCACCAGTTCTCCGCCTCCTGCCTTTTTCATCGTCAGCATCAACTTTTTGAGAGAAGCCGTCAGCTGCGTTGTCAAAATCAGAATAATAACTGTAACCAGTGCAATAGACAGTACGGCTACCAATACCAGCATCTTCTGCTGCGCGGACAGCCGCTCGATTGCTCGGCTTTGATTAGAAACGTTTACAATATCCCAATTAAAATTATCATTATGTTTGACATATACCGTCGTTTCTGCATTCCCGAACGGCTTCATTTGATCGATATAGTGCTGATATGCCTCTTTTCGCCCCTCCATGTCTGTCTGCTCAAAGGGAATCCTCTTTCCAATCTCCTTTGAATCTATATAAGACACAATCTGCCCTTTCTGATCTACCAGAAAATAGAAATGATTCATATCTTCATTGGCACTGTTTTCTTTTGTCTGAGAAGTGCAGATTTCTTTCAGCAGCTCCTCATCAAGGCTGACCACAATCACACCGATTCTCTCATCCAGCTTCTTATAATTGATAAGCCGATGGCTTAAATGAAACAGGTAATTTTCATTATTGGCAAAATCAGAAGCGTATTCTGTCGAAAACAGATGATATTGATTATCAGAAGAAATCAATTCATACATTTTTTCCTGTGAATAACTGAAGGTATCCATCCATGAATTTTCCAAGGTTACAACCGTCAGCTGATCGCAATTAATGACCGCCCCGCTCTCGGTAATGACTGTAATGGAACGAATATATTCCTTGGAATTCAGTACAGCCCGCAAAATTCGTTTCATTTGATTGACTGTCACGGCAACATCCTCATTTCGATTCATCTTATAAGTCAGGTCAACCAGTTCATCATCTGTATAGAGCTGATACAATATATCCTCGTAGGAATCCAACCAGACGTTCAGACTCATGTTCATCTGTTCCAGATTGGTTGTTGTCAGTTCCTCAATGTTTTCCCGCAGGATACTGGCACTGTTATAGTAAGAAAAAAGATTCAAAATAATAATCGGCAGCACCGATGTTCCTATAAACGCAATCAGAAGACGCGTTCTCATACTGGTTTTTCTCTTCGGTTTATCATTCTTCTGCTTATGAAACATGGCACCTTCCTTTCCTTATTTCCAGTATAAATGCTGTTTTCTCTGTCATGTAGGTGGAAATTCCTTAACAATGTAGATTTTTCTAAGCTGTTGTGCTTTCTATTATAGTAAATGAAAACGCAGATTGAAATACTTCTTTCAATCTGCGCCTGTATATTAACTCTCAATGATTTCAGATAAATGGCGGCAATCCCTATGCCTTCTTTACAGGAATCCACACCTCATAAACTGCATTCGTAGGGTCGGGATTCAGATATACCTCTACGTCCGGCCCATTATCATACTCATAGCCTGATGTCGGCAGCCATTCTGTCACAATGCGTCGCTCCAGCTCCTGCATGGACTGCGACGTACCGCTCCCTGAGAAGATTGCCCACGTAAAAGAGGGTACAACATATTCCTCAAATTCTTCTGTTTCCTGTGTGGTGACCACTGCAATAAAATAACGCCAGTTTTCAGCATCGTTGGTGGCACTGACCCCTAATACGCCCTTAGGCTCACTGTCCATCATGCCTGCCAGTTTGGGAAGGATACCCTCTGCCACTGCCTTTTGCCACATCTGCGGCACGATCTCAAAATTCTTTTCGATGTCATTTTGAAGCTTTGCTGCAATTCCGACAATACGGAATGCTTCTTTCTTTTCAATTCTGTAATTCATTTCCTCTGATCCTTTCACGGTGATTTTGAAGCTGATCGGTGGAAATGCTCTCAGACTGATACCCTGCTCTCTTACGGCAGAGGGTGCAACTCCATGCACTCCCTGAAAGGCTCTGTTAAATGCCGTTGGAGAATTGTAACCATATTTCAGGGCAATGTCTAACACCTTATGTTCCGGATCCTGCAGTTCTGCAGCCGAAAGTGACATTCGCCTTCTGCGGATATATTCGGACAACGGAACATTCGCCATATAAGCAAACATTCTCTGAAAATGATAGGTGGAGCAGTATGCAATCTTCGCTACCTGCTCATAATCAATCTCCTCCGTAATATGCTCCTCGATGTAATTAATCGCCCGATTCAGTCTTTCAATCCATTCCATTTTCCTCAGCTCCTTGTCCTTATTGTATTCTTGTGAAAGACCGCTGTCCTCTCATTTGATGCACGAAAATGAGAGCTTACTGTCAGATCAGCCATGCCGGTACATACCAGTTCATCTGATTAATGGGAACAACCTCTGAAACAAGGCATACCACGGCTCCGATTCCCGGAATAGCTCTTTGACTACTCTCCGCATTCGTCAATTTCTGAAGAACAGAAAAATTTTTAGTTGCATTTTTGGGTGCTGCACTTTTTTTAATTTCAATAGGATTCACAACACCATTTTGGTAAATCAGCAGATCAATCTCTTTTTGGTTACTGTCCCTATAAAAATAAAGAGGCGGTGTTTTTCCTGCATTTGTATAACTTTTATATATCTCAGATACCACCCATGTTTCAAAGATTGCTCCGCTCATTGCCCCACGTTCCAATACCTCCGGAGAACTCCAACCGGTTAAATAAGCGCATAACCCTGTATCCATAAAATACATTCTCGGTGTTTTAATGACACGATGCAGCGCATTATTAGAAAATGGCCGAATTAGAATCACTAAACCCGTAGTCACTAATAATGACAGCCACTGCTTTGCAGTCGGTACGGAAATTCCAACTTCCTCCGCTAGAACGGAATAATTCACATTACTTGCAGTCTGCGCTGCTACTGCTCTCACGAAATTCAGAAAAAGCAATTCATCTGCTACTTGAGTCAATTCCCTTACATCCCTGCTGATATAAGTCTGCAAATACCCTTCAAAATATTGCTCTTTAGACACATTTTCATTTTCATACAATCGTGGCATAGCACCCTTATATATCCTGCTATAGATCTGATTTACCTCTAATCTGTTTGCTTTTTCTTCTCTTTTCAGCAAAAATTCAGGTTCAATACAAAATGGTTGAAAATCTGTTCTCTCTATTTCACTATTGGACAAGCCATACAAATGAATCATTCCAACACGTCCTGCCAATGATTCTGTCACATTTTTCATCATTTGAAATGCCTGCGAACCTGTCAGCCAAAAATCTCCACACCTCTTATGTTCATCAACATACATTTTGATATAAATAAATAATTCCGGAGCATACTGCACCTCATCAATCAATATAGGTGGCTGATATCTCTGTAAAAATAGCGCCGGATCCTCTCTGGCCAATCTTCTGATTGTGGGATTATCTAATGAAACGATGGTTCTCTCTTTCCCTGCCAATTTAGTAAGCAAAGTTGTCTTCCCTACCTGTCTTGGGCCTGTCACAAGCAAAATAGGAAAGGTATCATTAATCTGAAGGATTACATCTTTTGCATTTCTTTGATAATACATAGAATCACCACCTGATAACAAAATAACATATAGATCTTTTTTATGCAAGTTTAAAATTTGATTTTAAATTTGCATAAATCACTTTGTAGTAATTGATTTTGCAATCTGATATGCTTCCTTGCGGAATTTGATGGTATGGTTGGCACGATTCTCATCATTACCATATCCTCTGGTCATCTCATCAAATACGTAATACTCTGCCTGCTCGGTTCTGGCATGCATACGGTCGCCCAGCATAACACACTTCATCGCTTCAATCTGTTCACGCCGCACGGGATCCTGCATACTTCCACCCATAATTACAAAAAAGAGGGTTTTTTCAAGCGACTTCATCGTATGCTCCGGACCATATGCAAAGCCATACGTCCACACCCGCTGAAACCATCCGCATAGCTTTGCAGGTGCCTCCGTCCAAAACACTGGATATATGAAGATCAGCATATCTGCCCAGTTAATCTTCTGTTGCTCTGCCGCTACATCAGACGGTATCGGAAGCTCTTCTTTGTAGTATGCCTCCCGGTTGTATTCCTCCTCCGTCAAATCCGTTGAAAAACCCATTTCATACAGATCTGAAACAAGAACGGCATGTCCTGCATCCTTCAATCCGTGTATTGTTTCTTCTAAAATTTCATGTGTAAAGCTATCCTTACTCGGATGACAGTACACGATCAATACATTTTTCACCTTGACTTCCTCCATCCCTTTACCCAATCACTTCACGGATATCGTATAGTAGGCTTCAAAGGTCTGTCGTGGGTCTAAGGCATTACCCCACTCCCGCTCCGGCAGTTCACCCATAAAGTCCGCTCTGTCACATCGTCCATACCAGGGTTCGATGCATACAAACGGTGCACTTTTCTTAGGTGGAGACCAAACTCCGACTAACGGCGCATCAAATTTCACCGTCACATAGGCCTTATGATCACTTCCCACCAGTGCAATGGCATGTGTCTGATCATTTTCAATGATATAGGCACCCGCATCAAAGAAATGCTCATCAATCGGTACCTCTCCGTTATCCAGAGTCAGATAATTGCTGTCACTGATGACCAGTCCGTCATCATTGATCAGGCCATAGGTAAAGCCTGCCTTGCAGTCAAACCGCAGCATACAGTCCGTCTGTTTGTCACCCTCATGATTGGGACAGAAAAATGCCGGATGCGCTCCAATGGAAAAGAACATCTTCTTTTCTCCGTCATTGACAACCTTCCACTTTACTGAAAGCGAATCCCCCTCCAATACATAGCCGATCATCAGTGTAAATGCAAACGGATAAACCTGCTTTGTTTCTTCTGTCTCGGTAATCTGAAACCAGATTTCATGATCCTCCTTGAAATTCACCTCGAATTCCATGTCTCTGGCAAAGCCATGCTGTGTCGTCGGATACTCTCTGCCCTCATAGGTATAACTCATATTTCTGGTACAGCCCACAAACGGAAAAAGAACCGGTGACGATCTCTTCCAAAAAGCTTCATCGGCATCCCAGATATATTCCTTTCCTGTCGCATTGCGCACCAGCGATACCAGCTCTGCACCGTGCGTATTGATTCTTGCCGTCAACTCTTCATTCTTAATTTCATAAACTGCCATAAAACTTTCCTCCTTATCATTTTGATCTATGAGCCTGATTTGTTGTTCTGCTCTGTTGATGATTCATTCTGCTGCTCTGCTATTTCATTTAAATAAA
>CAZABT010000046.1:0-18693 GCA_964483395.1 uncultured Lachnospiraceae bacterium
TCGCTGGGGCTAATGTTTTAACTATTTGGGGACATTTTCAAAAACGCTTGACAGTCCCAAATTTCACAATCTCATCTTTGGTCATTGAGTGGCTTTGTGGGATCAAAATCTTCAGCCGGATAATGCTGTGGAGTTGAAATATACCACCACACACCAAACTGATCCTTGATAGATGCTGCGCAGGGACTCCAGGGCAATGGACCAATGGGCATTTCAATTGTTCCATCAACACTCAACAGATCATAAGCTTTTTTTACTTCAGCTTCCGTATCCAAAACAATATATACCTGCACGATATTATCCTTTAAATCTGACTCTGCAGATTCTATAACGTCTATAATTTCAGTTCCATTATGACAAAGTTCCGAATGATAGAAGCTGCCATCCGGATTCTTGACATGATAACCCAACTCTAAACCAAAGGCTTTTTTATATAGTTCAACGGCAGCAACACTGTTTTTAACATATATTCCGATTCCAGTTCTCATAATTCCATTCCCCATTCATGACCATTTTCCGACTCTAAAATGCATATTGGATTTTTTTCTCTCCTTCATTGACGGACTGCAAGTCGGCAGACTTGCTGAACGACTGCAGGAATATCTCATTATATCATGATTTGCAAGCAAATCATGAGCCTCCGGCGGATGCGCACTAAAACATGCGCTGATATAATGTCTGTCGACATTATATCGTAATCTCCACCCGATTTCCATCTGGGTCTGCAACACAGCTTTCAAAATATCCATCCCCCGTATTGCGAGGAGCACTGAAAAGTTCATAACCGTCTGCCGTAATCCGCTCAGTCAACGCAAGCACTGCTTCTTTGCTGCCAACTGAAAAGGCAAGATGACTTAATCCCGATGTTTTATCCAGATGCAGCACCTCTATCATCTCTGTATGATGCATCAATTCTATTGCTGCTTCCGTGCCAAAACGAATAAAATAACTGGAAAATCCGCTGGTATTTTGGTAGAGTTCATTGCTGACTCCACCAAAATATGTTCCATAGTAATCTCTTGCTTTTTCTAAATCTGTCACGTAAATTCCAACATGTGTTATTTTCATACCTCATCCTCCTGATACTTCACTACAGCTATTCTTCCTGATGCAGCGATCATCAATAATGTAACTATAAGCAAGAAATACGGCAGCAGGAAGGAACCAATCTTGTCTGCCAAAAATCCAAATACAACAGGAACAAAGGTACTTCCGATATAAGCAAAGCCCATTTGCAGTCCCATCATCGTCTGAGAAGCTTTCTTGCCGAAACGAACCGGTGTCTCCTGCAGCATATTCGGAAAAATGGGTGCGAATCCAATACCGATCATGATGAGCGCAATGGCAGAACAAAATACCGGTAGCGGAAGCATATAAAGAACAATACCCGCACAACTCAAAATACAGCCACCGAGGATCAACGTATTTCCTTTGAATTTCATAGTCAGAAAACCACTAAATGCTCTTCCGACAGTAATTCCTCCATAATAAAGTGATACAAAAGCAGCCGCTGTCGCTGTACTGAGTCCTCTGTTCTCAGTTAAAAAGGTGCTGCTCCACAGACCTGTTGTCATTTCAACACTGCAATAGCAGATAAAGGTAAGAAGTGCCCATTTTGCACCACGAAGCTTTAATGCTTCCTTGTTTGTAATCAGTTTCTTCTCTTTTTCCTCTGAGTCGGATGTCTCTGTTTCCACAACCTTCCATTGTGGCAATGTTATCAACATCGCGATTACCAGACAGAATTGAATAATAGAAATTGTCCGATACCCACCACGCCAATTGTTATTTGTATTTAAAAAGCGAGAAATGATTATGGGGCCCACTGTTGCTCCAATGCCCCAAAAGCAATGCAGCCAACTCATATGCTTTGCCTCATAATGCAGTGCAACGAAGTTATTCAAGCCGGAATCTATGGCACCTGCTCCTAACCCCAAAGGAATTGCAAGAATAAACAGCCATATGAATGATGGTGCAAAGGAATACCCCATCAGTGCGATTGCCGTTAAAAGCACACTGACCAGAGTAATTCTGCTGGTTTTAAAACGCTGTATCAAACGCGAGCTATTTAGCGAACTAATAATGGTACAGCCCGATATGAACATGGACAAAACCCCTGCCATAGACAAGGGTGCATTAAGATCAAGCCTCATAGCAGGCCATGTGGAACCAAGCAGAGAATCCGGCAGTCCAAGACTGATGAATGCAAGATAAATTACAACAAGTAAAGTAGTCATTTTGTTTTCCTTCCTTCTACAATAATAATAGGTTTATTTGTAAGGGTTATTGATATATTCCAATGTCAAGGCACATAAGCCCTGTAAATAATAATGATCAATATCTGCCGAATATCGCAGCTTCGGCATATGCTGCTCCGGAATACACCTTTCACACAGCACAATCAGCTCCTCCAGCATATCCTCCTGAATAGGTCCTCCGGTCAATATGACCTGTGTCGGATTAATAACTGCTGCCAGAGAAGAAATCGTCTTTGACACCAGCTTCAGAACTCCCTCCCGTGAGCTGAGCAGTTGAATCTGTTCCAGGTGACTCATCTCGAATGGAAGATAAGATACCTCTCCTGCAAAGTTTGTACTGCCGTGGAAAATTGTTCCGTTAATGATAATCCCACATCCCGCACAAACCTTATCGAAAAAGGATACCAGTGCCATAGAGGAATCCTCCTCAGGAGCCTCCTCCTGATAGAATCCATAGGCAATCAGATTCATGTCATTATCCACAACAACATCTATACCAAACTGATCGGACAATCTTGTACGAAGCGGACAGCCATCCAGTGCCTCAATGTCACATGCCTCAACCTCCATCTTGCGATTCACGATTCCCGGAATTCCAAAACCGATGGCTGTGACAGATGGATATTTTTCAATAATCTTTTTCACCAGATCCTCGATCTCCTGATAATCCAGCAGCTTCTTATCCAGACTCCCACTCTCCACGATCTTTCCCAACAGATCCATGACCCCATAATTCAGCTTACGATGGCCACCTATGGTCGTGGCGTAGACACACAAAATATAGGAAAAGTGCTCATTAAAGCGATACGCCTTTGCCGGACGTCCGACAGAACAGGAACTTGAGGTATCCTGAACCTCCAGGATTTCGCCTGTCCCAGCCAGTTCATTCAGCAAGGTATTGCAGGTTGCCACACTAAGCCCCGTAACCTTGGATACCGTATTCTTAGTTCCGCAAGGTAGTGCTTTGAGTGCATTTTTAACAATTTCTATATTATAGCTTCGAACCTGTGCCGTATTACTGACATTCATTGCATGATTCATCTGCACATCCCCCTGTCTTTATTTTATAATAATTATTATAACTATTATAATAATTATGTCAAGAACTTTCTTTCATTAAAAGCAGCAGGCGCACCATAAAAAAGCAGCAATCATTTTCACGTTGATTGCTGCTATCTGATATTGTATTCACAATTCCTTTTACTGCTTTTGATCCCGCATCACTTATACAAGTGCACCGCCACCATCTACAATGATATACTGACCCTGTACATAGCTGGAGGCATCACTGGATAGGAACAGGATGGTTCCGTTCAGCTCTCCCTTCCTTCCCGGTCGTCCGGAGGGATTGAGCATATTATATCCTTGCAGGAACTGTTCTGATTTGAATAGCGTATCTGCTGTCATTTCTGTTTCAAACAGCGCCGGCCCAATTGCATTTACAGTAATCCCATCTTTGGCATAGGAGCAAGCCATTCCTTTTGTCAGGCCCAAAACTGCCGATTTGGATGCGTTATAAGAATGCCGGATAAACATATCGTTCTTATCTGCAATAACGGCATTCACAGATGAAATATTTACGATCTTACCATAGCCCCTTTCCTTCATGCCTGGTATCACATACTTGCATGTAAGAAAAATGCCCTTTACATTCGTATCAAAGGATTTATCCCAGTCCGCTTCCGTCAGGGTTTCTACGCCGCCGCGCACTGCTATTCCGGCATTATTGAGCAGAATATCTATGTGCCCATACGCATCAAGAACCGTCTGTATTGCACTCTTTACACTTTCTTCTTCTGTTACATCGCACTGTACCGCAACTGCTTTGTGACCGGTCTTTTCGATTTTGACTCTGACATCCTCCAGCTTTTCAATACGACGGGCCAGTAATGCCACATCTGCTCCTGCTTCTGCATAAGCAAGTGCTGCATCCGCCCCAAGACCCGAGCTTGCACCGGTGATTACCGCCACCTTACCTGTAAGACCAAATAAACTCATCTGAAACACCTCTCTTTCCGATATCTATTATATACTGAAAAGTTATGATCTATCAACACACGCTGTTACGATAATACTTTATCAATATAGGAAGGCATTTCCTCTACATTCAGTCCCAATGCCAGCGCCAGTTCTCCATACAGAAGCTTTTCTGCCTTCTGAAAGATATTGGCATCTGCCTGTGAAAGCTTCTTGCCATCCATTTCTTTCTGTTTTTTCGTGTGGTACAAACCCTTCACCATTTTGATCCACTCTTTGCAATCACCGGATTTCAGGATTTTCTTAAACTCCATATCCCGTTCCTTATCATTTGCATACCACAAAACCTCTGCAGCCTTCATCTCGTCAATATATCTTTGTGCCTCTGTTTTTGTAAGACTTCTTCTCATGGAAATCTTATCGCTGCCTATCTTGGCATAAATTGTTTCACTTGCATTATAGACCGGCTGCAGTACATAATATAATCCGCCGTCACGCATAAAATCAGGGCTGCAAATATCCTTGACCTTACACACTCCTACCGCTCCATACATTACAAAATCTTCTACCGCATATTCATACATGTAATACCTCCTTCTTGGCTGATTAAGAAAACAAAAACCGCTGTGGGCTCCTGTCTTCTATTGAGGAAACAAAACAGCTTGCTCCTTACAATATGATGCATTCTGTAAAGGAACCTACTGTCATGTATTCATTATAGCATACTTTTTGAAAAAATGTCAGTGAGAGTTTTCCTCACCGACATTTTTTTGCCCATACAGGCCGTATTACTATAGGTATCTGTAAGAATCTTTGTAAAAGAGTATAGACAACTCTTTTGAAATTGAGAGGTGCCTTCAAATACAATAAAATAACTGACAAGCTGAATTTTCGTGACATACCAATAGTAATCATTTTCTGAATCATTGCTTTTCCATTTCCAAAAGAAAGAATATCATACATTTTGTCGGTCTATGTCACTTTGATTTTTTCTAGTCAGCTTTTTGTAAATTATACAATTATGTTACATCGATGTTACAATCAACTATTTTCCCCTTAACAAGCTTCTTTTTCTGATCACTGATGGAAAGTATCGCACCATTGAGCATCTCTATTTCTTCATAACAATATCTTTTGATATGATTCATATTGACAAGATAAGAATGATGGATTCTGATAAAACATGTACTTAACTCTTCCATTTTCCTTTCGACCTTTGTCAAAGTGTCATAATATAAAATTTCTTCTCCGCCTTTACAGATCAGTCGGATAATTCGTTTTTCACTTTGAAAAAACAGGATATTATCAATTGGTATCTGATAATAAATCCGATTGCTGAAAAAACGGTACAATTCACCCTGCCGATTGATTCTTTCACTTGCAGTTTGAAGAACTTCTATAAAGCTGTTTTGTCTTATCGGTTTAAGCAAGAAGGAAAAAGGATGTACCCGAAAAGCATCATATGCCAACAGCTTATTTTCTGCCATAAATATAATCAGACAATGCGGTGCCTGCTTGATCACCTGCTGGGCAGTCTCTATTTCCTTTTGTCCCGTAAGCTCCATAAAAACAAGATCAAAGCTTCCTCTGTCTTCCATCTCCCATAACAATTCTTCTCCCACCCGATAACAACAGCAATCGACTCCCTGCTTTTGTATATCGCTTTCTGCAAGCGCCCATTGTTTTAGTTTTTTCACAAGATTCAGCTCCTGATCGCAGATTGCCATTCGTAACACTTTTGTTCCCTCCCCTTTTTATCCCAAGTGCCACTATTATATTACACATGATAGAAATATGTGGGAATTACCATAAAATAGTGTGTTGATTACTTCTTAACAAAATTTCCCTGTTCTTTTTCATGTTGTCCTTTTGGGATAAAACAAGTATAATGAGAAAAAACCAATTGACATGAAAAGGATGATTAATATGAGCGAACATAACATACACGACGACCAAGACTCTAAAATTAATATAGAATCTGTGACAGAAGAAACACCTGTAAAGAAGGAGAAAAAGACTCTATCTTTGACAATACCGGGAATTATCCTATACTCCCTGCTTTTAATTGCAGTTATGTTTGGAGTATTCTTTGGTGTTGAAAGGCTTCTGTCGAAAAGCCCTAAGGCTCCGGACACGGCTGCTGTTCAGGAAATTACTTCAACACCGACGGCTGCTCCGGAGGCTGCACCTGCATCTACAGAAGATCAGACAGCAGAAGTCCCTGTAGAAGAAGAGGAAGAGGATTGGATTGATGTCTCTACCATCATGAAGGGTGATGCAAATACCATTGATTACACTGCTATATTCTATGAACCAAATAAAAGGAATGCGAAGCTGACCTGGCAGGATACAGTATTTTCAAGACTTGAGAATCCTGCAAATCCTTCCGAAGCTGCTATCCGTTCTTATCCCATGACCAGAACATGGGCCACCAGAGAAGATGGCAAACAAATGGAATTTGAAACCTATACAAATCCGGAAAACGGCAAGGCTGAGAAAATAACTGCAATTGAACACTGTGGAGATTATCTGGAAATACTGGATTATTACTATGACGATGGAAAGATTAATTATATTGCCCAGCATCAAGCTGTCATCAATACGCCCATTGATATTACCTCAGCAGATGTTATTGGCAGATATTATTTTAATCATGACACGCTTGTAAAATTCTCTGCCGTAGAAGAACAGACAGCTTATGAGTATCAGGTATCTAAGCTCAATGAATACAGCAGCGGTGCTATTAAGCAGTATGATTATCTTGAAGACACCATGATCAATTGGGCCTACATTACCTACAAGGTTGCATCTGCCCTGCCTGAGACAGAATATATCGAGGGCTATGTGTTTGATGTATATAATTCTGCTATGGCAGATGCAGAGATTTCTCTGGTTTCAGCCTCAACAGGCGGTGTCATTATGACTACCAAAACAAATGGTGACGGTCTCTATTCCTTTACAGCACCTGTTACCAATGATGACTCCTATACGATTCAGATTAAGAAGCAGTCTCTGGATGATCTGAATATCTATGATATTGCAGCAGGTTCCGGCTCTTCTACCTATTATGTCAAGCCTGCCTTTATGTCCTATACACAGGACGGTGCCGTATACAATGTACAGGTCGCACTCAAGGATGCTTCTGCAAACGGCAACGGTATCGGTGGTGCTACCTTGAATATCAGAAAGGGATTAGACAACAGAGCTGGTGAAGTCTATGTGATGGGAACCGCTGATGGTTCCGGTATGGCAACCGTTGCTCTTCCCGCAGGCACCTTTACCGGAGAATTATCTAAAGCCGGATATGAAACATCTTATTTTCCGATTGTAGTGGAAATGGCGCAGACGACCGCTTATGGCTATACGATTCCTGAATTATCGGATGGGGCATATGGATTTGTGACTTCCTGGAATTCTGCTGTAGATTTAGATACCTTACTGTTTACTGATTCTTCAAATAAAACTGTCAGATCCTCCATAGACAGTACCGGAATTGCAACAGCAGAGATGATTACTTTAGATCAACTTGGAACGGGAGCCTACCGGCTCTTCCTATATGACTATACAAATTGTACCGGCGGTGATGTCATGAACTATGCCATGTCTACGGCAAGTACGCTGGTGACCGTGTTCGGGCCTGATGGATACATGACCTCGTACTCCGCACCGATCGGTCACGGTGGTGTGATTTGGGATGTATGCAGTCTGCAGAATAACAGACTGACCTCTATTGGAAACTACTATACTGTATTCCAGCCGGATTCCTATTGGACCACTAAATAGTACAGTTTAAAAGAATCAAGTGTTTTTTGTGATGATGCTGTCGATCAGATCGGCAGCATTTTCACATGCATCGATACTGATTTCCAGAGATTCAAAGATCATTGTCCACGCCAATTGCTCTCCTGGAGTGATGTCCTCAAGAAACAGACGTCTTACAGACTCAGCATGCAGCTTATCTCCTGCATTTTCAAGAGTGTTAATCTCTACCACATATTTATGAATTTCTTTTGACTTTTTAAAATTAGAAAATTCCGCTAACAGCTTATTAAATAATCTGCAGGCATCTGCTACCAGCTTTGCAAATTCTACCGCCTGATCTCTGATTTCCTTAATGTTAAACATATAAATTTTACGTATAACATCCTCTACGGAATCCACGATATTATCCAGTTCCTGTGACAATTGTGAAATATCCTCACGTTCTATCGGTGGCATAAATTCATGTGCAAGACTTTGACATAGTATATGTTTTTTCAGATCTGCATCATTTTCATACTTATGCATAATCTCCGCATAGGTACTGATTGACTCCGGATCAAACAAAACCAAAGCCTCATACAAATATTCTGCAGCCTGTCCTGCAATCTCACCAACCTCACAAAAGTTTCCAAAGTAATCAAATTCTTTTTTTCTGTTTAATATACTCATCCTATGTTCTCTCCTTAAAATAGATACATAAATAACTTTGCAGTAACATACCCCAGTACACCGCAGCCCGGAAATGTAAAGATCCATGCCAGAGTCATCTCTTTTACAATCTTCCAATTGACCGCCGACAGCCTCTTAGATGCACCTACACCCATGATTGCCGTTGTCTTAGTGTGCGTCGTGCTGACCGGAATTCCCGTCAGTGACGACAACAGCAAACAACCTGCTGCACCCAAATCGGCTGAAAAACCCTGATAGGTATCAAGATGCACCATGTCCAGCCCTACGGATTTGATGATACGATAGCCTCCAATAGAGGTTCCCAATGCCATAACCACCGAGCACAGTACCATCAGCCATATCGGAATCACAAAATTACTGACTGTGCTGTCTCCATTTACAAGAAAGAGGCCCAGCAGAAATACGCTCATAAATTTCTGACCGTCCTGCGCTCCATGCATAAATGCCATACTTGCTCCACCGGCAATCTGTGCTCTACGGAAAAATACATTTGCTTTGCGGCGATCCACTCCTCTGCACACAAACTCAATGACCCTTGCACAAACAAATCCCGAAAAGAAACCAAGTAATGTCGACAGAATCAGTCCATAGACAACCTTGATCCACTCTGCGGGATTCACACCTTCTAAATTTCCATGGAGAGCAATGGCTGCTCCACTCAGTCCTGCAATCAATGCATGACTTTCACTTGTCGGTATTCCAAATTTCCATGCTGCCGTAGCCCACAATACAATGGCAAATAGCGCAGCACACAGTGCAATGGTCGCATCCTCCGCATTTCCTCCGAAATCAACCATGTTGTAGATTGTCATTGCAACCTTAGAATTGATGGTTGTCATGATCAGCACACCCAGAAAATTAAAGATGGCTGCCATGATAATGGCACTTGATGCTTTCATGGATCTGGTGGATACGCAAGTCGCAATTGCATTGGGTGCATCCGTCCATCCGTTTACAAGTATCACACCCAACGTCAATATAACCGTGACCAGTAATTGCGGACTTCCGCTTAATTGAGAAACAAAGTTAGAAAAACTGATAACCATAGGCTCACCTGTGTACATTCATATTTTGTTGCTTTTCCAAAACCCGTACTTTTTCATTATATTGAATTTTATGACCAATGTACATCAAGATTCTGCTAAGAAATGCACCCATGAAAAAAGACAAAGACGCTTTCAACACGCCTTTGTCTTTTTTTCTTTATTTCTCTTTATAATCTTTAATCTTGTAAATTCTTCACGTTCCTTTTCTTCAAGTGCCGCCTGTATATCCGTACAGAGCTTCGTGTAATTGGGAATGGTAATATTCTGCAGTGCATTTGCCCTCTTTTGTGTTTTTTTAATATTGGTTGCAAGCCGATAAGCAGAATTTTCTACCGATGAAAGACGTACCGTCAGTTTTTTAACTCTGTCAAATGCTACTCTTGCTTCATCCAAAGAGTCTCGCGTACTGTAAAATGCAAAAGTTGGCTTGAGCTCTGCCTGGCTCATCTGTGCAAGCGGAATCTCTGTACCCATAACACTTCTTGTTTTAATGGAAATAGAATCCTCAATTGGCATGGCCTCTGCGATTTCCTGTACATAATCAATGCCAAGCTCGATATTGGCCTCCTGAAGTGCCTGATAAGCACGAGTAAAGGTCATATCAATCTCAGACTGTATATCCTTCGCCTCAGAAATCAGCGATGTAAGCTCCGAAATCAATATATTTCGTTTCTTATCCATCAATTCATAGCCCTGCTTTGCAAGACGCAGAGAGTTTTTCATGATAATAAGATTTCCCTTTGTAGGAAATGTATTCAGATTCATGGTTCTTCACCCCTGTCTTACTACTCTTTGGTCTCATGGTATCTGACTGCTAATACCTTTGTATCAATACGATCCAGTTCCTCCTTCGGCAGCAGTCCCAGCAGCTCCCATGCCAAATCCAATGTCTGAATGATGGTTCTGTTGTCTGCCGTGCCCTGTCCGATAAACCTGGATTCAAATTCCTTTCCAAACTGAATGTATTTCTTATCGATCGGAGACAATTCATCCTCACCGATTACGGAAGCCAAAGCTCTTGCATCTCCTACCTTTGCATAGGATGCAAATAACTGATTGGCAACATCCTGATGATCCTCTCTCGTATAGCCTTCTCCAATCCCATCCTTCATCAGACGAGATAAGGAGGGAAGCACACTGATTGGCGGATAAATTCCCTGTCCATGCAGAGAACGATCTAATACGATCTGTCCCTCAGTAATATATCCTGTCAAATCAGGAATCGGATGTGTAATATCATCATTCGGCATTGTCAGAATCGGAATCTGTGTTACCGAACCCTTTGCGTTTTCAACAATTCCGGCTCTTTCATAGATTGTAGCAAGCTCTGAATACAGATAGCCGGGATATCCCTTTCTGCTGGGGATCTCACCCTTAGAAGAAGATACCTCTCTCATGGCCTCTGCAAAGGAAGTCATATCCGTAAGAATAACAAGAATATGCATATTCTGTTCAAAAGCCAAATATTCTGCCACTGTTAATGCCACCTTCGGTGTAATCAGCCTTTCTACCACCGGATCATTTGCCAGATTCAGAAACATACACACATGATCGGATACACCACCCTCTTCAAATACACGCTGAAAATAATCCGCAACATCATGTTTGACACCCATTGCTGCAAATACAATTGCAAATTTCTCATCTGTATCATCACCCAAAGATGCCTGATTCACGATCTGTGCCGCCAGCTCATCATGCGGCAGTCCATTTCCGGAAAAGATCGGAAGCTTCTGTCCTCGAATCAAGGTCGTCAATCCGTCAATTGCCGAAATGCCGGTTCGTATATAATTACGTGGGTATTCCCGCATCGTCGGATTCAACGGCAATCCGTTAATATCTCTTCGTACCTCTGCCGTAATCTCTCCAAGTCCGTCTATCGATGCTCCGATTCCATTGAAGGTTCGTCCAAGAACCTCCGGCGATAAAGCAATCTCCATCGGATGACCTGTCAGTCTTGTATGAGTATTCTTCAAAGACATATTGTCCGTACCCTCGAAAACCTGTATAACTGCCTTATTCTCATAACATTCTATGATTCTTCCCAGCTTCTTTTCTTTTCCTTCTACAAGTATCTCAACAATCTCGTCAAAAGCAGCATCCTTAACACCCTCCAGCACTACCAGGGGACCGTTGATCTCATTTAATCCTATATAATGAATTGACATATGCTTTCCCCTCCTTACTGGTTTTTCTCCAGTACCTTTTCATAAAACCTATCAATGTCTGCCTTGTATTGATCAAACATCTGCAGTTCTTTATTCGGGACATCATATTTAATGGTAATGACTCTGTCAAAAATGCTGTCCTCCTTCAATATGGACATTGGCATGCCCATTGCAATCAATTTTCTTGATTGGTCATAGAGATACAGTATGGTTTCCATCATTTTAAGCTGTTTCTCCATCGGCACACTGGTATCTTCTGCATGAAATGCATTTTGCTGCAGAAATCCGATACGAATCACCTTGGATATTTCCATAATCAGCTTCTGATCATCCGGCAGAACATCTGCACCAATCAGCTTAACAATTTCCATCAGATTACTTTCCTGATTCAGCAATGTGATCATTCTCGCACGATAACTCATGAAATCCGGAGATACATGCTGTTGATACCACGGTGTCAAATCAGATAGATATTCACTATAGCTGGTCAGCCAATTGATTGCCGGAAAATGTCTTGCATAGGCAAGAGATTTGTCCAGTCCCAGAAAGCATCTTACAAATCGCTTTGTATTCTGTGTCACCGGCTCGGAAAAATCGCCGCCCTGCGGGGATACCGCACCAATAATGGAAACAGAGCCTTCTGTATGATTCAGATTCTCCGTCATGCCTGCTCTTTCATAAAATGCAGACAGTCTGGATGCCAAATATGCAGGAAAGCCTTCCTCTGCCGGCATTTCCTCCAATCTTCCAGACAATTCCCTAAGTGCTTCTGCCCAACGGGAAGTTGAATCAGCCATAATCGCCACATCATATCCCATATCCCGATAGTATTCTGCCAGTGTAATACCTGTATAAATAGAAGCTTCTCTTGCCGCCACCGGCATATTCGAGGTATTTGCAATCAATGTGGTTCTGGCCATCAGTTTATTTCCGGTCTTCGGATCTTCCAGCTTAGAGAAGTCCTCCAGAACCTCCGTCATCTCATTTCCACGCTCACCACATCCGATGTATATGATAATGTCAGCGTCCGACCACTTTGCGATCTGATGCTGCGTCATCGTTTTTCCTGTACCGAAACCGCCCGGTATTGCTGCTGTTCCACCCTTTGCAATCGGAAACAGCGTATCCAGTATCCTCTGCCCTGTTAACAGAGGTATCGTTGTTGTATGGCGCTTCGCTACAGGTCTTGTCACTCTGATCGGCCATTTCTGTGCCAGCTTCAGCTCATACTTTTCGCCCTGATCTGTTTCAAGTACGGCCACGGTATCCATAACCGTATACTGTCCATTCGGTACAACACTTTTTACAATCCCTGCAACATAAGGCGGAACCATGGATTTGTGCACCACTGCTGCCGTCTCCGGCACTTCTGCGATGATCATTCCTCCCTCGATTCTGTCACCGGAAGATATCGTCATGTGTACATCCCACTTCTTTTTTGTATCCAATGCATCCGCACTGATACCACGGCTGATATAGATTCCAGACGCTTTTGCAATTTCTGTCAGCGGTCTCTCTATACCATCAAATATATTATTAATAATTCCTGGGCCTAACGTAACAGAAATTGCTGAACCGGTTGCAATGACTGTTTCTCCCGGTTTCAATCCACTGGTCTCCTCATAGACCTGTATGGTTGTCATCTCTGTAGTCAGACCAATGACCTCACCTACCAGCTTCTCCTGTCCTACATAAACCATCTCAGCCATTTTGAAGCCTGTATTTCCCTTCAAATAAATGACCGGGCCGTTAATTCCATAAATGACTCCTGTTTTTTCCATATCAGTGTCCTCCTTGGAAGACAAATTTCTCACGTTCTTCTTTCAGCATCGTTTCAAATGAATTATCTATCAGTATTTTGCCGGAATTTGTAACTGCACGCGTTCCTCCGACAAAGGAGTATCCGCTGACTGTAAGTTCACAGCCGGAAGCAGTCTCTAATGTCTCTTTTTTCTGAACATCCTTGGGATCAATATAAATCGTAATTTCATCCTCACCGGCAAACTCTTTTGCTGCCTTAATCTGAGTCAGCAGCAATTCTTCATACACATCTGTCTTCATATATGCATCCAACAGTTGTCCTACCTCATCAAACAATTTCTGCTCCAACTCGTTCTGCTTATCAGACAATTCCTTACGAATCAATATCTGCTCTGCTGAAACCTCTTTATTGATGACGCGCTTCATACTTTCCTTTTCTGCATCTATTCGCAGCTCTGCTTCCTGCTTTTTGGTTTCCTTATATTCAGACAGCATCTTTTCTGCAGAGGCATAATACTCCTCAATCGTATTGTATGCCTGTTTGCGCGCATTCATCATGGTCTCATCCAGAAAATACTGTATCTTTTCCTCGATCGTCATATCCTCTCATCTCCTGTCATCGTCTTATAGCTTCAAGCCAATTGCCTCATTCACATAAGACGTGATAAAGTCGGGACTGCGTCCCGTACCATGCCGGTCCGGTATCTCAATGATCAATGGGATTCTTCTATTGAGACGTACGTCATCTATAATATCCGGAAATTCCTTTCCGAACTTCTCCGTCAACAGAATGATTCCTATACTCTTATCGGCGATCGCCCTGTCAAGCTCCTCCTTTAATTCCGGCCGCTCATGGACGACAGCTCCCTCAATACCGGCAAGACGCATGCCTGTATATGTGTCTACATTGTCACTGATTAAGTACATTTTCATAGAATATACCTCTTACCAATTATTTCGGTTTTTTCATACATCATTTGACACTATCCAATTATTATAATTTACCTAAGATCATAAAGGAAATAATCAGCCCATACAAAGCAATACCTTCTGCCAATCCTACAAAGATCAAAGATTTTCCAAGAATGCTCTGATCCTCACTGATTGCACCCAGTGCTGCACTTGCTGCAGAAGCAACCGCAATGCCGCCGCCCATGCAGGACAGACCCGTTGAAACTGCTGCACCGATAAATCCAAGGCCTGTAGCCAGACCGGATGCTGCTTCCGTTGTTTCAGCCGCATATGCTGTGTTGAACATCAGAATATTTGCAATCAATAATGTCGAAAAGAAGAAAAATGCATTCACTCCGATGGTTGTCTTATATCGTCCCTTGCTCTGTTCTCCCAAAAGAAACGCTCCAAACGGAATTACAATACTGAGTACCAATGCAATTGCTAATGTTACTTTTACTACCATTGTCATAATCATGACCTCCTTAGAATATGTTTTCTATTTTTTCCCTGCTGCCCTAAATGGCTTAAAAGCGTGCCCCGTACCTCTATAAAAACGGCTGAACATTTCGTAAAACTCCAGTCTCAATACCTGAATTCCTACGATCAATCCTTCCATGCCGCATACAAAAATGTTACCAATGATCAATACTGCAATATTTGCATTTCCTTCCTCCGCTCCTGCAAGCATCAGCACAACCTCCATCATGGCTGCATGGCTGACTGCAAATGCGCCGACACGCACGAAAGACAATGTATTGGAAAAATAACTAAGCAGCAGCTCAAACAATTCAAAAAAAGTCTGTGTAATATACATGCCCACACCTTCCGGCAGCCGCTTTGCTTTCTTTTGTACCGTATTCATAATAGGTTCCTTCAGTGCAATGGCAAGCAGGGGAAGCCCAAACATAACCAGTAATACGATACCTCCCGGCAGACTGTGCCCTGTCATGAAAAGAACCACCACTGTCACAACTGACCCAAAGAAAATAAATCCTGCCAGACCGTTCGTGTCAAGTATGCCCTTTTCAAGATTCCTTGCCTTATAGGAATTGATCATATTGAAAATCATTGTCAACAAGATGATTCCCATTCCAAAAGCAACCGTTACAATAAAAATATAATTCAGCTTTCCGACAAACGGCACCTCTGACATCTGATTCAAGGGTCGTATCCATATCGGCTTAATCACATCTTCAAATCCAAAAAAGCTTCCAAACATAAATCCGAATATCGTAGAAAAAATTCCACAGGTACCGACAATCGCCGCAAGATCCATCTTCTTAAACTTATATAACAGCATTCCTCCGATGAAAAGACACAAGCCCTGTCCAACATCTCCAAACATAACCCCAAAAATAAAAGCATAAGTCAGTGCCACGAAAATAGTTGGATCTATTTCATTATATGCCGGCAGGCCATACATTCGGATATACATTTCAAATGGTCTGAATATTTTGGGATTTTTAAGCTGTGTCGGTGGTGTTGAGAAAATATTGGTATGTTCATCCTCTGAAAAACATGTAATCTGTACATCCTGCAGCAGGTCTTTTTCCAGTCTCGTCTCATCATCCTCTGCAATCCAGCCACATAAAATAAAATAGGTCTTTTCTCCCTGATCGGTGCAAGCCGCAAGCTTTCTCACATCAAAATTATTAGCATATAGCGTCAGCCTTTCCTTTGCAAGAAATACCCTTGGTGCAAGCTCCTCTAATAACTGCCGCTTCTTCTGCATGATAGATGCTATTTCTTCATCCAGTCCGGCAATTTTCTTTTCCAGCGTTACACAGGCTTCCTCTGTCGTTCCCTCATATTCATCCGGAATAAAGATGTGTTCAAAATGCAGTGAAGCAAAGACTACATCTACCTTATCTACCGTTTCCTTTGTGGCAAAATATACGCCCCATACATATTCCATATCATCATAACAATCCAGAAAAATAGTTTTTGTATTGTCATAAACCATTTTTTTGAATTTCATATAATAATCCTTTGGAAACTTTCCAAATCTGTACTTTATAAATTTGAAATCCAATATTTTGGATACATCAAACTGCAGCGCCCGAAAGGGTTGTATTTTCTTGAGAGATTCACTGGCGGCCGCCTTATCTGCTTCCAAGGTCTTGATCTTCTCTTCAATGGAATGAACAGCCGTATCTGCCTTATCTACAATCTTGATGGCTTCCTTAACACGGATACGATCCTCCAGCCTTTCTGCCGGTTCCTTCATCTGTGCCGTTAATTCTTCACATTTGCGAAGTCTGCTCTCATAAGGATTAATCTCTACAAAAGGCTTAATATCATGTACCGTTTTTAACTCAGACATCGCATTCTCTATCTGAATGTCATACTTGTGAAAGTAGTTTTGTACAACACGGTCAAACTCCGTAACCGGTCCCATAATGTTAATAAATTTCATTTTTTTAATCATATGCTATACTTCCTTTTTGATGATCCCGTTTGTTCTGCCAGCCTATCCTTCATTTAATCTCGCATACCGTATCGTTTCCCGTCTGTCTACACTATATCGGATACATTCCATGATCGTTGTGATCTTATTGATTTCGTATTCCTTCCTATATAAATAAGAATTTAGGATTGCTACGGAATAGGGATATTGATATCCATCACTGTCATGAACATTATCCAACAGGTAAATATACATATCTTCCAGCGTTTCTCCTGAAATCTCCGGATATATCTTATAATATGCCGTGTGCTGAATAGCTGTCAGAAAAGCCTTTGCATCTGCTGCCTCGACCATTCTTTCAATATCCTGCTTCGTAAGCCGATACCTTATCGGAATCAGAATTGCATAAATCTCTGCATCCGATAATCGGTAATACTTCTTAGAACGATAAATCCACTGCATATTTAAAATATCTATTTTATATCCAAAAGATCTATCCAGTACCTTTCCATCTATTCCATGAAAAGATTTGCTCTTTTCCTTCCAAAATCTTGTGAAATAATATAAATCCAAAGCCGCTTCATAATGGAATAACGTCCTTCTGTCTCCCTCCAGTACCCGTTTGAAAGAATCATAATATTCCGTATTTCTCAGTTTATCTACAAAACCCTCTATTGTTGTTTCAGATTGTAGAGCAACCATGTCCAGCTTAGAATGCTTCTGCAAAAGCACTGAAATTTCTCTGTCACTTCTGTCTTCACTATTTGTTCTGCAAATATTTCTGAGACAGGTTTTTAAAAATGCTAACTCAAATTTTTTGAAGAATAATGCTAAATATCTTCTCTGTCCGGCATCCGCGAAACGATATAATTTCTCAAAATCAGAATAATATTGTTTTTTTAACAGCTTTTCAATATTTCCTCTATGTGCTTCCGCAGGCTCCATCGATGAAAATAAGTCTCCATATTCCTCGGTATTCTTTAAATATCCAATTACCTCTGCAACACTTCCACACTCTGCAAGTTCAAGAAACTGCTCCTGCTTCAGCATTTTACCCCTGATAGCCCGCACCTTTGTTGTAAGTCCGCTATAAGATATTAATCCGCTCATATATCATGCACCTACTATCCTATTCACTATCTGCTGTGCCAATTCACTATGCTGCTGATCATAAATACTTTGAATGTCCTCGATCGCCTTTTGTGTGCCCACCTTCAGATCTGTCATATCCTGATCCTTTTTCGCATACAGGCTTTCCTTTAAGTGTCGAATTCTTTTTTCGACATCCTGCGTCATTTCCTCGTCATAGGCTTTCTTTTTATCTTCTGCTTCCATAAAAATGGAATCCTTTTTATTAACAGCCTCTGTCACAATCGTATCTGCAGTTTTTTCTATTTCTGATAATTGATTAATGATATCTTTCATCTTTCACACACCTTTCACTTGCAGTATTTCCCATGTGAATATTAGTTTGATTATATCCTCTTTTCTATGAAAAGAAAATAGTAAAATAGATGAAAAGACTTCCGACAGCACTCATTTGTGCGGTCAAAAGTCCCTGCTGTTTTACTTCCTATCCTGTTTTAACTACCTGTACTCTTTTATTAATTATGCATTATAGTCTTCTATTTTCATTCTGTCAAACCCTATCCTGTTAAAATTCTGCCAAA
>CAZABT010000047.1:0-18587 GCA_964483395.1 uncultured Lachnospiraceae bacterium
ACATTCCTTGTACAATTCCACCTGTTAATGACAATAATCGCTCATCTGTCACTTTGAGTATGATTCCTCTGTTTACACTCTCTGTCACCATATCAATGCCTTCTATCTCTATATCATAGACCTCACGGTTTCCATTGAAAGAGCATATGATCTGCGCAGGTCCGAGCACAATATCCTGCTTCATCCCAATAGGAAGTGCTTCTCCTGATACATCCCTCAGCAGCGACTCATTTCCAAGTCCAAACACACCATGCTCCGTGTTATCTGTAATCTCTCCGAGTTCATTTTCCGGCATATAATCAATCATTCCTGTCAATTCCCCCGGTTTTCCGCTTTCTCCTCGAATCACAGACAATATTTGAGTATGATATAGCGTACCGGTATCCACCTCCATCAGCATGGCGGTATCTACATCGTTGATTCCATGTCCCAATGCACCAAATCGGAGATTCTGGTCCACAAAGGTCAATGTTCCGATACCCTGTATATTATCGCGTACCCACACTCCCATTTTATACACTCCGTCGCTTGACATAACTGGTGTTATTTTGCTTTGAAACTGTGCACCTCCTCTGCGTATATCCAAAATCAATTCCCTGCCTTCGCTCTCGCTCACTCGCTGCATCAATTCCTTCTTATCTGCAATTGCAATACCATCAACCTTTTCAATGTAGTCGCCTGCACAAAGTATATGCTCGGCAGGATGGTGATTATTTCCGTCCAATTCTCCGACGGATCCGGTACTGATCACCATAACGCCGTCCGTTTCCACAAAAATCCCAATAGGAATACCGGCAGGAATCAGATCCGTTTCTTCAATTACGCTGAAATCAACCTGCTTGAGCGGTACAATGCCAAACAGCCGGCAGTCCATGATATAATTGCCTGTCGTCGATGTGATGAATCTGGTCGGTTCAGAAAGATCTACCTCTACGCCTTTTATAGCCGATGCTGTTACCATCTGTCCCGAATATATAACACCCGTAATTGGTACATTAAGACTCAGTTCATCCTCTCGTCCGTTTACGATTCTGATTTCATCAGGTACACTATCCTGCATTTCTCTGTATGTCATAAAACATAACAGAATTGCCGCAGCCGTGCATATTACGATTAACACGCGCCTATAGATACGATATCTTCGGTTCATGTAGTTCACACCTTTCTGCTTTCTAGTGTGTTCCGGCTTTGCCATACACACCAACTAAAAAAAGCATACACATTTGACGTGTACGCTTCTCTTAGTATATGATTTTTTTTATTTTTCAATCATCTTTTTCTTTTCTGTCGCCAATTCTTTCATTTCAGCTGCATTCTGTAATACGGCAGGTGTAATCTTCGCACCCCCAAGCAGTCTTGCAAGCTCCTGCACTGCCGCATCCTTCGTTAATTCACGGACGTGTGTCACTGTATGCGTTCCTGTCGTCTGTTTTGTAATTTCATAATGTGCATCTGCCATAGCAGCAATCTGCGGAAGATGAGTGATGCAGATGACCTGATGCTCCTTTGACAGCAGTGCCAGCTTCTCGGATACCTTTTGAGCTGTCCTGCCGCTGATTCCGGCATCTATTTCATCAAAAATCAACGTTGAGGTTTCATCCTTATTGGAAAGGACTGTCTTAATTGCCAGCATAATTCTTGACATCTCACCACCTGACGCCACCTCACCAAGTGGTTTCACCCGTTCTCCCGGATTGGTGGAAAGCATAAATTCCACTTCATTATTCCCTGTGGCTGACAGATAATCCGGCAGTACACGTACTTCAATTTCAAAGCATGCCTCAAGAAAATTCAAATCCGACAACGCTTTTTTCATCTGTTCAGCTAAAATTTTTGCATTTCGGCTGCGTATCTCTGTTACACGTGCATACAGCTCCAGAAGTTTTTCTTTTTCCCTTGCTGTTCTGTCCCGAAGCTGACGCATATAGGTCTCATAATCCAACAGTTTTTCAAGCTTTTGCTCCTGCAATTCACAATATGCAAGCACATCCTCAATTGTTGTACCATACTTATCCTTCAAGTGATTCAGCAGATTCAGCCTATCCTCTACCTGATGAAATTCTTCTTCTCCAAATTCCAAATCTGATAAATAATCTGATACATGCCTGTTAAAATCATTCAGCAGATTATCAATTTCTGACAGTTCCTGCAGCATTGTGTCCAGTTCTTCATCATAGCCGGCAATGCTCTTCAGTTCACGCAAAGCCCTGCCAACGCCCTCACCTGCTCCATTTTCCGAATCATAGCCTGTACTGTAATGTACGGAATTGATACCCTCAATGATCTTCTTAGCATTGACCATTTTTCGATAACCCGTCTCAAGTTCCGCATCCTCACCCGGCTTCGGCTCTGCCTGGCGGATTTCCTGTATCTCGAACTGTGCCAGCGCTGTCTCCTGGTCCTTGCGGTCATCCGTAGTCTCTGCCTGCTGTAATTCATGCTCCAGTTCCGTGTACTGTTCATATTGTTCACGTACTTCTTTTAATAACGTCCGTAATTCGTCTGTGCAAAACTCATCCAGCACCTGCATATGTTTCTTTTTTTGCAATAAGGACTGATGCTCATATTGTCCGTGAATATCAATCAGGATTGCCGCAAGCTCCTGCAATACGCCTGCTGTCACCACTTCACCATTTACCCTGCTGACACTTCTTCCGTTTACGATCTTGCGCTGCATCACAATTTCATCCTCTGCCGGAATATCCAGTGCACGGATTGCCTTCAACTGTTTTTCATTATCCGGAACAAAAATCAGTTCTGCCAGTGCATAGTCTGCATTGTCGCGCACAAAATCCTTTGACAGTTTTCCACCCAATGCAAAATGAACCGAATCAATAATAATAGATTTACCTGCACCAGTTTCGCCTGTCAGAATGTTAAGCCCGCCTTTAAAATCTATCTCTGCCTCTTCTATCAGGGCCAAATTTTTCACATGAAGATTTGTTAACATGTCTTACCTCTGTAATTCTCTGATTTTATCCATCACAATACGTGTATCTTCAACGCTCCGAACTGCACACATCACCGTATCATCCCCTGCAATGCAGCCTACGATCTCATGAAAATCAATTGCGTCCAAAGCCGCTGCAACTGCCATTGCCATGCCTGATACCGTCTTGACCACCAAAATATTCTGAGCCATATCCATAGAGACAAGTCCGTCCCGCAATACTCTGATATACTTCTCTGCAAGTTCTGTTCCGCTTTCTCCCAGAAAGACATATCGTGACTTGCCGTCAGTCCCTGTCGTCTTCGTTAATTTTAATTGTCTGATATCTCTTGACACGGTTGCCTGCGTCACCTCGAAGCCTGCCTCATTCAGTCTTCTGGCAAGTTCCTCCTGTGTGTCGATTGCATATTGCTGCACCAACTCAATGATTTTCTGATGTCTGTTATTTTTCATTTTTTTTACTCCGCATCTGCGAACTTCCTACGCAATACATCCAAAAAGTTTTCTTTGCTCATTTTAATAATTCTGGTCGTCTCCTTTGCCTTTCCAATCTTCAGATAATCTCCGGAAGTCATTTCAGCCGTGACTGCCCCATCAAATACGGCCTCTGCTGCTTCAATATTACCGTGCCGTCCAGCGCCAATTTCTATTTTGATATCATCCTCCGGTGACAAAATAATACTCCTCGAATTGAGCGTATGAGCATTAATGGGCGTCAGCAGAAGCACACGTGCCCCCGGCTCCACGATTGGACCTCCGGCAGACAGATTGTATCCTGTAGAACCGGTTGGCGTAGATATGATGATGCCGTCTGCACCATAGGTCTTCAGCAGCATTCCGTTGACATATACGTGAAAGGTAATCAGCCGCAGAGAACCACTTCTTGTAATGACAATGTCATTGAGGGCAAATTCTTTCTGCAGTTCTTTCCCATTGATGTTGGCAATGCCGCACAGCATCATTCTTTCCTCTGACTCGTATTCATCCCGGATCAGTCTTTCCAGCGTCGGCTCGATATGCTCCTTTTCCACCTCGGCAAGATACCCCAGCCTTCCAAGATTTACACCGATCAACGCAATCTCTCTCGTCGCCATATCTCTGGCTGTCTGAATCAGCGTACCGTCACCGCCAAGGACAATAATGCATTCCACTTCTTCCGGTAGATCCGAAGCCTTCAGATGACCACCCTTTTCCCCTTTGGAGCAACGCACAAAATCCTGCATCACACATTGACAATCATGTTCTGTCAGATACTTTTGGATTCGCTGGGCTGTTGTATATGCTTCCAATTTACTCTGATTGGTTACTATAAAGAAATGCCTCATCCCTTCACCTCATATCTTTACTGCAGAAGCCCGTGCGCTCTTTTTACCAGTTCCCTGATCTCATCTTTTCTGTCTTCTTCTGCAATGATTCCTGTTTTCCTGATATATAAAAGATATTCGATATTACCCTCCGGCCCTTTTATGGGAGAATAATCCATGCCCATCACCGAAAAACCAATACTCATACAGTGTAAGACAATCTTTTCAATCACTTCTTCATGAATAGCAGGGTCTCTGACAACGCCCTTTTTTCCCACATGTTCTCTGCCCGCTTCAAACTGTGGTTTGATCAGGCATACCATATCTGCATTTTCCTTCAGCAGTGCATATGCCGGCGGTAAGATTTTCGTCAGGGAGATAAAGGATACATCCGTTGCCGCAAATTCAATCACCTCCGGAATGTCCTCTGTCGTAACATAACGAAAATTTGTCTTCTCCATACAGACAACTCTGTCGTCCTGCCGCAGTGACCACGCCAGCTGACCATGTCCCACATCAATGGAATATACCCTGCGTGCACCATTTTGCAGCATACAGTCCGTAAATCCACCGGTAGAAGCACCTATATCCATACAAATCATATTCTGCACGTTGATTTCAAAAACTTCCACGGCCTTCTCCAGCTTCAGTCCGCCACGACTGACATAGGGTAAGGTTGAACCCTTGATCTCAATTTCCAGACCTTCCTCTTCAAAGGTTGTCCCTGCCTTGTCCTCTCTCTGCCCTTTGATAAACACATTGCCGGACATAATGATTGCCTTGGCCTTTTCTCTGGATTCCGCCAGTCCCAATTTTACCAATAATACATCTAAACGTTCTTTCATATGCTGACATACTCCGCTATGATTCTCTTGATAATCGATTCGCTGTCAATCGCAACTTCCTTTTTCAAAAGTTCTACATTTCCGTGTTCTACATATTCATCCGGAAGTGCAATGTTCAAAACTGTTGTATCCAGTCTCATACGATCACAATATTCACGTACCTTCTCGCCATATCCTCCACTCAGGACATTTTCCTCCAGTGTTACAAGCAGTGTATGGAATCCGGCCATAGTTGATACCATAGTTTCATCAATTGGCTTCACAAAACGAGCATTGACCAGACTGCAGGAATAACCTCTATCCTTCAGTTCAGTTCTGACACGCTGAGCTTCCTTGACCATGCTGCCCACTGCGAGCAGTGCAATGTCGCCCTCCTCGTAAAGCACCTCGCTCTTGCCCAAAACGATTGGCTCTCTGAACTCCTTCAAGCCGTCATATGCTTCTCCTCGTGGATACCGCAGAGCAATCGGATGTTCAAATGCAACCGCAAACTTCATCATATCGGAAAGTTCCCACTTATTCTTCGGAGCCATAACATGCATATTCGGTATCGAGGACAAATAGGACAGATCAAAAATTCCCTGATGCGTCTCCCCGTCACTTCCGACCAGTCCGGCTCTGTCAATGGCAAATACTACCGGAAGATCCTGTATACAGACATCATGCAGCACCTGATCATAGGCACGCTGCAAAAAAGAAGAATAAACTGCCACAATCGGTCGCAAACCACCTGCCGCCAATCCTGCTGCAAAGGTCACAGCATGTTCTTCTGCAATGCCGACATCAAAAAAGCGATCCGGATACATATTGGAAAACCGTTTCAGCCCCGTTCCGTCCGGCATAGCAGCCGTAATTGCGACTACACGCTCATTTCTTGCTCCCAGCTTTGTCATCACGGTGGAAAAGACATCTGTATAATTTGCCTTGATCCGATTCTTCGTAGGCAGTCCTGTTTCAATCTCAAACGGCTCTGCGCCATGAAACCTGGCCGGATGCCTCTCGGCCGGCAGATATCCCTTGCCCTTCTTGGTTATCACATGAACCAAAACGGCCTTTTCAACCTTCTTCGCCTCACGCAGCACCTTCTGCATTGCTTTGATGTCATGACCGTCCACCGGCCCCAAATAGGTGATTCCCATATCTTCAAAAAACATTCCCGGCACAACAAGCTGCTTGATTCCGCTCTTGTATCGTTTGAGCGTGTCCACCACTGCATCACCATACTTCGGTATTTTCAGCAGACTGTTCTCAAGACCAACCTTAAAGCCCTTGTATGCATCGGCTGTTCTGATGCTTTGCAGATATTTAGATACACCGCCTACATTTTCCGCAATTGACATATTATTATCATTTAATATAATGATAAAGTTCGTTTCCAGTCTGGAGGCGTTATTCAAAGCCTCATATGCCATGCCGCCGGTCAAGGCGCCGTCTCCGATGACCGATACGACTGTATGATTCTCTCCCTTGATATCCCTTGCCTTTACAAGCCCCAGTCCTGCTGATATGGAAGTTGAACTGTGACCTGTGTCAAAAGCATCACAATCACTCTCCTTGCGTTTCGGGAACCCACTCATACCGCCATATTTGCGCAAACCGTCAAAGCCGTCTCTTCTGCCCGTCAGAAGCTTATGTGTATAAGACTGATGTCCTACATCCCAGACAATTTTGTCTTCCGGCAGTTCCAGCGACAGATGTAATGCCATTGTCAGTTCCACCGCACCGAGATTCGATCCCAGATGTCCGCCGGAAATACTGATTTTTTCAATTAGGAACTGTCTGATTTCCTCTGCCAGTTCGTTATATTCTTCCGGATCGACAGTCTTGATGTCATTCGGCTGATTGATGCAGTCCAGTATCATATCTATATACCACCTTATCTGATCGTTTGATTTTCTTAATGTACTCTGGTAATCAGAGACTGTACCAGTGTGAGCAGATATCTGTCCTCGCCTGTATACTTTTCCAGAATGTCCATTGCACGCTTTGAATATTTCTGCACATCTTCTATTGCCTGATCCATACCCTTCAGCGATACATAAGTCATTTTTTCATTTTTTGCATCGCTTCCAACCGGTTTGCCAAGCACCTCTGTTGTTGAAGTTATATCCAGTATATCATCCTGAATCTGAAATGCCACCCCTATATCAAGTGCACACTGTTCCATATTCCTGACAGCTTCCTCATCCGCTCCTGCTAATATGGCACCGATGCACATGGCCGCCTGTATCAAGGCGCCTGTCTTGTTCTCATGTATAAATAACAGATGTTCTTCATCCAGTTTCGTTTGCTTATGCTCTGCCTCGATGTCCACCGTCTGTCCACCGATCATACCATAGATTCCGGCTCTTCCTGCCAATACCTTCATTGCCGCGGTAACTCTTTGATACTCAGAAGTCATATCGTAAGCCTGTATTGCTGTCTCAAATGCATAATTCAAAAGCGCATCTCCAGCCAGAATGCCCATTGCCTCTCCATACACAACATGTGTTGTTTTACGGCCTCTGCGGTATTCGTCATTATCCATTGCCGGCAGATCATCATGTACCAGCGAATAGGTATGTATCATCTCAAGTGCAGCCATGAACGGTTCTGCGATATGGGTCGTACCGCCAAACATACGATAGGTTTCCTGCATCAGAAGCGGACGCAGCCTCTTTCCTCCTGCGAGCACACTGTAATTCATTGCTTCCAGCACTGTTTTCTGACATCCCTTTTCTTCAGGCAGATATCGTCTGAGAATCGTTTCAATCTCTTTCACTTTATCCTTCGTGACATGTTCAAAATTCATTTAATTCACCCTTCTCGCCCATGATCAAAACCTGTTTCTCCACATGATCAATTTTATCGTTGCACAGCTTCAGCAGACGCATCCCTTCCTGATATACTTTAAAGGATTCTTCCAAGGAAGTATCCTCGGCTTCCAACCGGTTCAAAACTTCTTCTACCTGTCCAAAAGCATCCTCCAGCGTGATTTCCTCCTCTTTAGGGGATTCCTGTAACGTTTCATCCTTTATGGTCATCCGTCAATGCTCCCTTCTGATTATCTCTTTGTCTAAAACAATCGCCGAAATCTTACCGTTCTTCATCTGCAGCATCAGTTTCTGCTTTAATTCTACCGCCTCAACATCTGAAACCGGTCTTCCCTCAGCATCCGTAACATAGGTCAGTCCTTGATTCAGCTTATCTAACGGAGATAGACCCTTCAGTTTTTCAATATATAATTCCAATCTATGTTTTCTGCGCAGCAATGCTGCCTGCATCGCTTCATTCAGCCTGTTATCCAGTTCAGCGGCATACATTCGCTTTTCCTGCACCCTGCTCCTCGGACTCAGATAAGTCATGCGTAGCTGCAATTGTTCCAGCCTGGCTTTCTGCAGAGACAGCTTCATGCGGAAACGATGATTTACGGAACTGTAATAGTCGAAACATTTCTGTGTATAATCTGCAATGGAAAACACGGCCAGTTCTGCCGCCGCAGAAGGGGTCGGTGCACGCAGGTCTGCCACATAATCTGCAATGGTCGTATCAGTTTCATGTCCAACTGCTGAAATAACCGGCACACTGCAGTCAAAAATCGCCCTGGCAACAATTTCTTCGTTAAATGCCCACAAATCCTCAATGGAACCTCCGCCACGGCCGACAATGATCACATCCACCTTTTTCTGTTCCAAAGCACGGATGCCCTTTGCAATGCTTTCCGCTGCTCCTTCACCCTGCACCTGTGCCGGATAAAGCATCAACTGCACATATGGATTTCTTCTCTTGGAAATATTGATGATATCCTGTATGGCTGCACCGGTGGGTGCAGTTACCACACCAACCGTATTTGCATACTTCGGTACATTCCTTTTGTATTCCTGTGCAAACATTCCCATCTCTTCCAGTTCACGCTTCAACTGCTCATAGCGTTCATACAGAAGACCCATTCCATCCAGCGTAATCTCACGGGCATACAGCTGGTACTTGCCATCCCGCTCATACACCTCAATACTGCCGCCGGCAATGATTTGTTGGCCCTCTTTCAACTGAAACTTCAGGCCGGAGCGATTTCCCGCAAACATCACACATGTGATCGCTCCATTTTTATCTTTCATGGTAAAATAGATATGCCCGCTGGAATGGTACTTTACATTGGAAGCTTCTCCCTTAACATAAACGCTCCTCAGCATAAAGTCCTGTGCAAACATGTTTTTGATATAAGAATTTACTTGACCCACAGAATAAACATTATTCATTATGCCATTTTTGCCAATACTCCGTTCACAAACGCAGGTGACTCATCTTGACCGAAACGCTTGGCAATCTCCACTGCTTCATTGATTGCTACACTCACCGGAATGGTGTCATCATATTTCATCTCATATATGGCAAGTCTGATGATTGTCAGATCTACCTTACCCATTCGCTGTATACTCCAGCTTTCTGCCTTCTCTTCGATCATTTGATCGATTTCCGGGAGTTTTTTCACAATATCATCATATTTTTTCTGAATATGCTCAGAATCCTTCTCTGAAATATCAGGAAGATCCTCAATATATAATCTGATCTGCTCCGGCATATCCTCCGGAGAATTAAATTCCACTCGAAACAGCATCTTAAATATATGCTCTCGAATTTGTCTTCTGCTCATATCCTTCTCCCGACTAACGATCCTGCTTTTCCATATTGATGCCTGCTATACGGATATTGACATCTGATACTTCCAAACCGGTCATATTCTCAATTGCAGCCTTGATTCTCTCCTGTACATTCTTGCATGTCGTCGGAATATTATAACCATATTCCATAATCAAAGCTATTTCTACGGATACTACCGATTCCACCACCTCTACTCTGACGCCCTTACCAATGGTCTTCATGCCGACCTTGTTCATCAGTTCTTTGGTGATATTGCCTGCTGTAGCCGCAACGCCCTCTATCTCAACTGCTGCCAGTGCAGCGATATTAGCCACAACATCATCTGCGATCCTGACCTCGCCGAAAGCATCTCCCTGTAATGTAACTGTAGATTTATCTGTTTCCTTTGCCATATGATATTACCTCCTATATTATGAATCCTAAGACAACTGCTATCATTTTTATAAAAATAACTCCTTGCACATTATACCAAACCCACTGGTTTTTGCATAGTCCAAATTACATTACAATCTCACATCCTGCTGTCAGAAATGGATGCTCCCTCTGCTTACAAATAGAACAGCATGGAATACTGTTCCCGCATCTCAACATACCTGACGCTCTTTCCTCCATTTAGATAATCAAATATATGCTCATTGGTAATCAGATAATTGTAATATGACTGATAGATATAGGAATCCTCACATTTAAGCTGCACGGTCATCTCTCCGTTTGCATACGCATTTTCAAACAGCTCCTTGACCTTGTTTTTATCAAATACCGTGAAGTAGATTCCTTCACGTACATAATAATTTGCATTCATGGAAGTGCAGGAGGGCAACGTAATCGGTGAATTGACCTCATGTGATGAATGCAGCATCGTATCCGGAATGTTCAGATAATCATAATTGATTTCCGGTACACTTGCATTTCCCGTTGCCGCATCTGCACCTGTAATATTGTAGGATGCATCTCCCCAGGTCACATCAGTGTTGTAATACTCGCCGTCAATCCGCACAATGTTCCACACATGCGGTTCGCCTCCCTTGACTACACCCTCTGCCAGCGTGCAAAATACACCGGATTGATTCAGCAGATATTGTGCCGTCTTGGCATAGCCCTGACATACACTCCTGCCATTCAAAAGTACGCTCAGAATATTTTGATTCTGCTCGGAATTGATGTCATATTCGGTATGCCGTACCAAATATTCATAAACAAATTTGACCTTATCATACTCTGAGGCATCGGCCGGCATCTGGCTCAGAATATTGGCAGCCGCCGCCACCGCCAGTCTTTCTTTTTCTTCCTTCTCAGGCTGTGTCATGGAATAGGTTCCCGACAAAGTGATTTTGCTTAAAATGCCTCCTCTGGTCAGCTTATTCATGGAATAGCCCTGCACATAAAAAATCTCCGGATGATCGATCAGCACGCTTTTGAATACCTTGTCGATCTGTTCCGTATCTGTAGAAGACACGGTAATATTTTCTTCCATTGTACGTAAAATCGTCAGGATTTCCAGATAAATTCTCTGTTCCTCCTGATTCAGCGTACTATACGCATAACCATCTATACCGGACTGTTCCTGTGCCGTCTCCTTTAAGCCCGCCTCGGAAACGCCCTCATATACGTCCTCATCGCTTTCTTCTGTCTCTTGCAGCACTGTGATGAGCTGTTCCTCCGGCACAGACTGTTCCGGCAGCGGTTCCTCTGTCAGCTCCGCGGACGGTTCCACGCTCACGGTTGGAATCGGGGGTAATTCTGCATACTCCTCCTGAAGATCCTCTGGCGTGGTCTCCCCCGCTGTCCCATATATTTTTTCCGTAATCCAATCTGCAAATTCATAGGAGCATCCGGTCATTGACAGAACACTTGCCGCCATGAAAGCAATTATGATTCCTTTACATTTCTTCATCCGCTTTATCCTAATCTCGACTAAATTCTTCCAGTATCAAGCCTTCATTTCTATCCAGTGTCATTCCGACACTCCATGCATTTACAAAAAGCAGCAGCGGATTTCCCTTCAGATCCTTCACCTTTTTCATATCCGAGGTTCCGGTAATCTTGTCCAGATCTATCTCCTTATTCTGAATCCAGCGAATATGTGCATAAGGAAGTGTTTCCAGTGCGATTTCCACATTATATTCATTTTCCAGCCGATATTTCAGTACCTCAAACTGCAGTACCCCGACCACGCCTACAATGATCTCCTCCATTCCAGTGCTCATCTCCTGAAAAATCTGAATCGCGCCCTCCTGTGCAATCTGGTTAACACCCTTGACAAATTGCTTTCTCTTCATCGTGTCAATCTGTCTGACCCGCGCAAAATGCTCCGGTGCAAAGGTCGGAATCCCCTCATAACGGAAGCTTTCCCCCGGCATACAAATCGTATCCCCAATTGAAAAGATTCCCGGGTCGAATACACCGATGATATCTCCGGCATAGGCTTCCTCTACCATTTTTCTCTCAGACGCCATCAGCTGCTGTGGCTGGGACAGGCGCATGATCTTACCGCCCTGCACATGATTGACCTCCATGCCCGCTGTGAACTTTCCGGAGCAGATACGCATAAATGCAACTCTGTCGCGATGCGCCTTGTTCATATTTGCCTGTATCTTGAATACAAATGCAGAAAAATCGTGTTCCGCCGGGCGGATGATCCCGATATCTGATTTTCTAGGCAGCGGCGGCATTGTCATTTCCAAGAAATATTTCAGAAAGATCTCTACGCCGAAGTTTGTCAGCGCCGACCCAAAGAAGACAGGTGACAATTTACCGTTCTGTACCTGCTCCAAATCAAAGTCTGCACCGGCTCCGCCCAACAACTCCATTTCATCTGTCAGCTGTTCTCTTGCCTCTGCGCCAATGTATGCCGTCAATTGCTCCTCGTCCCCTACCGGGATTCTGGTGGCATGTCCCTCTTTGGTTCCCTTCTCTGTATCTTCATAGGTGATGACACATTTCTCTCTGCGGTCATAAACCCCCTTAAATCGCTTACCGGAGCCAATCGGCCAGTTAATGGGACAAGTGGCGATACCCAGTTCCTTCTCAATGTCATCTAACAGTTCAAAGGTATCATTGGCATCACGATCCATTTTATTGATAAAAGTAAAAATGGGAATTCCCCGCATTCCGCATACCTTAAACAGCTTGCGGGTCTGTGCCTCAACACCCTTGCTGGCATCAATGACCATAACCGCCGAGTCCGCTGCCATCAGCGTACGGTACGTGTCCTCTGAGAAATCCTGATGTCCCGGAGTATCCAGTATATTAATGCAAAATCCGTCATAACCAAATTGCAGGACTGAGGAAGTAACAGAAATACCCCTCTCCTTCTCAATCTCCATCCAGTCCGACACGGCATGTCTGGCAGTTGCTTTTCCTTTTACGCTTCCTGCAAGGTTGATCGCTCCTCCATAGAGAAGAAACTTCTCCGTCAATGTTGTCTTACCTGCATCGGGATGCGAAATAATAGCAAAGGTTCTACGCTTTGCTATTTGTGCTTCATTTGTAGTTCCTGACATAATATCCTCCAAATTCTCTATTTCTGCGGCTGCTCACTCTCCGCTTTAATACATTAGCATCTAATACATTATAATACAGAAGTGCCTGCAATATCCCCGGATACTCCAAAATAATCAAGCACGGTTGCTCCAATGTCCGCAAAGGTCGGACGCGTTCCGATATTCTTTGCCTTCAGATTTTTTCCGTAGACCAAATAGGGAGTATACTCCCTTGAATGATCCGTAGACACCGTGTACCCCGGATCACAGCCATGATCTGCCGTGATCATCAGCAAATCATCCTCCTGCAGCTTTTCCAGCATTTGCGGCAGAAAATCATCGAAATAATGAATCGCCTTCGCATAACCGTCAATATCGTTACGGTGTCCATACAGCATATCAAAATCAACCAGATTTACAAAACACAAGCCATTAAAGTCTCGCTCCATCAGCTGCAGTGTTTGTTCGATACCATCTGCATTTCCCTTAGAATAGGTGTATTCCGTTAATCCCTTTCCCGCAAAAATGTCCTTGATCTTCCCGACACCGATGACATCATGCCCCTTCTCCGACAATACATCCAGCATCGTCGTCTTGGGCGGGATCAGTGAAAAATCATGTCTGTTTGATGTCCTGGTATATTGACCATTGCTGCCTATAAACGGTCTGGCGATAACACGTCCAACACCATGCTCACCACATAGTATCTCACGTGCCATTCTGCAATACTCATACAGCGTTTCCGGCGGTACGATATCTTCATGTGCTGCAATCTGAAATACGCTGTCTGCAGATGTATACACAATCAGCTTGCCTGTCTTAACATGCTCATCTCCGTAATCCTTGATTACCTCAGTCCCGGAATACGGCCGATTGCATAAAACGCCTCTTCCTGTTGCTTCACTGAAGCGATCCAATATCTCCTGCGGAAATCCCTGCGGATAGGTCGGCAATGGCTTTTCCGAGATGATTCCTGCGATTTCCCAGTGACCGATAGTCGTATCCTTTCCTCTGGAGCTTTCCGTCATACGTCCATAGATTCCTGTCGGCCGGTCCACTCTTTCTCCACAGGTCATGCCATCAATGTTGAACAATCCCAGTTTTCCCATATTCTCTGCCCCAAAGAAACGACTCTTGGAACAGGATAATATTGTATTGGTTCCTTTATCTCCATAAGCATCCGCATCCGGCATCTCGCCGATTCCCATGCTGTCCAGTACGATCAGAAATACTCTCTTATTCATTGAAGTCCACTCCTTTTCTACTGATATACTCAGTAAAATATCATACCATAAAAAGGAACGCCAAACAAGTGGCATTCCTTCCGCTTTTCATCATTCATACAACTTTATGTAACGATTTTCTTATGAGAGCAATGGCTGCTTTACTCAATGGTCTCGATTGGAGTAATTACAAGATTTTCAGGTGGGATTCCGGTCTTACGTTTGATAACGTCTTCGATCTGCGCACGCTCTGCGTCAGATACTTCATATGCATTGACCAGTACATCTGCTGTTCCGTCCGTGATGCTGACCACAACATCCGAAAATCCCTTCGCCGACAGGAGCACCTCCGCAGCAGTTTCACGTTCCGCTATATCCACCATGGAAATCATCAGATTGATGGCCTCCTGCTTCTGTACATCCGTCACTGCAGCAGAATTAATCACCTCAAGCATTGTCTCCTTATTCTTTGCACGGGTCTGTTCCTTCAGAAGTTTTGCATTTGAGGCAATCCCGGCTCCCGTCATGGAGCTTGTAAATACAGCTTCTCCGGGTTCCTCCCCTACTGCATTTTCTGTTCCTGTCATTCCTGTCTCATCTGCCACCTCTGCCTCAGAATCAAGGCTTTCAATGTCACTTTGCAATCCCTCTGCCAGATAGATATCCTCATCAGAAATATCCGCGAAAACATCCTGCTCTGTCATTGTATCCTCTGCCGCTACCTCTGCTGATGTTTCCTGTACCGCTTCCTCTATTGGCACCGCATCCTCAAGTACAGCCGCCGTATCTTCTTTTTCAAACTTGGTGCCCGTGAAGTTCAGATAACCGGCCACGGCTATCATAATCGCAAGTGCTGTGATGATCATTTGATTCTTTTTCATTATATTCTTCATCTCTCAATTGTCTCCTTACCGCTGTTTGTTTTTGTGACAGCCATCCTGACTACTTTAATCTTATGCGCCTCTATTGGAAATAATGCCTTCACAGCATCAGTAATATTTGATCTTACAACTGAGTTTTCTCCTCCTTCACATATAACCGTCACGCCCTCCACCTGTGGCGGCAGGCTCTTAGATACGTACGGAATTGCTGCTCCACCGCCATTCTCTGTATAGATTGTCGTCTCTGTCATTTCAACTTCTGTAACAGTACGGCTCCCTCCTCCTGCATCCTGCTCTATCGTACGTATTTCATTGTCTCCAACATCCTTCAGTATGACCCGCTCGGCTCCTGACTTCAGTGTAAGCATAACCTTCACCCTGCCGGCACCCGCAATACAGGAAAGTCCGTGCTCAAGCTTCTCCTCAAGCATGGTCGCATATACCTCGTCTGCATACTCACCGGCATAATCGTCCCCCTCTATTTCGACACCGGCTGTGTTCTGCATTTCCTTCTGTGTACTTTGCTCCTGATCTTTACGAGGTTCCGTTGGTATCGTAATCACCAATAACAAAATTCCGGTCAGAATGACAATCAGATATTGATCCTTTTTCATTGTCTGTAATTGATTTTTTATTTTCCTGCCAAATTCAAGAAAGGACAACCTGTACCACCTCCACATCCAAGCCCAATGCTTCTGCAATTTTAATCTGCAGTGCAGCATATTCTGAATCGTCACTCTTTTTATCTATTTTTCCGATAATTATATGATTCACAAGGATATTACCAGACTTATCCACATTTTTTGAAACCTCCACTTTTACAGCTGTAATCTTACCGTAATCCACATTATCCACATCCTCGCAAATGCTTATTTTAACCGACTTTGCGACAATTTCATCATTTGGGTATAATTTGTTAATTATAGTTTTAATTTTATTTTCAGATGTGGATAAAGCCCGTGAATACTGACTTTCTTCTATATTTTCATTCACCCTCATTTCAAAATTTAATTTTTCGTTGGATATTTCTGTAAAGTCTATTTTTTTGATCCACGTCCCTTTCTCTACCTTGCCGCCAGCATCCATAACAAAAGCAATTAAAACAATCCCCAACAACAATTTCACATACTTCTGATACTGCTCCCCCGGAAGGATATTCAGAATCAGTCCCGTAAATACAAGTAATTCTACTAATTCGATCATGATTTCCCTGATATATGTATACATTCCTAATATCCTCCATTGGTAGAGGCTGCAACAATTGCAATCGTTATCATAAACAACACGATTGACGTAACAACTGTTTTTAGCAGCATCCCTGTCCCGTCTCCCATTCCGCTGATGCACTCTGCTGTTCCGTTGGCCGCCAATCCTCCGGCAAACGCAGCCGCAATGCGATACATAAACATGATTACAGTCAGCTTTACAATGGGAATCAAAACTATGAAAATCATGATACAAACTGCCGTTACCCCCACAGCATTCTTGATCAGCACAGCGGAACCGACGACGGTGTTCCACGTAGCCTCTGTTACACCTGACATTCCCGGCAGAAGCGATACTGCTCCGGTCAGCATGCTTGTTTTAACCGAATGCAGCACGGGAGTAAACATGCTTTGAATTGTATTGATTCCGATTACTACTGCAATGGCTGTCTTCAGAACATATTGAATCATACTTTTTAACAGCTTCAGAAATTGATCCAGCATCCCTTCCCCTACAATATGATTGATTATCACCAGCATGATATAAATCTGAATCATCGGCAATACCACGGCTGACAGTACCCCCTCCACCAAAAAAACTGCAAGCAGAGCTGTTCCATAAAACGTTGATGCTGCCGCCGTGCCGGAAATAAAAGCCACCCCCATAAAATAGGCCGGCAGAAGTACCTCCATAAACAGCACCAGATTTCCGACTGTCTCTGACGCAATCTCTACGGTGGTTCGCATTGTTTGCAACAGTAATGCGGCGATCAGCAGTGCCATCATATAAAATCCAATCTGTGCGATCTGCCTGCTGCGAAATACCGCAGTGATATTGGATAATACAGCCGATAAAACAGAAAGCAATATAATGCTTATAATGGAGAATCTATTTTCAACAATCTCAGAAGTCAGTATTTTCAAGCATTCATCAATTATTAAATTAACATTTAACGGTTCTTTTCCTGTTAATACATCTTGAAATACTTGTCCGAAGTTCAGTTTACGAGTGCCTTGTATTTCTGTCAAAACCTGTTCAATTTCTTGAAAGTCAGGCTGTTCGCCCATACTACTTTGTCCTGCCTCTGCCGCATAGACCGGAATGGCTGTGATACAGAACAGTACCAATACCAAGATGGTCTTGCATAACTGCTTTTTTTGAATTCTCCACATATCACTTCCCCCTTGATACTGCATCATTCCAAAAAAGCATACAGGCTTGTCAACAGTGTTTTCAGGGCAGGCAGACTCAGTATCAGTATAGAGAGTTTTCCAAACACCTCTATCTGTCCTGAAATCGACTGGTATCCTGCATCTCGGCATACGCCTGCCGCAAACTCCGCCACATAGGTCAGCAGTACAATCTTCATCAAGGTTTTCCCTAACGTTCCTGCCAGAATAGGCGTTTCAAAATCTGCCAAAAGCTGAATGATGTCCTGCAATTCATCCATAGAGCCGCATAGTAAAAGAATTCCTGTTGCAATCCCGATATAGATGCCATATTCACCTTTATAACTCTTGAACTGCAATGCAACCAGCACCCCAACCAGGCCAATCGCTGCAACACGTAGAATTTCCATGCTCACCCTCCGTTCAGAGTTCAAATAATTTCTGAATGGTTTCAAACAATTCATATATGTAAGGCACAATCCACAGTAAAACCAAAATCAAACCTGCAAGGCTGGTGATAAACGCCTGTTCTTCTCTTCCGCTGTGTTTTAGAACCTGTGTCAAGATTGAAACCAATATGCCGACTGCCGCTATCTTAAAGATCAAGCCGATTTCCATTGCCCGCTTCCTCCATATCAGAGCCTATTTTTTGTGCTCAAAGCAACATCAGCACAATCAAAATGCCACTTAGAACTCCCATTGTATTATATATCCGTGTAGTATCACGCTGCTTGAGTGCTGCCTGTTCCGCCTCCTCGACCAACAGCTGTTCATATTGTCTGAGCATATTCAACTGTGTTGTCTGATCGCCAAATCCAAATCCGGCACCAAATCTGCACAATTGCGTCATCTCATTCTCTTTCAGCCTTCCGCCCGTTCCACTGAT
>CAZABT010000048.1:0-18481 GCA_964483395.1 uncultured Lachnospiraceae bacterium
ACTTCAATGTGTTGAAGTCCACATGCAACACTAAAAATAATCTCAAAAATCAATTCTATTCCCATCATAACAACAAAAAATACGATAACATATAGAATTCTATTTCTAATAGATTCTTTATACAGAAAACAATTAAATACAAAAAACAGAACTGGAACCATACAAACATTTAGCAATGAATTATCTTGGCAATTTACAAGCCATATAGCAATCGCCATCAAAGCCAATAAACCAATATGCACAATCTTCTTACTGCTTCTGTACTCGAAAATGTTCTTAAAGAAATCATAATATATGTATGCCTCAAAAATACAAATCAGTAATTTTGATATAATCCCTACATAATCCATCGTTCTATCCTTCCCTGATAAAATCTCTTAGGTCCTGTTCAAATTGTTGCTTGTACCTTCTTGAGATTGCAAGACTCTTTCCGTAAATAAAGTAGATCATTCTCCCTTTAATGCCTATAATGTTGGAGAAATTTGCAATAAAACTGTATTGTGAATATCCGAATCCAAATCTTCTGACTTTTGCATAAGCTTCCTCCATGGATTCTCTGATTTCAATTCTTTCTGATCCATATTTATGCGCCGCATTCTGGGTTACGCAAATCCAATTCTTTCGCTTGTAATGCTCAATATATAATATGTCATCGACATCAAAACGCATGGACATTCCTTTTCCCTGTCCATAGAAAAACACCGCTCGTCTCTCCCGGCGATGATCTATTTCCTCCAGCAAAGAGGTTAATCGCTCAATGATCTCTTCCTCCGGATCATCTTTCATGATGTATCGCAATACCTTCAAATCATAGAATTTGGCTTCCGGCGTGACAATCCCGGTACAAAGAGCTAGGATAAACTGCTTATTCGTACTGCGCAGGATCTTTGCCGTTTCATATCCGCTGAGGCCTTCCATTTCCATATCCATAATGACCAAATCTATCTCATCATTCATTGCATGAATCATATCTTCTCCGGACTGAAATATCTGTATTGCAAGTGCATGCTTCTGTCCACATATTTTATGGATTAACTTTTCTAAATATTTTGCATTATCTAAATTATCATCACATATGGCAATTCTGTACATAACCGCCTCCGAAAGTATCTATAACTCCTTTTAGAATACCATATTTTCCAATAAAAGTCTTGTAAAAAATTGTACAATTATTTCATGTAAATAGGTCTTTTGTACTATAAATCAATGTAAAAAGCAGCAGGCTCTTTCCTGCTGCTTTCGCATATCCACTTATTGATTTGCTATATATTGCTGTGCATTATTATAAGTAATAATTTTATATGGCAAATAGACATATTTATTGTCTGTCAGGGAGATATTGTCTGGTAGAGCTTCGTCCATGCTGAGGGCATAGGCGATGGCGATAATGACCTCGGCCTGACCCTTGGCATCGTTATAAACCGTACCCTCCATATGTTTGGATTTGATAGCTTCAAGTGCTTCGGTGATTCCGTTGACTCCGACAATCATGGGCATGTCAATGATGTGATTACTCTCCAGCGCATCCAGCGCGCCAAGTGCCATGTCGTCATCATTGGCTACGATAATCTCAATTTGATCGGGATATCGCTCTAAAAAAGTATTCATCTTGGTGGTTGCCTGTGCACGGTTCCAGTTGGCAATCTCGTCACCGAGCTTTTCTACTTCATAGCCTGCTTCTGTTACCACCGCAAGAGAACTCTGTGTTCTGACCAATGCATCCTGATGTCCGGCTTCCCCCTCTAGCATCACATACTGCAGCTTGCCATCTCCATTTCGGTCTATCTCATCAAAACGTTTACTGCAGGCATCCACTATGATCTTTCCCTGCATCTCACCGGACTGTTGTGCAATGGCTCCGACATAGTACAGCTTATCCCAGCGCTCCAAATCTTCCTCCACAAGCTCACGGTTAAAAAACACAATTGGCATATCTGCACTTTTTGCTTTATCGATGATCACTGTGGCATCCGTCCGATCGACCAAATTGACACAGACGGCATCATAACCTCTGTCTGCAAATCGCTCTATCTGGTCATTCTGTGTCAACTGCGAACCTCCTGCACTGACGATATCCAACGTGATCACGATACCCGTTTCCTGCTCCTTGGCGACACTCCATTCCTTCAGATAGCCTACCATCTCAGAGATAAAGGTATCATATTCGTCATAGATACTCACACCAATCCGGATACTTTTCTTTTCTTCCTTTCCTTCTCTGCCTAGATTCAGCGAATAGCTGCAGCCGTTCAGCAGTAGTGCTGCGGCAGTCAGGAGTATGATTATTTTTTTCATAGGACACCTCTTATTATTTCACAAACGGGAACAACATCTTCTGATTATCTGCTTCATATAAGTTTTTCTTGGTCACGACTCTGTACTCGACCATCCGGCTGTAATCCTCGGATGTATATGTGGCTGCGCCCATCAGCTCCTGTACACCCAGATAGCCAATGCTGAATTCATTCTGGTAACCGAGCGCTTCTACAGTCTCGTTATCCAGATAATAAACAGCTTTGTCCGAATTACCAATGCCGTAGATTTTCACATCCTTGTCCAGATTCTCCGTTGCATCTATGATTGCCTCCGTAGATGCAGTATCAAGTGCAATCACAACATCAACTGCTTCCTCGGTCAATTCTCTTTGCAGGAACAGCATTGCCCGGATACCTGCTTCATTATCCTTTCTGTTCCATATTGTAATGGCATCGACCTGTCCCAGCAGGGCATCATAAACTCCCTGATAGCGTTCTGCCACACTGTCACGCTGCTCGTGGTCACAGATGATGGCAGCCTTGACTTCCTTCATTTCTCGTTTTGCGATTGTCTCTCCCAACCGATATCCCATTTCATAATTGTCTGCACTGATGCAGAGCTGATCATCCGTATATCCAATGCCGCTCTCTACCAGAAGAACAGGTATGCTGTCCGACAGTTCTTCTATATACGTCCTCATGCTCTCACTGTCACAAGCGGCAATCATGAGTGCATCTGCGCCGTTATCAATCTCACGCTGGAGCAGCTTCTCCTGCTCTGCGGCATCTGTTTCATTGGACATCGTCACAAGATTGATCTCTGCGGACAGCAGATCGGCCGCCTGCTCTGCTCCGCTGCGCAGCTTCTCCCATCGCTCTGAATCATTGCCATATACAATCAGAGAAATGGCCGTAATTTCCTGCGACTCTTTATCATAGTTGGTGTAGTAATAGATGCCAAGCAGCAGCAATAGCACTATACCGGCCAATCCGATTCTCAAAAGTACCTTACTGATCTTCATGCGGCACCTCCTTCGGATATGCCGATGCATAATCCATCTTGGGCAGTCTGATTTGAACTGTCGTACCCTCATCCAGCTCACTTTCAATGGTCAGCCCGTAGTTACCCTTGAAGTACAGCTTGATACGCTGATCAATATTGCGCAGTCCGATACCGGAGCCACGTTTTCTGACACGCGTATCATCTGTCAGCAAAAGTTCTATATTTTCCTTCGGTATACCCATTCCGTTGTCCGCCACTTCAATGCAGATATCGTCTCCGTCCTCATAACCGCGCAGGATGATGACGCCATCTCCATCCATATGCTCCACACCATAATAAATAGCATTTTCAAGCAGCGGCTGTACAATGAGCTTGATTGTACAGTAATCCTCAATTGCCGGATCTACTTCTATTCTGACTTCAAATTTATTCTTATATCGTACTCGCTGGATATCCAAATAGTATTTTGCATGGGCAATCTCATCCCGTATTGGTATGATGTTCTTCCCTTTACTCAGAGAAATACGAAATAGCTTCGCCAATGCCGTAATCATAGAGATAGCCTCCTGATAACGCTCGCTCTCGATCATCCATACGACAGAATCAAGTGTATTATACAAAAAGTGTGGATTGATCTGTGACTGCAGTGCATCAAGTGCACTCTTACGTTTTTCCTGCTGCTCGGTCACCATATCATCCATCAGCTTGCGCATCTGTCTGACCATAGAGGTGATTGTTCTGCCTAGATGCCGGATCTCATGTGTTCCCCCGATATAAATATCCATATCCAGATTGCCGTCCTCCAGATATTTGATGGATTTTTCCAGCTTTCGGATCGGGTCAGTCACTTTTGCAGAAATAAATACGTTACCGAAGATAATCAGCACAATGGAGATCAGTGCGATCATGACCGTAAAGAACCGAATCTGATTCAGATTCACGGAAAAATCCTGTACCGGTGTTACACTGACAAGCTTCCAGCCTGTATAGCCTACGGTCTTGACAATGACGACTCGTTCCTTTCCTGCAAATTCCTCTGTATGGTCTCCATCCTCATAACCTGCTGCCACCTGATTGTTTTCCTGCACAAGATTGGAATAAATGGCCTGTTGCTGCGGATGATAGATGATCTCTCCGCTTCTGTCTATCAGGTAAATGTAGCCGTAGCCTTTTTCATTTGCCTTGGACAATAGCTGCTCGATGCCGCTGAAATTCATGTCTACGAGCAGAACTCCCTTGCGGATGCGGCCGATGTTGGTCAGCTCAACAGAACGACTCAGTGAAACAACCCAATAATACCGATAGTTACTGCTGTCAAAGAGATTCTGTACGTGCGGTGTTGAAAAATGCAAATTTTCAATCTTCTCATTTGCCTGTATAAACCAGTCCTGCGTCTTGATATCAATTCCTCTCTTACGTGTTGCCACAGGTGCTGCCGCCATCACTGCACCATCCTCCGTCACACAGGCAATACTGATCAGATTGTCTTTATTGGCTGCATAGAGCAGAGCCATCTCCTTATCCAACGGTTCATAGGTCAGATCACGGTTTTTGATGACGTTGTAATACATGGTATCTGAGACAGTCATCATATTACGTAGATAAGTATTCAGATTCCAGCCTGCCTGATCCAATAGCTGCTTATTGCTCTCAATCGCATTGTGCTTTGTGTTTTCGGCAAATTGGGTATAAAGAATAATGCCCATAAATGCCATCGCAATGACAGCTATGGTTGTAAAGGAAATCGTTATAATGAGCTGTATGCTTCTCTTCTGAAACCTATTTCTCATTGAGTCCCGCCTGATTTGCTCTGTATTTTGATGGAGATACTCCATATTGCTTCTTGAATACATAGCTGAAATAATTCGGCTCTGTATATCCGACCAGTTCGGAAATGACATAAGCCTTTTCCTCCGTCGTATTGAGCAGCCGAAGTGCCTGCTCCATCCGTACATGTGTCAGCCAGACAACAAAGCTTTCTCCTGTCTCCCGCTTGAATAACGTGGAGAAATAGGTTGCACTGAGTCCCAAATGGCTGCACAGCTTTTCTACGGACAGTTCACTGTCACTGTAATTCTCAGCAATATATTGCTTGGCCTTATCAATTAACTGCTTGGCCGCATCGGTTCTTTCACGGCGTATCTGTCCGCGCAGCTGTGTACAGATGGATAACAGCCAGTCTCCAAGCATATCCAGGGAATTGAACTGCTTGATTTTTGTATAAAAATCTATGTTCAAGCCTTCAATCTGCTCGACATCTACCTCATATACCCGCGCCAAACGCATAATCTCTACCGTCATTTCCGTAAATGCATTTTGTAGCTGCGGCAGAGAAATGGATGCATTTTTCAGGTGCTCTGTCAGATTTCTGATGTTCTGTTCCAGACTCTCTGTCGTTCCGACCTTGATTTCCTTAATGATCTTTTGCAGCTCCTGCTCGCCGATCAAAAAGCGTTCCTCTGACTTCGGCTCAATATCCTGTATAAAAATAGCCTGATTGGGCTCAAGGAGAATGCGGTAATCAACTGCTGCCTGTGCTTCCTCATAGGACGGATGAAGTCCGGTCAGCCGATTACACAGATGTCCGATGCCTGCCGTCACATCTACATGCAGAACGCGGTTCACCAGCTTACAGATACGATCCGCCGCCTGTATAAACGCTGTCAGCTCTGCTGCCCGTTCAAGCATGGCTACAATGATGATCGTACCAAGATAATTGATGCTGCGGCAGCTAAATTCCTTCTCCAGCTGTTCCTCTACCATCTGCTTCACGGATACAATCAGCAGATTGGCATCCAATGGGTGTATCTGCCCTTGTACATCCGTATCTACGCGAAATACAGCGACCGTATAGTAAGGTGCTTCAAGCTGCATGCCGTATGACAGCTCAAACTCCTTGATTTTCTGCGCCTCTGACAGTCTGCCCTCAAGCAGACCCATCATAAACTGCTCCTTTAGAAGCGGCACGCTCTCCAGATAATACTTTTCCAGACGTTCTACGTTGCGCTTGCGGTCCATCTCCTCATCCAAACGTTCCTTAATCCTCAAAAAGACCTCTTGAAGCTCTGCTGCATCAATTGGCTTTAAAATATATTCCTCTGCCTCCAGCTTGATAGCCTCCTTGGCATACTCAAATTCATCATAGCCGGAAAAGATAACAATCTTGGTTCCCGAGATACGCTCTTTCAGCTTTCTGCAAAAGGTCAGCCCATCCATAAAGGGCATCTGGATATCTGTCATGACAACATCCGGACAAATATGCTCTGCCTTTTCCAAAGCCTCTTCTCCGTTTTCTGCAAAATCCACGACCTGAAATCCAATGGATTCCCAATCTACTCGCCTGATGATTGCCTGTCTGACCTCTTCCTCGTCATCCACCAGCATCATACTATAATAACTCATACCATACACCTCCCTGACGCTTCCGCTATCGCATCAACTGTACCTTTGTATAATATCCACCATCGATCAGTATTTTCTCGTAATTATCCTCATCAATTGCTATGGATGTGCATAAGAAGGATGGAACTGCCATCTTTCCGTTGTTATACTTATGAGTATCATTAATCTCAGGAATTGCACCCTCTAATACCGCCTGTACCATTGTGACACACTTCGTCGCCAGTACACGGGTGTCTTTATAGATCGTCATCGTCTGATACCCGCCTATGATATTCTGCACGGCTGCCTTTTCTGCATCCTGTCCCGTAATCACAGGCCAATCTGTTCCTATCTCATATCCATGTGCCAGCAGCGAGGTCTTGGCGCCATAGGAAAATCCATCAAACGCAGAGCAGACAATGTCCAGTTTCTCCTCCGTATAATACTGATCCAAATAGAAATTACATTTTTCTGCGGCTGTATCCTGAGACCAACGCAGGATACAGGTATCTTCAAAGGAAGTCTGTCCGGATCTGCAGATCAGCGTACCGTTGTCCAAATACGGCTGCAGCACCTCCATAGCCCCGTTATACAAAAACAGGGCATTATTGTCATCCGGTGAGCCCATGAAAAACTCGATGGTATAGCTTCTACCCTCACGTGCAGCCGACTTGAGTTCTTTCTTTTCTTCTATATATCTGCCGATCAGAGTACCGATTGCAGTATTGTCAAAGGTTGCATAATAGGAAATGGCATCCGTATTCATCAGCAGTCGATCATAGGCAATGACATAAACTCCGTTTTTCTTTGCCTTATTCAGTACATCGATCAAAGCCTCTGAATCTATAGATGCGATTACGAGGCAGTCTGCGCCGTTCATGATCAGATTATTAATCTGTTCAATCTGAGTGTCGATGTCATCCTCGGCACACTGCAGGTCTACTTCGTAACCCAGAGCCTCCAGCTTGGCCTTCATATTGGCGCCGTCATTGATCCAGCGTTCGGAGGTACTCGTCGGCATGGCTACGCCTACCTTTTTGATCTCCGTGACCACAGGTGCCGGCTCCGACGTCGGATCGCCTGCTGTGGTTTCCTCATTTTCTGTTGGTTTCTGCTGATGCTCCGAGGCATCGGAAGCAGATGCACCGGAAGTGCATCCGAATAACAGAAACGTAAGCAGGAGCAGGACAATGGATATACATATTTTTCTGTTCATGTGAGATACCTCTCAGGTTGATTCCTACCTATATAGTTTACCAAGAAAACAAGGCCACCGCAACATGTCCTTGTCCGGTGGCCATCTATTCTATAGCTGATATAATTCCCTAAAATAATTATAATACAGAAATAAATCTGTCAAAAAACCGTCTGCCCTCGGATGTATGCTTGTATACCCCTGCATCCTCCAGTACCCCCACAAAAACATTTCCTGTCTCATGTCGGAGAATATCCATGACATTATCCTGATTGACTTCCGCATACCGAGGCAGGAACTCCTCTACCCAATCGGCATGCTTCTTCAATATTTCATTAGAGCGAATGTCCTTCTTCTCGACGATATATTCTGCCAGCAGCGCCAATTCATCCTTGAGTCTGGATGGTAAAATAGCAAGTCCCATGACCTCAATGGCTCCGATGTTTTCCTTCTTGATGTGATGATATTCGTTACGCGGATGATAAACTCCAAGCGGTCTCTCCTCGGTCGTAATGTTATTGCGCAGCACCAGATCCAGTTCGTAGTCTTCTCCACGACGTCTGGCAATCGGCGTAATCGTATTATGCCGTACCTGCTGTCCGTTTTCCTCGGTATAAGCAGGAATAAAAGCTTCCTCATCTGAATATCCGCGCCATGTATCCAAAATGTGAGCAGCAAGTTCTACCAGTCTGTCCTGTTCCCTGCCCTTGATTCGGATGACAGACATAGGCCAGTTCAGAATACCTGTCTTAATCTCTTCATAGCCCGGTATCGTGATTTCTTTTTCTATTTCTGCTCTTGCCATAGGCATTTCATAGCAGCCACCCTGAAAATGCTCATGACTGAGAATGGAGCCTCCTACGATCGGCAGATCTGCATTGGAACATATCATATAGTGTGGAAACTGCCTGAGAAAATCAAAAAACTTTTCAAAAACCGCCCGGTCGATCGTCATCGGTACATGCTCTGTATTCAACACAATGCAGTGCTCATTATAATAAACATAAGGGGAATACTGAAATCCCCATGGCTGACCACAGACGGTAATCGGAATGATACGGTGATTCTCTCTGGCCGGATGATTGATGCGTCCGGCATAGCCTTCATTTTCAATACAAAGCAGGCATTTGGGATAACCGGACTGCTTGGCTCTGCCTGCTGCGGCAATGGCCTTTGGGTCTTTCTCCGGCTTGGACAGATTGATGGTAATGTCGATCGGCCCATAGGGAGTCTCGGCAATCCATTTAATGTCCTTTTCAATACGGTATCTCCGGATATAGTCGGAGTCCTGCGACAGCTTGTAATAATAGTCTGTCGCTTCCTTGGGACTGACAGCGTATTTCTCACGGAAGGTACGAATGACCTCACTTGGCCGCGGCACCAGACAATTCATAATTCTTGTATCGAAAAGATCTCGGTATACGATTCCGTCCTCTTCTATAATGCCCCGCTGCAATGCGTAATCACAAATACCCTTCAATATTTCCTCTAATGGCATGCTCCTCAATTGCGCCGAGTCTGCGTCCGGTTCTTCGTACGTGTCCATCTGCAGTAAATCAAGAATCAAATTGATCGTATAAATCCGATCCTCCTGACTGATTAACTGACATTTCAGTCCATATTCTGCAAGCGCTGCTATACATTGATTGATCATATTCCTTACCTCCCTGTCAGCCGCCTATCACTCTGATTCCGCCATATTTGCGAATCTTCAGCACATGACAGCTTCCTTTGCCAAAATAATATTCCATCGTCGCCTTATATGCATCCACGGCATCATTTTTAATAAATACCTGTATCGTTCCGGCAAAGCCTCCGCCATGTACACGACAGACTCCATTATCACCCAGCTCCTTCTCACTCAGTGCCAGTGCCATTGGAATGCTCTGATTTTCAAAATCCATATTGGCATATACATTCTGCAGATATTTGTAGGAGCTGTTGCCGGACTCACGAATCAATTCCTTGAACCGTCCGAACTGATTGCTGCGCAGAGCCTCTACCTCCTGCTCCACGCGTCTGTTGTCATCATAGAAATGCATCGCCCGCAGTACACCGCGATCACCGACGATTTCTCGAATCTTCGGAATCTCTTTGTAAAAATCCACCTCACTGACCTGTGTTAGATACTCCTTGCCAAAATAAGCAGCAACCTTCTTCATATCAATCGGAATTGCTGAATATTCTCCGGACAGATCAGCATGCGATCCTTTTGTATCTACGATGCAGAGGCTGTGGTCAAACTGTTCAAAGTCTATTGCAACCTTGTCAATCTTCGGATTTTCGTTATCTGCAAAATCGATGTGCACCAGACTGCCGACCGAGGATGCCATCTGATCCATAAGGCCGCTCAGCTTGTCAAAATATTTATTTTCGGCATACTGTCCTGCCTGTGCAATCAGAATTGGATTCATCCGCATCTGGTTATACATACCTGAAATAGCTGTTCCCAGCACGACCTCAAAGGCTGCGGAGGAAGACAGGCCTGAACCGCCTAAGACATCGCTTGTCATATACATGTTCATTCCACCGATCAGATATCCTTTTTCCTCCAGACAGCTGCATACACCTCTAACCAGTGTAGTGCTTGTATTGGCCTCTTCTACACGCTTGTGATAGTCTCCGACTGCAATTGGAGGGATATCGATATCATCTGACATAATCTTAATTGTCTCTTCTGCATTTTTCCCAACTACGGCAATGATATCCAGATTCACTGCTGCCGCAAGTACCTCTCCATGCTGATGATCCGTATGATTGCCACCGACCTCTGTCCTGCCGGGTGCACTGTAGATATCCACACTGCACTCACCGTACAGAGTTTCAAACTCCTGTATTGCCTTAATATAGCGGGCTCTCTGATAGTTCAGCACCTTCGGATCTACATAGATATCCAGCAGGAGATTGTCATATTCCTGTCGGTCAAATTCTGCAATTAATTGTTTTGAGTTTTTCATAATCTGCCTCCATATATAATTCTGATTGACAACAAAAATAGTTCATGCTAATGTTTTACTAAACAAGCACTATGCTTTGTTACATACAGACTAGCATTTGAAGCGATATAAGTCAATCATATTGCTGACTTCTGCATAGTAAATATTTTTATTTGTTTACTATACTAATGAACGGAAAAGGAGGAAAAAGCCATGCCAACCATCAGAGAAGTTGCAGAAGCAGCGGGAGTATCTCCGGGCGCTGTCTCAAGAATTCTGAATCATGATATTACATTAAGTGTATCCGAACCTACCCGGCAACGAGTTCTTGCGGTTGCTCAGAAAATGAACTATGTGAAAAAAAATTCCGCCAGAAAAACCGGAGGGACTCTTACCTTCGGAATTCTGCAATGGTATTCTATTCGGCAGGAGCTTGAAGACCCCTATTATCTTTCTATCCGACTCGGCGCAGAGAAATATTGCTCAGAACACAGTATCAATGTTGTACGCGCCTTTCGTGGAGATGCAGACTATCTGACCTCGCTCAAGGGAGTGAATGGAATGATCTGCATCGGCAAATTTGCGGAGGAAGAGATCCGAACCTTTTCCGGCATCACACCGAACTTTATATTGGTTGATATGTATACGACCCGCATCCTGCACAACTGTATGACTCTGGATTTTTTGCATGCAACAACGGATGCTTTGGATTATTTGATTTCTCTGGGACATCAGAAAGTCGGCTATCTGGGCGGACGGGAATATATATCTGAAAATACGGTCTATTTTGAACAGAGAAAGTCTGTTTTTGAAACTTACTGCAAAGAAAAAGGACTCTTATATGAGCCCTATGTCTTTGAAGCTTCCTATTCAATTGAGTCCGGCTATGATATGATGAAACAGCTGCTCAGTCAAAAGGAGCTTCCGACTGCTGTATTCACCGCCAGTGATGCCATTGCACTGGGTGCCGTCCGTGCATTAAATGAAGCTGGAATGCACATTCCTGACGATATGTCTGTCATCGGCTTCAATAATATCAATGCTTCTGCCTATACGAATCCGCCTTTGACAACAGTCAATGCACCTACGGAGCTGATGGGAGAGTATGCTGCCAATTTCATCATGACCTCCCTGTCACTGTATCGACAGTATCATATTCCGATGCAGATGATGCTGCCGTGCTCACTGGTCAAACGCGGCTCCTGTGCAAATATAGCTGTGTAATTATTCCGGCGTATTTTCCGGCTTTGCTGCGGTATCCTGTGCTTCTTCTGCTGTCTCTGCTTTCGGCTCAGGCAGCTCCTCTGCTTTTTCTTGTTCAGGCAGTTCCTCTACGGCCTGCTCTGCGTCAGTTTGGCTGTCCTCTTTTGCCGCTTCCATTTCAGCGATTTCATCTGCGTCATAATATTCCCTGCGAATCAATCCCTTCACTGAAAATATAACAATCGCAAGTCCTGCCAGTGCCAGCACTGCCGTTGCAAGTATCATCCAAATCTTCTCATTGCCGGTCGCTGCCTGCACACTCGGTACAAGCTCATATGCCAGATACACCACATAGCCGGCAACTAATATCCTGATATAGAGATTCATTTTTGTAACATATCGATTCTTTTTCATAACATACCCTTTCTCTTGGTGCAGGATTCTGCTCAATCTGCGGTAAACGGTTACTCTATCTGACATTTCAGAGTTTTATTATACAGAAAAACACTGTTTAATTCAACTTCAAATAAAAATCGGGGGACTTTTCCGTTTTCTCATCCGGGAAAGTCCCCCAATCTTAAAAGCTGCAGGTTAGAATTTTGTAAATCGAATCACATTCCATGAGCATTTTTTCAGCACTGCCGTGAACAATCCGTCTGACAGCTCATAATCCTTTCTTGCAGCAGGTGTCACTGTCTCTCCTAAAGCAGAATTGACTGCCTTCATATCTTCCTGCTCCAGTGCCGTAAACTCTGCCACCCGATATCTTGCAAAGCTGCGAATATCTGCTTCAAATACGATGTCCTCATCTGTATTTCGATTCACTGCAAATATCGTCACTTCCTTTTTTTCCTCGTTATAAACTGCCACAGATTCTATGTCAGTTACGTCCTCATGTTTTGCTGTATCATGCCTTGTAGAAGCACATACCGGCTGCAGTACAACTCCGCGTCCATATTTAGAGGCGTGCAGGAATGGATAATAAATGGTCTGCCTCCATGCTGCACCGTCTGTCTCCGTCATAATAGGTGCAATGACATTGACAAGCTGTGCCAGACATGCCATCTTGAGTCTGTCGGCATGCTTCAGGAAGGTAATTAAAATCAAGCCTACGAGAACGGCATCTTCAAAATCATAATGATCTTCCAGCAGATGCGGTGCGATCTGCCAAGGTCTTTTGGTCATCTCTTCCTGATCTGCTTCATTGGCATGAAACCAGACATTCCATTCGTCAAAGCTCAGGTGCAATGTCTTTTTGCTTCTTTTCTTTGCCTTGATATAATCGCAGGTTGCGATCACAGTGTGAATAAACCGTTCCATGTCCTGCGTCTTGGCAAAAAAGTCCGCGGTATCATCTTCAGGATTCCCATAGTAATTATGCAGGGAAATATAATCCACATAATCATAGGTTTCCTCCAGAGTCACTGCCTCCCATTCGGGGAAGGTCGGCATCTCGACATTGGAGCTGCCGCAGCTGACGAGTTCAATGCTCTCATCCATGATCTTCATGGCCTTTGCCGTTTCTGCTGCCAGTCTTCCGTATTCGACTGCTGTCTTATGACCGATCTGCCATGGCCCATCCATTTCATTTCCAAGGCACCAGGTCTTGATCCTATAAGGTTCTTTTCTTCCATGTGACTTTCTCAAATCACTATAGTAGGTACCCTCGTCCATATTGCAGTATTCCAACAGATTCAGGGCATCCGAAATGCCTCTTGTTCCGAGGTTGACCGCCATCATAATATCTGCATTGACTTTTTGAGTCCACTTAGCAAATTCACCAAGTCCGAATTCATTGGTCTCTTTGGTTCTCCAGGCCAAATCCAAACGCGCCCTTCTGTCAGGGCCGACACTATCCTCCCAGTAAAAATTAGAAACGAAATTGCCGCCCGGATAACGGATGATCGGAACCTCCAGTTCCTTGACAAGCTCCATGACGTCCTTGCGGAAGCCGTCCTCATCGGCCGAAGTATGCCCCGGCTGATAAACGCCCTGATATACGGCACGTCCCAAGTGCTCAATAAAGGAACCATAGATACGCTTGTCTACGGGAGCAATACACACTTCTTTATCTAAAATCAATCTTGCTTTTCTCTTGTCCATTTGATTCTTTTTCCTTTCGTTCAATACTTTAATACTTTAATACTTTGCTCGGCACTTTACCCTTTCACTGCCCCAGCTGTCATACCATCTATGAGGTATCTCTGGAAGGCAAGGAAGATGACGAAGATGGGGATGATGCCGAACATGGAACCGGCAATCAGTACATCATAGTTGTTTCCGTAGGGGGTCAGCAGGGTATTCAGACCGATCGGCAGGGTAAACTTGTTGCCGCTTCTGAATACGAGCAGAGGCCAGAGCATGTTATTCCAAGAGCCCATAGCACACAGGATACCCATGGCCGCAAAGGCCGGCTTGGAGATCGGCAGCATGATCTTGAAACAGATACCGTATTCCGTAGCTCCGTCAATTCTCCCTGCATCCAACAGCTCCCGTGGAAGAGAAGCCATATACTGCCGGAAGAAAAAGATGGTCGATGCATTGCAGATCAGAGGAAGCAGCACGCCCGCTCTGGTATCGATCAGATTAATTGTAATCATTTCCTGATACAGCGGCAGCATCAGAATTTCAAACGGTACCATCATGGTTGCAATGACTAAGAAAAACAACAGGTTCTTCAGCTTGAAATCATACATGGAAAGTCCGTATGCCACCAGATAACAGACAACCAGAGTAATCAATACCTGTAAGATTGTCAGCACCATACTGTTCGTAAACCACATGAAATATTTCTTTGAATCTGCATTGCCGCTGAACAGATAGATATAGTTATTCAATGTCATCGTTGAAATGTCCAAATTGACGCTGAGTCCTCGTCTAATCAGCTCAGTGCCCGGTCTGAAGGATGCCAGCAGGCCTGCAAAAATCGGAAATACCACAATTGCACAAAGAACTGCAAATACACCTGTTGCTAAAACTGTTGATACCTTTACGGAGGATGTCTTATCGTTCATATTATCGTTCCTCCTTCTTAAATGTGCCGTTCATAATCAGCTGCACAATATTGATGACCAGTGCTATGACAAGCAATACAAGTCCTACCGCAGATGCATAGCCCATCTGGTTCTTTTCAATACCACGTCTATATAAATAGCCTACGATCGTCAATCCGATATTGTTCGGTGATGCTGTTCCGTTGGCCCACAGCATGAAGGACTCAAGGAACATTGCAAGGCCGGCATAGATACTGATTGTCAATACATAGATGGTTGTCGGTTTTAAGAGCGGAATCGTTATGTATCTGAATTTCTGCAGTCCGTTCGCGCCATCAATCTCAGATGACTCATACAATTCATTGGGAATAGACTTCAGTCCTGATAAAAAGTACAGCATATTGACGCCCGTCCAGCGCCAGCAGGACATTACAACAAGCGCAAAATACGTCGTGGTTCTGAATTTCAGCCATTTAAATGTACCGAGTCCCAATGCAGACGTCAGTAGATTCATCTGACCTGTATGATATTCCGAAAACATCAGTCGGAATAATGTACCGGAAATCACAATGGAAGTCAACGCCGGCAAATAAAGAATTGCTTTCCAAACGCCCTTAGCTTTTACAAGTCTGCTGTCAATCAGGGCTGCAAAGATCATCGGAAAAGGAATCAGAAAAACCAAAGTCAAAAGCATATATTCAAAGCTGTTAAAAACTGCTAAGTGAAATACGGAGTCCTTTAATAATTTTCCGTAATTCTTCAAGCCAACCCAATCTGTACCTGTTGCCTTGATATCCTGAAAACTCATTGTGATGGTACTGCATAGGGGATAAATCCAAAAGATAGCAAAGCTCAAGATAAATGGTACAACAAACACGTAAGGGGCTGCTTTCTGTGAATATAATATTTTCTTAATATTCATGTGATCCTCCTTTTTTTACAAGGAGTGCCCAAAGGTATATCACCCTTGAGCAGCTCCCTTAAATGTCATTTTATTTCTGATTATTTTACTGTTCCAAATCAATGGTTTCCTGAGAAGCCGCAAGCGCTTCATCTACGGGTGTGCCATTTTCCAGAATTGCATTCAATGTTACGTTGCACATATCTTCATTGATGGTCGGGCTGATTGCTACAACGCTGATCTTGCCGATGCCGTCTTTGATTTCATTTAATACATCATACGGATAATTTCTGAAGAACTGATTGTACTGGTTATTGTCATCATGGATGATGGACTCATCTGTCCACATTTCTGTATTACATACATCAAATCCAAGCATTTCCCAGTTCATCTGCTCACCTTCCATAGACATTTTAGCATAGCAGAGGAAATCTGCTGCAAGTGTCGGATCGGAAGCCTGCTGTGTTACAACTGTACCTGTACCGCCGATACCTACTGAGTTATTCTGTCCCTCTTTGAATACCGGACACGGAGCGATGTACCAGTTGCCTTTTTCTTCTGCCATATAGTTTGTGAATCTGCTCATGTACCACATAGCCTTCGGGAAGGATACGATGTTGTGATCAAGAATGTTCTGGAAGCCTGCCTCAAGGTCAACGTGTCCATCCGGAGAAACCTGAGCTACACCCGAATTGAGCCATTCAACCTGCATATTCAGCATATTCTTAACTGATTCAAGCTGTACGTTTGCCGGACCCTCAAAGCCGCCTGTCCAGTCCTCGCCGTACTCTGACATTGCCAGCCACAGCCAGTCAACTCCGCCTGTATCAACAGAAGTAAAGAACTTACCTTCCTGACCTACTGCTGCAACATAATCTTCACCAAGCTTTGTATAATCATCCCATGTCTTAACTGCGTCTACGTCTGCCTGTGTGAAGCCTGCTTCCTCGAGTGCTGCCATGTTATAGTACATAACAGTTGCACCTACGTGGAACGGAGCACCGTAATGCTTGCCGTCTGCACCTGCATAAGTATCCATACGAGACTGAACCATGGTTGCCATGTAGGGTGCTGCTGCATCATCCAAAGGATATAACCACTGGTCTACACCTGCAACTACATTCGGGAACTGTCCAACCTCTACATCACACAGATCTGGTGCGCCTGTGCCTGCCTGCAGTGACATTAACAGCTTATTGTGCATATCTGCATATGGGTATGTGGTAAATGTAACTTCGATGGCTCTGTCTGGATTTTCCGCATTCCATTTCTCTACCATCTTTCCGTAATAAGTATTGTGTAATTCAACGAATGACCACATTTCCATGTGTGTGCCGTTGGCATCACCGACCGTCGTAACTGCTTCAGGCTCTACTTCGCCCTCTGCTGCGTCGTCTGTTGCTTCTTCTGCTGCCGCATCATCTGCCGGTGCTGCATCATCTGTCGCTTCTTCCGCTGCTGCGGCGGGTGCTGCTGCGTCCGTACCGGCTGCTGAACCGCATCCTGCTAATAAAGATGCTACCATTGCTGCACTGAGAAGTACGCTGAGTAATTTCTTCTTCATTAATAAATCCTCCTTTTTAATACATTGTTTTGAATTGCCCTAAATAGTTTACGAAAGAATATATGTTTGTAAAATTGCACAAAGAAATTTGATTTACATATCTCTTTCTGTAAATAGTGTATAACATGGCCCTGATGATGTCAACATGTAATTTAATAAAATGTAAAGTATTTTTGATTTGTGTTAAATGTTTAAAAAAACTTAAATATTTAATTCTATTTAAAATATTGACTATTTTTGTTATGACAGATATACTTAACTATAATATTTTATGTTTCGCTAAAAATATACTATTATAACGAACCAACACTTACTACATAAGCAAACATGCATAAATTGCATGAACGGGGAGAACCGGTATGCTGCATATTAAATCATTGGATGAAGGACTCAATATTTTTAAAGCATTGGGCTCTGATGTCCGCATCGAAATCATCAAAATACTGTTGGAAAACGACGGTATGAATATGAATGAACTGGCCTCCAGACTCAATATCACAAATGGAGCCCTGACCAGCCACATCAAGAAGCTGGAGGATGCCGGTATCGTCACCATTTCCAGTGAATCTGCAGGACATGGCAATCAAAAGAAGTGCTCTGTATATATTGATAAGATTTTGGTTGATTTTGAATCAGAAGAGGATTCCAAGAATGTATACCAAACTGATATCAGGGTCGGACATTTTTCAGACTATAACATATACCCTACCTGCGGACTTGCTTCTTCTACAGCTCTGATCGGAGAGGTTGACGACACAAGGTACTTTGCACATCCTGACAGATATAACGCGGATATCCTTTGGTTCACCAAGGGTTATGTAGAATATGTCATTCCCAACTTTATCCCTGCTTCTCAGAAAATCGACCAAATCATGATCTCTGCCGAGTTGTGCTCTGAAGCTCCCGGCAGCAACAGCGTATGGCCATCCGATATACATTTTTACATCAATGATAAGTGTATTGGCATGTGGACGAGTCCCGGTGACTTTGGCGGAATCAAAGGTATCTTCACTCCCGACTGGCTGGATCTGAACTGGAATCAATATGGTC
>CAZABT010000049.1:0-18425 GCA_964483395.1 uncultured Lachnospiraceae bacterium
GCTTACCGGAGCAAGTCTGGATGAAGGTATTGGAGGAAAATAATATGCCACAGATCAAATTAAAAAATGTAACAAAAAGATGGGATAAATTTTATGCAGTTGACCATTTAGATTTGGATATTGAAGACAATGCATTTATTACCTTGCTGGGACCATCCGGCTGTGGTAAGACAACAACACTTCGCATGATTGCCGGTCTGGAAACTCCGACCAGCGGACAGATTATGATAGGTGACAAGGTTGTGTACGACAGTGAGGCAGGTATCAATGTACCGGCAAATAAGAGAAAAGTAGGCTTTCTGTTCCAGAATTATGCGCTGTGGCCGAATATGACGGTTTATGAAAATATAGCGTTTGGCCTGAGCAATATTAAGGAAGAAATGCCACAGTATGATTTTGCAGTGAAAAAACTCAAGGACATGATTCGTGCACTGGGCGATCCGGCAGAATTTTCAAAAATCATGGAGGAATGCAGAGATAAAAAGGGCAAATTGGATACAGATCAGGTATATCTGAAATTGATTGATACGTATACATTGTCTATCTATACCGCCAAGGACGTATTCGCACTTAAAGTACAGGATGCTCCTAATATAGCTGCAGCCGCCAAAGAAAAGATAGATGAATTAACGGAGAAGCTTCGTTATACATTGCAATCCCGTCAGGAAAAGGGTGAGGAATTAAATGACGAGTATGCCATCCTCAGCCATGGAAAGATTCAGACCTCAGTCAGAAAATTAACGAAGGAAGAAATTGATCTTTCAATCAGACGGGTATCCAGAATCGTAAAGATCGGTATGTTCATGAACCGCTATCCAGCAGAACTGTCCGGAGGACAGCAGCAAAGAGTTGCTATCGCCAGAACGCTGGCACCTGAGCCGCAGGTACTCTTTATGGATGAGCCGTTATCCAACCTTGATGCAAAACTGCGTTTGGAGATGCGCTATGAGTTACAAAGACTGCATTTGGAGACCGGCAGCACTTTTGTATATGTCACACATGATCAGATGGAGGCCATGACACTTGCCACAAAGATCTGTTTGATCAACAATGGAGTGCTGCAGCAGTATGCTGCACCGTTGGATGTTTATAACCGACCGAAGAATCTTTTTGTAGCAGACTTTGTCGGGAATCCTTCTATTAATTTTATAGAAGCAAAGGGCATACAGACAGATGAAAAAACAATTGAATTGACTGTTTTTGACGATATGAAGGCTAGCTTCAAATGCAATGAAAACCTTTCCCTGCAGGAATGGTTCACAGCCAGAGATACAGAAGCAATCATGGCCGAGGAAGCAGGAAAAGCCCTGTTGAATGATAAGAAGAGTGTTGAAAAAGGAAATAAAGATGAAACCTTTAAGTATCATATCAGTAAAGTGGATGAAAGCGATTATATCATTAAACAGGAAGTGAGAATTACCAATGAAGATTTTGTAATAGGAGTTCGTCCGGAGTGCATCCATCTGAGGAAAGACGGAAATCTCCAGGGAGTGATCTACGGAGCAATGCCTACCGGCATGGAATCCACCATTAAGGTTGCAGTAGGCAACTACTTGCTGACAGGAGTTATCTTCGGAGGAGCACTGTACCATATTGGCGACCAACAGAGCTTTGATATCGGAGGAGAAGACATTCTGCTTTTTGACCGTAAGTCAGGCAAATGTATAGCGGCAGGTTCCCTTCAGATTATGAATTAATGTAATGTCAGTGGCGAACCTTCAGAAGTAATTCTGTGTTTTCAACTGTCATTTGTGCGAGATTTTTACCTTCTGCGGCAAGCTCGGCTATGAAGTGTCCGTAAAGCATTAACGTGGCATCGGAATAGGTCAGCAGCTCGCCGCGCAGGTAGGTCTCATAAGAAGTATTGCTGGGGGTATCCTCATCGGTATGGATGCTGCGCATGCGTTCTGCCACATCGGGCTGCATAGCTGCCAGTTCCTCCATCCATCCTACTTGTATCTTTACGATTTCATTTACAATCGTTCGTTTTTCAATAGGAACAACGGGAAGTAATGATTGAATCTGCGCAAATTCATCAGGAGCTGTAGTTTCCATCATCCAGCCGTATTTCTCAGCAATCAGATTACGGCCACAGGAATTTGCTGTCTTGAAATCCGCAGTAAAACTCTGTAGCATTTCGTCAGTCCATGTCATATACTGACTTCTTCGCATTAACTGGAATGTTGTCCAGTCATCCTGACAGGCGGTTCTTCCGTCTGCATTTCTTGCTTTGTCAAAGGCATTCCATTCGAGCACGATCAGATGTGTGATACGATCCTCATGCTGTTTCTTCCGAAATTCAAGAATATCCTCTTCCAATACATCACAGGACTGTCCCTTTGCCCAAGGACTGCCAACATCACATCTTCCATGATGATATACCTTCTCGACCTTACCTTCTTCTACATCGTCACTGACCTTGAGCTTCATACGTGCGGTCTCGGATTGTGCAAAGGAATCCAGCATATTCACAATTTTTTCTATATCATTTTTATCCTCTTGATATGACATCATCATTCCTCCCGGCAGTTATAGCATTTACTTTAAATATAAGCAGAAGAGGCCGATTTGTCAAATAGACAGCAGCTTTTCTTTTACTATAATACTGATTGATCGAATTGACATTTTGGTATTGATTAAAAAGCTTTTTACGCCGATAATAAGATAGACACCAATGTTAATCGGACATTCATCAAATGGAAAATATCCGGATATGTAAGGGAGGCTTTCTATGCGCGTAGTAAACAGTGACAACACAACATTACTTGACTATCTAAATAAATCAACGGCACAGCAGTCATCAGGCAATGATATCATAGACCTGATTCGTCAGCATAATGCAGCCAACAGTATTCTCAATAAGACAGGTGCAGCTTCTTCTGCCTCTGATTCTACGGCATCTGATAAGGCAAAGGCAGGATACGCAAATGTTATAGAGAAAACAAACAGTCTGCAGGAGGAAGCAACGGCATTGCTTGGCAGTACAGAAACTTCTCTCTTTGCCAAGGCTGAGGCATCCGGCAGTACAGCGGATGTTGTAAAATCCGTAGAAGCATTTGTGGCAGATTATAATGAAATGCTGACTGCAATGAATCAACAGGGTGGTGAGGTCAACAAAGCATATGCCAAGATGATGAGCCAGTATTATACTGAGAATAAGGAGGCCCTGAATGCAGTCGGAATCACGCAGAATGAGAACGGAACATTGAGTGTTCAATCAGATACACTCAAAGCAGCACCTCTCAGTTCCCTCAAGGCTTTGTTTGGCAGTGAGAAATCTTATTTATCTTCTATTAAGGAAACCAGCGAAAAGGTTGAATCAAATGCACAGGCCTATGTAGATTATTATAATGGCGGTACTTACAGTGCATTGACAGGCTCTTATGGGTTAAGCGGTTCCTTGTTTGACTCACAGTCATAGTATAGTGTTCTGATTAAAATATAGGTAAAAGAGTTATTTTTTTGCAAGGAACGTGTTAATATATATTGACACGTTTTTTGGTTTGCGCGCCATGGGCGCGCTCTAAGGGGTGCACCCGGCAGGGGCACGTTCCATAGATATATTTGGGAGTTGATCAGGATGAAACCTACAGAACCAAAGTCCATCAGGTTAAAGCAAATAGCAACGATTCACACAGATTTTCCGGAAAAGTTCGGAATTCCTCGGCAGAGTGGTTTGATTAAGAATTTACGCGGGACGATCGTTTTCCTGCCGGAATACCGAAATACAGAAGCAACACGAGGGCTGGAAGGCTTTTCTTATCTGTGGCTGTTGTGGGGATTTTCAAAAGCAGTCAGAGAGGACTGGTCTGCAACCGTGACACCGCCGCGGCTTGGTGGCAAAAGGAAGATGGGTGTTTTTGCAACACGTTCTCCTTTCAGACCCAACCCAATCGGTTTGTCTTCAGTCAGGCTGGAAGCTGTTGAACAGGATGAGAAGCTGGGGCCGGTCATCAAGGTTTCCGGAATTGATATGCTGAACGGAACACCGATTTATGATATTAAGCCATATTTGCCTTATACGGACAGTCATCCAGAGGCGGGGAGCGGATTTGCGGCAGATGTTGAGGAACATGAACTCAGAGTGGTTTTCCCGGAACATCTATTGGAAAAAATAGAAGAAGATGAACAACAGAATATTATGGAGATTTTGAAACAGGATCCAAGAACCGCTTTTATCCATGATGAAGAACGCATCTGGGGCATATCATATGGAAGCTATAACATACGTTTTACGGTAAAAGAAGAAATACTGACGGTATGTGAGGTTACTTTTTTTTACCAAACATAAAATTTCTTGTAACGAATCAGATTTTGTATGCACTAATAGACGTAACAGATAAAACGAAAGATGCTAAAGTCGGAGGGACACATTGGACAAGCAGGATTTAACAAGAATTTATGAAGAAAATGCCATGGCAGTGTATAAGTATTTATTATGCTTGACAAACAGCAGCGAGCTTTCCGAAGAACTGACGCAGGAGACATTTTATCAGGCCACTAAGAGCATAGGGAAGTTCAGAGGCGAGTGTAAGATTTCTGTATGGCTCTGTGCGATTGCAAAACGTCTGTGGTACAGAGAGCTGGAAAAGAAGAAGCGCAGAACCTTCGTGCCGATTGAGGAGATGGAGGACAGTCTGACCGCAGTGCAGGACATTGAGGAGGATTATCTTCTGAATGTCGAAAAGGTGGAACTGTTTCGGCTGTTACATAGTCTGGACGATAAAACGAGAGAGGTCATGTACCTGAGACTGACCGGAGAATTAAGCTTTGCTGAGATCGGAGAAATTCTTGGAAATACGGAAAATTGGGCGCGAGTAACGTTTTATCGGGGAAAACAAAAACTTTTAGTCAATCGGAAAAATGCTGATTGACAGGCAAGCAAAGGAGAATTGAGAATATGGAACAGAAATTAAGCTGTGCGGTTGTAAAGGATTTATTACCGAACTATATTGAGAAGCTGACAAGCGAAGAAACAAATCAGGAAATCAACACTCATTTGAGCGGATGTGAGCCTTGTACCAAGGCTTACGAGGAAATGAAAGCAGAGATTCCGTCCGATGAACATTTGATGACAGAAGCAAAGAATCTGTCAAAGTTCCTGCGTAAGACGAAGGTGGTATCGGCACTGAAATCCAGCTTGATGGTGTTATTGATCCTTGGAATCGTGGTGAATGTGATTGTAGATCTTGCAGTCAACCATAGAATCACGTGGTCGATCATTGTGATCGCAGGAGTGGTACTGACTATGTGTACGACTGCCCTGTTAATATGGGGTGGCAGAAATAAAGGTCTCAAAGCAATGACATGCGTGTCATTATTGCTGCTTCCGCTGTTGTATGTCATTTCTTATTATTGTACGGCATTCGGCTATGACGGAAGTTGGTTTCGGCCTGTTGCAGTGCCAGTGTCCCTTATGTGGATTGCGGTTCTGTGGTCAGGAATTTTTGTGTATAAAGTATTCAAATGGAATCTATGGGGAGCATTGTGCATTTCCATGATCCTTGCAATGCCGGTCAATCTGCTGACCAATGCATTGGCCAATCAGGTAACGGCTGCAGAGCAGATGAAATCACTGGATACCATGATCAATTCATTGGCTTATGGAGCATGTACAGTGATCCTGTTTGTCATAGCACTCGTTAGAAAAAATAAAAGAATATAATGGAATATCAAAAACCTTGCATCTATTATATACCACAAAATCACTGAAAATTCAAGACTTGTATGGGCTTTGGCAGGGATGTATAATGGTCAGACACCTCAGGAAAATGAAGATTTTGGAAGGAGTGGATAGGATGGAAGAACAGAACCGACTGCAGTTGATTTTACAACAAAATCAGCTTGCAAAGGTAATAGAGACCAATCAATTTACAGAGAAGTTCGGACTCAGCCTGACAGAGGAGGAGGCCGGGCTTCTTGTTGCAGAAAGACATGACAGTCTGCAGGAGCAGCGGCGGGTAGAGTTTGGAGAGGGCATTTTGCCAAAGCTTATTTTTGCATTTTGTGATTCTTCTTATATTTATCAGGATAACTATGTGGACACGATGGGAAGACTGCAGGATATATTTTATTTGTTTAAGAATGAATCAATGGATGAGGCAACGGATGATGAGCTGCTTGAATACATGAGAGCTGCATTTGATGAGGAATGTGAAGGGTCTTTGGAGCATTTGGAAGATACAGTGCTGGAGAAGTTTGCACGAGAGGTGCGGATGCATACACATAATTTTATGTCTGTTCCGAATACGCCAACACGATGGAAGGTGGCAGAAGAGGATGAGTAACTATGCAATGGAGGAGCTGCTGCCAATCGTAGCATGGCTCACAACAAGGTATACGAGAAATGAAAGCACCTCTGTTACCTATGAAAGAGCAGAACAGCTGATGGGCGCGGTGCTGTATTGTATTGAGGAATATGAAGGAACAGTCATAGTGGGTGACATAGCTGCTGTGGAGGAGACATCGGGAGGGGTGCAGAATCAAATCAGAAAAACGGAGCAGGTCAGTGCAAAAGAAGCCTATGAGACAGGCTATCGGATGGTTTTACAGAAAATAGAAAAGGTACGGGCTTCTTATAATGAAAAAATTCTTCACTTCAATGCCTACGGAAACGAGAATTATCGTGATACTGTAGAAAAGGGCATTCCGGGATTTTTCAAGTGCTATGATCCTAAGTTTGCACCACAGGAAAACATCATCACGATGGATTATCCAACCATTATCCCGGTGGCTGAATTACAGGGAATCGATGCGATAGAACGCTATTTGGAATACATTGATTTAGAACAGAAATTTCTTGGAGCACTGCCGGCAGGCTATGTGGAGGAGGTATTGACGGCATACCAGCCTGATTATCGAAGACAATTCTATAATATTTGCGGAATCGTACTGCGGGAGGTATTTGGGCAGAAACAGCTTCGTGTATGGCTGCAGGAAATTCAGCCGGCCAGATGTTCATCCAAACAGTTATGGACAAAGCTGGAGAAGAAAATGGAACAACTGCTTGCATCACTTATTCGAGAACAATATCAGGACAATCAAGAACTTTTTCATTATTTGAGTTCAGCGCTTTGGGATTTTAGCGTTGAACTTTGCGAGTGCTGAACTTTCTTTGTGCGGGAGTTGAAAAAGAAGCTGTTTTCCATTATACTGGATAGATGTGGAGCAATCAAAGACACGTGGAATGGAGAATATTATGAAAATTGACTTATTTACGATTGGAAAATTTACGGTGCACGGATACGGTCTGATGATTGGACTGGGCTTTCTGATTGCATATCTGCTGTTGGGATATCGTGCAAAGAAATATAAGTTGAGTGAGGATCATGCCACCAACATTGCAATTTTTGTGTTGATTTTTGGCTTTTTGGGCGGCAAGCTGTTGTACATTTTTGTGGAATTCAAAGCCTTTTTACAGGCACCGTTGTCTGTAATCGGTTCTGAGGGCTTTGTCGTATACGGAGGTATTATTACCGGTATATTGACCATCTATCTGTATTGCAGGATTAAGAAAATAGATTTTCTGCGATATTTTGATTTGCTGGCACCGGCTGTTGCAGTGAATCAGGCCTTCGGCAGAATTGGCTGTTTTTTGGCAGGCTGCTGCTATGGACGTGAGACAGAGTGTTCCATTGGGGTTGTATTTCCGGAAGGCTCTCTTGCTCCGGCGGGGGTGAGGCTGCTGCCGACCCAGCTCTTTTCGGCAGGCGCAGATATGGCACTGGCCATTTTACTGATGTTCTATGCAAGAAAGACGAAGTATAAAGGAAATGTATCTGCATTATATCTGCTCCTATACAGCATCGGCAGACCTGTCATTGAATATTTCAGAGCGGACGATCGCGGTGCGGTCGGAACGATTTCGACCTCTCAGTTTATTTCGATATTTATGTTTCTCTTTGCGGTTGGATTTTTGATTTACAATATAAAGACGCAGAAGCCGGATGATGTTTCAAAACTGCATGAGTCAGATGATGCTGTAAAAGAACAGACTGGAAAAGAGGAACTGGAGTAAAGAGCTAGCTTAAAGAAAATCAGGTGAGTATAATATGAGTCGCAGGACTTATCAGAATAACTATGAAAAAATGACACAAATGCCGGTACAGCAATTGATTCTGGCCTTGAGTGTACCAACAACAGTCAGTATGCTGGTGACCAATATTTATAATGTGGCAGATACCTATTTTGTCAGCAGTTTGGGAACCAGTGCAAGCGGGGCGACCGGAATCGTGTTTGCACTGATGGCGATTATACAGGCGTTTGGGTTTATGCTGGGGCATGGAGCGGGAAGCAATATCAGCAGAAAATTAGGAGCAAAGCATGTAGAGGAGGCAAGAGTATTTGCCTCCACCAGTCTTTTCCTGGCTTTTTTCTGTGGTTTTATGATTATGCTCCTGGGATTGATTTTTTGCAATCCATTGATGCGTCTGCTGGGCAGTACGGATACAATATTACCGTATGCAAGAGATTATGCAAAGTATATTTTGATGGCAGCACCGGCGATGGCAGCAGGCTGTGTGATGAACAATATACTGAGGTATGAAGGGAAGGCCTTTTATGCCATGATTGGTTTGACGTCAGGCGGAATCATCAATATCTTCGGTGATATGTTCTTGATCTACGGCTGTGGTATGGGAATATCGGGCGCAGGACTGGCTACGGCAATTTCACAATATATCAGCATGACGATCCTGTTAATTCCTTTTCTGACGGGAAAGACACAGAGTCGTTTTTCTATAAAATATTTTTCACATCAACCGGATATCATCAGAAATATTTTGTTTGTCGGCTTCCCAAGTATGACGCGGCAGGGTCTTCAGAGCATTTCTGTTATGGTGCTAAATTTGATGGCGGCTGCGTATGGAGATGCAGCGATTGCAGCAATGAGCATTGCATCCCGGGTTATCAATTTCCTGTTTTGTGTAGGTCTTGGTATCGGACAGGGATTTCAGCCTGTCTGTGCATTTAATTATGGAGCGGGAATCTTTACGCGTGTCAAAAAAGGAGTTCTTTTTGCTTTGGGCTTCGGGACATGTATGCTGGGTGTTTTCGCGGCCATTGGATTTTATAACAGTGAGAGGATTGTTATGTGGTTCAGAAATGATCCGGAGGTCATTTCCATAGGAACCTATGCATTGCAGGCACAATGCCTGTCACTGTTTTTTGTTCCACTGTCCGTCTGTGGCAATATGCTGTTCCAGAGTGTCGGAAAGGGAGGAAAAGCCACCTTTCTTGCAAGTCTGAGAGGCGGAATATGTTTCATTCCTTTATTGTTGGTTCTGACACCACTGTTGGGAATCAGAGGAATACAGTTGTCACAGCCGATTGCGGATCTGCTTTCTGCATTGATCACACTTCCGTTTATCATTGCGTTTATCAGAGCACTTCCGGCAGATCAGCCGGTGTCGGTGAGCGAATAGGATAAAGCGAGAGTTGTTTTTGAAAGAACACAGGATTGTAAGAATACAGGATTGTAAGAACATAGAATTGTAAGAACAGAGGGATGGAATCGTATGGGAATATGCTATGTAATTGGTGCATCAGTTACCACCTGTAAGTTAAGACCGGAAGAAATAGAAAATGACGATTGTGTCATTGCAGCGGATGGTGGATATCATACACTGCAGGAATGGGGTGTAAAGCCGGATCAGATCGTGGGAGATTTTGATTCCCTTGGGTTTATACCGGAAACGGAACAGGTAGTCCAATTTCCTGTCGAAAAGGATGATACGGATATGATGATTGCCGTGAAGCTGGGATTGGATCAGGGCTACCGGCATTTTCTCCTGTATGGTGGTCTGGGTGGCAGACTGGATCATACAATTGCAAATCTGCATATATTATCTTATTTGTCAGAACATGGAGCACGTGGCTGTCTGGTCGGAGACAATGAGAATGTTACTTTGATTAAAAATGCGGAACTGACCTTTGAAGCAGACGCTGCCGATACGGTTTCTGTATTTGCCTATGGAGGATCGGCAGAGGGAGTGTATCTGACAAATTTGAAGTATCCTTTGAAAAATGCAGTTCTGACACCGGAGTTTCCCTTGGGAGTCAGCAATGAATTTACAGGAGAACGGGCAGGCATATCGGTCAGAAACGGAAAACTCCTGGTTTGCTGGACAGGCAGCAGAGATGTGTGCAGGTGGTATTGATACACTTTGCGACAGATTAAGGATATGTGCAGTTAAGTTGCACAAAACCGCCATCTGTGATATGGTTATAAAATTAGTATCAAAATAAACAGTAAAGGAAAGTGATAATATGCCAATTAAGATTCAAGACCAGTTACCTGCGTGTGCAACGCTTGAGAGCGAGAATATATTTGTAATGACGGAACGTCGCGCCATGCATCAGGATATCAGACCTCTGAACATGTTGATCTTGAACTTGATGCCGACAAAGATTGTAACAGAAACCCAATTATTAAGAAAACTGTCTAATACTCCGCTGCAGGTGAATGTTAATCTGCTGCAGACGGCAAGCTATATTCCGCAGCATATCGATTCCAATCATTTGGAGTCCTTTTACACGACCTTTGATCAAATCAAGGACAGAAAGTTTGATGGTATGATTATCACCGGAGCTCCGCTGGATTATGTGAAATTTGAGGACGTGAATTATTGGGAAGAGTTGTGTGAGATCATGGAATGGGGCAAGACACATGTGCATTCAACGTTTCATTTGTGTTGGGGTATGTATGCGGCGCTTTATTACTTTTACGGACTGCAGAGATATGATATGAAGGAAAAACTGTCGGGAGTCTATTCTCATAGGGTACTTAAGAAGACTTCTCCGCTGTTTCGTGGATTTGATGATGTTTTTTGTGCTCCACAGTCCAGGGCAATGGGTATTTCAGAGGAAGAAATTGCGAAAATACCGGAGTTAGAATTGATGGCAACATCAGATGACGCAGGTGTCACAATTGTAAAGACGACAGACAGCCGTCATTTTTTCGTATCCTGTCATCCGGAATATGATGTAGATACATTATCTCAGGAATATTTCAGAGATGTCAATAAAGGCTTGAATCCTAATGTACCTGTGCATTATTTTCCTGATGATGATCCGACGAAGGAGCCAATTGTTAATTGGCGTTCTACCGGACAACTGCTGTATTCTAACTGGTTGAATTACTATGTATACCAGACGACCCCATATGATATTATGGATATATAAGTATTGAGGTTCTGAAAAATCATAAAATACACACATGCATATAATGTAGGTGTGTATTTGCATTTCATGCACTAGACGGTGTATGGTGCCAGAGAGTCCAAGGAGAAAGAGATGAAACGAAATATAGTATTGCTGCTGTTGATTTGTGCGTTATTGTCAGTGACAGGGTGCTCTTTTATGACCGGATATGAGATTGCAAGAGCGATGACGGAAGACGATTCCGAGGAGAAAACGTCCAAAGAAGTTATGACGGTAGATGGCTACGACATCCAGGTGGCTATGGGTGACGGATGGGAAAGACGGGCAGATGAAGATACTCCTTTCGACCTGCAGTGTGAATATAAAGGTGATGAGGCTTATGCAAGTTTTTTCTATTTCTATTATGTCGATTTGACAGATGGAACTACAGCAGAGGATATTTTCGATTTGCAGAATCGGGATATCATGGATAAAAGGGACAAGGTTAAAATAATAGAGGATGTATCGGAGAGAGTGTGTGGGGACAAGCAGATACGCTCCATGATGTATTCTGCGGAAAATGAGGGCTGCAAGAATTATTATTATGCAAATCTTGTGCAGTTCGGAACGTCTGCAGACCAGTTCGCATGGGTGCTGTTTTCAGCAATACCGTCTGACATGACAAAGAATCAGGAAACCTATGACTCCGTCATAGATTCCATGGAATACACCGGCGAAGAATATACTCTATAAGACCAAAAGCACACACTTCCCATTGAAACAATCAAAACAAATGTGCTAAAATTAAGGGAGAGTTTTTATTACGAAATGTTATGAATGATACCGCGGAGGGGAATGCATGATGAAACAGGGATTTGACAATGAAGAGTATGTAAAGATGCAGTCAGAGCATATCAAGGAACGAATCAGCAAGTTCGGAGATAAGCTCTATTTAGAGTTTGGGGGTAAGCTGTTTGATGATTATCATGCATCACGTGTGCTCCCGGGATTTGAGCCGGATTCAAAGATGAAGATGCTTCTTCAATTGGCTGATGATGCAGAAATCGTGATTGTCATCAGTGCAACGGATATAGAAAAAAATAAGGTTCGCGGTGATCTTGGTATAACCTATGATGTAGATGTTTTACGCTTGATGGACGAGTTTACGGAGCGGGGGTTATATGTCAGCAGTGTTGTGATTACGCATTATGCCGGACAGGCGGCAGCAGATCAGTTTAAAAAGAAACTGAAGAAGTTGAAGAAAAAGGTTTATCTGCATTATGCCATCGAAGGATATCCATCGAATATTCCGCTCATTGTCAGTGACGAGGGATATGGAAAGAACGAATACATTGAAACAACAAGACCTTTGGTCGTTGTTACGGCACCGGGACCCGGCAGCGGAAAGATGGCGACATGTCTGTCACAATTATATCATGATAATAAGCGTGGTATTAAAGCCGGTTATGCAAAGTATGAGACCTTCCCGATTTGGAACATTCCGCTCAAGCATCCGATTAATCTGGCATATGAAGCGGCCACGGCAGATTTGAATGACGTCAATATGATTGATCCATTTCATTTAGAGGCATATGGTGAGACAACGGTCAATTATAACAGAGATATTGAAATTTTCCCTGTGCTGAATGCAATTTTTGACGGCATCTATGGAGAAAATCCATATAAGTCTCCAACTGACATGGGTGTCAATATGGCAGGCAATTGTATCATAGATGATGATGCATGTTGCCATGCATCTAAGATGGAGATTATCAGACGTTATTATGCCGCACTTGAGAAATTAGCCAATGAAGAGGCTGATGAGAGCGAGGTATATAAAATCGAACTTCTGATGAATCAGGCAAAGATTACAACGGATGACCGCATGGTTACGGTTGCAGCGAAGGAACGTGCAGTACAATTAGGGGTACCGACTGCAGCAATCGAATTGCAGGATGGACATATTATTACGTCCAAGACGACAGATCTGCTGGGTGCTTCTGCGGCTCTGCTGTTGAATGCATTAAAATATTTGGGAAATGTAGGACATGATACCCACTTGATTCCGGCGGCAGCGATTGAACCGATACAGGAGCTTAAGGTGAAATATCTTGGAGGAAAGAACCCACGTCTTCATACAGACGAGGTATTGGTTGCACTCAGCATGTCAGGCCTGACGGATGTCAATGCAAGAACAGCATTGGAACAGCTGCCGAAGCTGCGGGGATGTCAGGTACATACCTCTGTCATGCTTTCGGAGGTAGATATCAAAACTTTTAAGAGACTGGGTATTGATCTGACGAGTGAACCGGTGAAAAAACAGAAAAAGCATTATTAATCAATAAGGCGGAACGGGGAAACCTGTTCCGTGTTTTGATTTAGGTACACAACGCAAAGCGAGGAGGAAGAAAATATGAACACAAGCTGCGACAGTTGCAATAATTATATTTATGATGAAGAATTTGAGGAATATGTATGTGAGGTCGATATGGACGAGGATGAAATGGGTCGTTTTCTGACCAGTTCCTTTTACCAATGTCCTTACTATCAATTTAACGATGAATATAAGATTGTTCGTAAACAGATGTGACAGATGTCAGTTGACATTGTAATACTGTATTAATACAATGTGAGATGAAACAGAATGATTGTATGGTATGTGAGAACGGTCATCCATCAGTACAATTGGGAGGAAATAAAAATGATAGAGATTAAGGATTTCTCAAAACAATATGGAAATGGAAAGCGGGCTGTGGATCATCTGACTCTGACAATTGAGTCCGGTGATATCTATGGCTTTATCGGTCATAATGGTGCAGGAAAATCAACGACGATCAAATCCATTGCCGGGGTGTTGGATTTTGAAGAAGGAGAGATTCTGATTGACGGACATTCCATCAAGACAGAACCAATGGCTTGCAAGCAGATGATGGCATATATTCCGGATAATCCGGATTTATATGAGCATCTGACAGGAATCCAGTATCTTAATTTTATTGGAGACATTTTCGGTGTTTCTAAGGAAAAACGCGAAGAACGAATCAGACGATATGGAGATCTGTTTGGAATCACAAACTCCCTTGGGGACTTGATTTCCTCTTATTCACATGGCATGAAGCAGAAGCTGGCGATTATATCTGCCTTGATTCATAAACCAAAGGTTCTGCTGCTGGATGAGCCGTTTGTCGGATTGGATCCTAAGGCAAGTCTTGACCTGAAAAATATGATGCATGAAATGTGTGCGGAGGGCTGTGCTATTTTCTTTTCCACGCATGTGTTGGAGGTAGCTGAAAAGCTGTGCAATAAGATTGCAATTATCAATGAGGGCAGATTGGTTGAATCAGGAGAAATGGAAACCGTAATCAAGAATCAGTCGCTTGAAGAGGTCTTTATGGAGGTGGTTGAGAATGAGTAATACAGGTTCTCAGCAGGTTAGTGCAGGAAAAGCATTGTGGACTCTTGTGAAAGCACAGCTGCTTACCAGCTTTGGCATAAATGCATTATTTCATGAGAAGGATAAAAAGAAGCATGGCAGATATGTTTCACGTTTCATTGCCTTGATATTTCTGTTTCTGATGCTCATCGGATACAGTTATGCGATTGGATTTGGCATAAGCTTTTTGGGCATGGCCGAAACAGTTCCAGTCATGGCGTTTGCCATTTGCGGCTTGCTGTCGCTCTTTTTTACAATGCTGAAATCGGTGGCAGTTCTGTTTGGCTTCAAGGATTATGATATGCTGATGAGTCTGCCAATCAGTAATAAAGTAGTGATCACAAGCAAATTTGTATCTATGTATGTTACGAATGAACTGCTGACAATAGCGGTGATGCTTCCCATGGCGATTGCTCATGCACAATGGTCATCTGTACGTGCGATTGATTTTCTGATCTGGTTTCTTGCCATTCCGATTGCTCCGTTGATCCCCATGACCCTTGCAACGGTTTTGGGAGCACTGATTGCGGCAGTGACATCAAGAGTAAAGCACAAAAATTTGATTTCCGTGATTCTGTCCTTTGCAATGATATTTGCAATTATGATTTTTAATATCCGGCTCAATTCACAGGAAAGTGATGCAGAGTTCTATCATAAGATATCAGAGATCAGCACAATGCTGACCGAAAAGATGAATCAGCTCTATCCGCCTGTACGTTTGTTTCAGAACAGCCTTGCGGAGCATAACCTGCTTCCGCTGCTGCTTTTGATTGTGATTTCCGTACTTTGGTATTTTCTGTTTGTCAATGTGGTAGCCATTGGTTTCAATCAGATCAATTCACGGCTGAAGGCACACCAGGCAAAAACTGCTTATAAGATGCAGGAACTGAAGACATCTACACCATTGACGGCATTGGTGAAAAAAGAGATTGCAAGATTCTTGTCTTCACCGGGATATATTGTAAATTGTACAGTAGGAACAGCTATGGCAATTATCTTTGCAGCATTTTGTGTTATTAAGGGTCCTGAAAATGTAATTCAGATATTTGCTGAGGGTGAGTTTAAGGGCTTTACGCAGGGAATTGTATGTGCAGTTCCGTTTTTTGCATCGGCGATGCTTTGTATGACATGTACGTCATCTGTATCACTGTCCTTAGAGGGCAAAAATCTGTGGATTGTCAAGTCTCTCCCGATAGAAACGAAAACAATACTGCAAAGTAAGATTTTATTTGATTTGCTGCTTGGCGTTCCTTCTTCTTTGCTGTGTGGTATTTTATTGTTGATTGCTTTTAAACCTACGTTGTTCCTGATAGCAATCTGGTTTTTAGTGACACCGGTGTCATTTGCGCTCCTTTCCAGTCTGTGGGGAATGTTCTTGAATGTGAAACTGCCTAATTACGAGTGGGATAATGAAATAGTGATTATCAAACAAAGTGGTGCTTCTGCATTCAGTATATTTGGCGGACTGATTTTGGGCATCCTTCTGGGAGTGGCAGTGCTGCTCATGGGCATCCTTGGTTTATCCATACTGGCGGCGGCTGTAGCAACATTACTGATTTTGGTACTGGCGGCAATACTATATCGTTATATCATGCGTGTTGAGACGATATAGTAAAAAGGAAAAGAGAACACAACACATTACATTACAATATATTATAGTGCAGAATGGGTGATTCGTATGTCGGTAACAATATTTGCAATGACACACAAGAAATTTGATGAGCCTAAGGATAAAATCTACATCCCTTTGCATGTCGGCAGAGCAAATGCAGAGGATCTGGGTTATGTAGGTGATGACACGGGTGATCATATATCCGGTCAAAACTGTTATTACAGTGAATTGACAGGGCTCTATTGGATATGGAAGAATATCCGGACGAAGGATTATGTCGGAATATGTCATTATAGAAGATACCTTGTAGATGAAAATGATGTCATTCTGACAGAGAAGATGTATGAAGATTTATTAAGAGATCATGATATGATCACGACCAAGGTACTGCGTTTGAACTGTGCTTATTATGATGGTTATGCAGCCAATCATCACATCAAGGATTTGATTGAGACGGGAAATGTAATCCGGGAGAAGTATCCGGAATATTATGATACCTATGACCGGATTGTTCATTCCAACAGGACTTTGTTTGGGAATATTATGGTCTGCTCCAAAGAATTATTTGATGAATATGCAGCATGGTTGTTTGATATCTTTTTTGAAGTACAGAAAAGAATAGAGATTGATTCCTATGATGATTATCACAAAAGAGTATTCGGGTTCATTTCTGAGATTTTGCTTCTTGTATGGATTACAGTGAAGGGACTGCGTTATTTTGAATGTAAGGTCGGGATGCTGGGCGAGAAAAAGGAAACCATCGAAATGAAAAATCGTCTGGCGGAATATTTCAGCAGAAAGGATATTTCCGGTGCGAAAACATACTTTATGGCGTCACTGGCAAAGAGACCCGATGTATTGATGGAGGCTTCGGATATTTATGGAGAACTGAAATTGTCCATGCAGGTCATCAGTACATGTGATCTGGAGCAGCAAACAAACGGAACCTGTGTACTGGACAGGACGACAGATTTCAGAGAATTGATGAAATATTTCTCGAGAATCAATGCGATTGCGGCACGGAGAAGGGATGGGGAAAGTACGAGTGAGGATGAGGAGTACATTACGGCAGAGGGAATATCATCCATCGCAATGCAGATTGCGGCAATGCTCTGTACGCCAGAGGAATGACAGTACGGATTCCGCTCCTGCATTTTGTAATGATTTCTCATGACAATTGTAACAATATGGACTTATGGCATTGAAATATGAAAGATGAAAGTGTATGATTTGATAAAGAGAAATCCAATCATTAAAGGCAGTTTTTGAAAGAGAAAGGGAGAGAAAGATGAGAAAAATGAGAAAGAAAAGTATTTTGATACTGGCAGTTATGATGTTGTCATTATTGGCTTGTAATATCAGCGTATTTGCTGCTGAACCGGTGAAGAATGAGCTGACGGTAACAGATACAGCCCAAAATGTGATGCTTGCAGACATGTCTACATCCGGAAAGAATTATGACAGAGATATTTATTGGTGTGGAAATGAAATGAGTATGAGTGATGTTACGGCAAAGGGAGATTTGCTTGCAGCGGGATATACATTGTATGTTGATGGTACAGACATCGGCGGCAGTGTGCGTTCGGCTTCCTATGGCCTGAATCTTATGAATGTTCACGTTGAAAATAATATTACGGCAGCAGGAAATATACTGAGATTTGATCAGGCAACAACAGCAAAGGGCATTTATGCCTGCGGAAATGAGATTTCCTTTAGCGGCGAGTGTGATGCACTGTATATTGCCGGTAATCAGGTCGTTTTGAATGGAACCGTAAACGGTGATGCTAATATTGACGGATGTGATATTACCATTGGCCCGAATGCAGTTGTTACAGGAAAGCTGACTGTGGCAGGAGAATACGAACCCAATATTCCGGATACCGCACAGATCAACGAATATCAGTACAAAGAAAGTCCAAATGTTCCAAGTGAAGAGACAATACAGGAAGTGTCAGCTGCGGCACGTTTATTACATAAATTGTTGAATCGTATTTATTGGGTACCGGCAATGCTCCTTGTGGCTCTGTTCTTCTGTTTGGTTATGCCGGGCGCAATTGATGGATCAGGAAAGATGCTGCTGGCAAAGCCGGTAGCTATGCCGGTTACAGGTCTGGTATCTGTATTAGCCATTCCGATGACGCTGATTCTGTTATGTATTACATTTATAGGACTGCCGCTGGCCGGATTATTGACATTGCTGACATTGCCGATTTTTATCTTTGCTGTTCCATTTGTCGGGGC
>CAZABT010000050.1:0-10749 GCA_964483395.1 uncultured Lachnospiraceae bacterium
CGCTGGGGCTAATGTTTTAACTATTTGGGGACATTTTCAAAAACGCTTGACAGTATTTTTTCCGATGATGGACTAACTCGCGGGACTAACCTCTGTGACTGATGCACGAAAATCTGTTGACATACTGCGGAGAGATATCATACAGTAGTCATAACAGAAACCGACAGAAAGGATTCTACACATGAAAAACATCAGTATGCCCAAAGCTGTCAGCTTGAGTCATGCCTATCAGAAAGCTTCGCCGGAAGAGAGACAAAAAATGCAACGTACCCGTCTGGCTGATCTCATTTCCTATGCCGTAGAAAAGAGTCCCTATTACAAAAAGCTATATAAAAGCCTCAATCTAACGGAACCCGCAGATATAGCACTGTCTGAACTGCCGCCGGTCAATAAGCTTGACCTTATGGCGCATTTCAATGAATGGCTGACAGACAATCGTATCAAGCTTGCAGATTTATATGAATTTATGAAGGATCCGGATCACATCGGACGAAAGTATCAGGGAAAGTATCTTATCTTTACCACCAGCGGCTCAACAGGAAATCCTCTGGTCGCGCTCTGTGACCGAACAACAAACAATGTCATGAGTGCCGTTAATCTTCTGCGTTCTTTTGCTTATCAAGGTGATATGTCTGCCTTCATCAAAGGTGGCGGAAAAACCATCGGTGTATTTGCCAACAGCGGCTTCTATCTCGGCAACAGCTCTGTACGTGCCAGACTGCTTTCCATGCCATGGAAGAAAAAACAGATTGCGGTAACAAGTGCCCTGCTTCCGACAAAAGAAATCGTAGCACAGCTCAATGCATTTCAGCCTACCATGCTCGGCGGTTATCCATCCAATCTGGAGCTTCTCGTTGACGAACAACGAAGCGGCCGTCTGCATATACAGCCTGTTCTGATCATGACCGGCGGGGAATGCCTGACCGATGAGGTGCGCCAAAGTCTCGCAGACACCTTTCAATGCCACGTTCAAACCTCCTATTCCTGTACAGAAGGCGGAACCATTGCCTGCGAGTGCACCAAACAGCATTTCCATATCAATGACGACTGGGTCATTGTGGAACCGGTAGACCAGAATAATCAGCCTGTACCGGATGGTGTTCTGTCAGATAAAATACTGCTGACCAATCTCTTCAATTACACACAGCCCTTCATTCGTTATGAAATTACGGATCGTGTGGTCATGCATCATGAGCCCTGCGGCTGTGGCAATTCTTCACCCTGGCTCACACTGGAAGGCCGCACCGATGATGTGGTCAGTTTCCATACTGCTGAACAAACAGAACTAAAAATAGCGCCGCTTGCCATCTATGCGACGCTAAAGGAAGTTCATGAATTACGACGTTTTCAACTCATTGTTCAGCAGAATAATCATGCTGAGCTGCGGCTGGAACCGATTGACGGCTGTGACAGGGACGCGGCTTTTGTAAAGGCCAAAGCGGTTCTGTCTGATTTTCTTGCAGTCCATGGCATTCACGATGTCACCCTCTCACTTTCTGACTCTCTGCCCCAGCAGCAGGCCGGAAGCGGTAAATTCAAGCACATCATCAATGAGACCATGAAATAACACAGATGCCATTTTTGCTTCCATGCTCTATTTTCTTTTCCGAACAATCAAAATAAGTACAATGAGTAAAATGACAGCGCCTGCAACCATCAGTGTCCATAAAATACCATCTCCGGCCTTCCATGCCAGAAACACCGAGGTCGGCCCATCTGCTCCCCCAATAATGGATACGGCAACCGCACGCTTGGTTCTGAAAAAAATTCCATAAGCAGCGGCAAGCACGCCTATCACCGCTGCTATGATTATGCCCATTTTCTGTTTCATCCGATATCAATTCCTTTCATTCATTTTCTGTTGAGATCCTCACGCAGCAGGCGGTACAGTGCAGAGGTAATCGGAACTCCGATGATCACTCCCGGAATTCCAAGCAGACTGCCGCCGATGGTCACTGCGGCAAGTGTCCAGATGGCTGGAAGACCTACCGACTTTCCGACTACCTTCGGATAGATCAGATTTCCTTCGATCTGCTGCAATACAATAATAAATACCAAAAACAGAACCGCCTGTATCGGAGATATTGTCAGAATCATAACAAATCCGGCTGCCGCCCCGATGAATGCTCCGACAATCGGGATCAGTGCCAGAAAGCCAATCAGTGTTCCTATCATCACTGCATATGGGAAACGGAAAATAAACATTCCTATAATGCATAAGCTGCCCAGGATGACTGCTTCCGCGCACTGCCCTACGATGAACTTGTGAAAAGAATCATTGAGCACAGACATCCAGTGCTGTATATTTTCCTCCCACCGAGGACGCAGATAACGATGCATCATTTTTTTGCATTGTCCCTGCAGTCTTTCCTTATCAAACATCAGATAGATTGCAAAAATAATTCCGATCAAAAAGTTCGTGACCGCTGACAGCATGGACGAAACCGCATTGATGATCATATTAAGTGCATCCCCGAAGCCACTGCTGATTTTTTCCACAATGCCTGAAATATTTTTCATCCAGTCAACATTTGCAAGAGAAGACAGAATATCCGCAGGCAGTATCGACTTCACCCACTTGCTTTGCAGCAGCTTCACAATTGCCGGCGGTATCTCCGCAAGCAGAAATCTGACACAGGAAACCAGTTCCGGAATGACCTGCCAGACCACCAGCGCAGTGATCGCACACAGCGTTACCAAGGCTGCAACCAGACAGACCGGTCTGCGACTGCTCTGCACAAGCTTGTGATTCGTCTTTTTGATAAAATAGTGCTTCTCATAAAAGCTCATCAGTATGTTAATCACATATGCTATGATCAAGCCTGTAATCAACGGAACCATTGCCGTCATCAGCATGCCCAGTACATTCTCCATGTACTTCCAGTTGTAGATGCAAATGTACAAGAGCAGCGCACTGACTCCTATACGAATACAGTTTTTCCATGAAACATTCATACGCCTCTAACTTCCTTTCCTACCACATCAGTCCTGTCCTCTGCATATTTGCTTTTTCATGTCATTTTTCAAAAGAAATCTCTGCGAGTTGCATTCCTTCGCATGCTCTATGCATAATCCGTTTTGTTCTCTTCCATTTCTATATCCTAGCCTCATCTTTTCCTCCTATATCATATCATGTAATTTCACTGCTGTCTCTATTCAGTGATCGCTTAAATACTAAGGACTGCTAATTTGGATTTCAATTATTCTAGTACAATTCTGCAATAGCTTCTCACAGATAACAGATAAAACCCACCGTAAGCAGTGATGAACAACAGCACGACCATTGCAGCATTTTGAAGTGTCGGTGTTTCCTGCCCGATCAGATCCATCATCCGGTTATAGGTCAGCAAAGCAAATGCCGTATGGATCAGTCCAACGAGAAAAGGAATTCCATAAACCATTCCCAGCTGCTGATATACAGAAGCCAGAATTTCTTTTTCTTTCATACCGACTTTTCGCAAAATCTGATATCTCGGAGCTTCCTCCTGTGCCTCTATCATCATCTTGTAATAAAGTACACTGCCCACAGCAGCTACAAACAGAATTCCTACAAACAGTCCTATGAAAACATAAGGACCATAAAGCCTAAAGCTTGCCTTATATACCTCATAATAACTGATATTTGCCGGAAACCCTCTATGTTCAAGACGCTTCGGAACAATTTCATCGATTGCAGCAACCGTATTCCCTGACAGCATATCATGATCAAATTTGAAACCATAAAATGTATCTGCCGACAGCAGCCTTGCATATGCTTGGTATGCTTGATCTGTAATGACAAGCGTTGGATGTTGGTACAAATCCATCATCCCAATATACTTATGTAACCCTGCTCCGATGATCTGAAATTGTTCACCCCGTTCATCTGATATTAGATTCTCGTTCCCGCCTTGCTCGATTGTGACTGCAATCTTCTTTCCTATCAGTCCCTCACAGGCGGAGGGCTGTACGTCTCCACTAATATAGTAACACTCCTCATCCTTCAGTCCTCCGGCGAAATCAGACCTTGTATTGATGCATACACCATACTCCGTATGAGTATCCTTCAAAATTTTCAGATAGTTACTTTCCGATATCAGATAGCCGTCCGCCCCTTGTATATTCGTCCGCAAAAGCTTTATCTCATTCTCATTGATCAGATTGACCTCTCCGACATCTGAGATTGCCTGCTCAATTGCCTGCCGCTGCTCCTCTGTAATATCTTTTGCAATATAAGAATAGGGTGCATAATATCTGGTTCCGTCCTCCAGCCCGCAATACAGCGAATATGTGGCACTCAGCATCGTAATCGTAATAGCCGTAAGCAGTGCTGCCACCGACAGCATTCTTGCATTTGCTTTTAAACGAAATGCAATCTGCGAAAATCCTATAAACTGAGAAGAACGATAATAGATAGTTTTGTTCTTTTTCAATAATGAAACTATCATAGGAACTGTATTTGCAAAAAACAGCCCGGTTCCAATGCTCATCAGTACAATGATCAGAAACGCCGGCAAAAGAAGCTTAAATCCTCCTTGATTCACATCCATTCGCATTGCTGCTGCATATCCTGTGCTCAAAATCAATATTGAGATCAATACTCCGCTAACAGAATATCTCGGAAGATTTTCACTCTGCTTTTGTGCAGAAAGCAATGTGATCAGTTTGTATCGATAAATCGTCCGATAAGCCAAAAATCCACTCATGACAAACAGGATGAAAAAGGCAAGCAGCGTCACAAAAACCGCCTGCGCCGACACTGCAAAATCCACCTCGGTTCCCACTGCCATAAAGCGCATCAAAAGTGATGTGAAGGAACCTGCTGTAAAGGTTCCGATCAGGATGCCGCAGATGACCGCCAGCATGCCGATTAGAAAAGTTTCTAAAAACATCATGACTGCAATCTGCTTTTTTTGCATACCAAGCAGAGAATAGATCGCTATTTCCTTCTTCTGTGTTTTTATAAAGTAACTGCCGGAATACAATACGAAGATAGCCGCAAACAGCAGCACTGCGATTGCCGTTCCTTTGAAAAGCGTTGTAATCTTCCCGGCTCCAAACCGATATTGTTCAAAAGAGGAATTGTAATAAATAGAACAAAACAAGTTAAAGATTACCACCGAAAAAATCGTACTTGTAAAATAAATCAGATAATGACGGAATTTCTTTTTGATGTTCTTGAACGCGATCTCAATGAAGCTCATTCTGATCACCTCCAAGTTCTGCCACTACGCTGACAAGACTGTCGTAAAACTGCTTACGGATTCCAGTTCTTCTGACCTCGCGGTACAATTCCCCATCCTTGATGAACAACACCCTCCTGCAGTAGCTTGCTGCAAATGCATCATGTGTCACAAGCAAAATGGTTGCGGCAATTCTTTCATTCAAATCCTGTATACATTGCAGCAGATCTGCCGCTGACTTTGAGTCCAAGGCTCCAGTCGGCTCATCCGCCAGAATCAACTCCGGCTGATGTACAATTGCCCTTGCTGCCGATGCACGCTGTCGTTGTCCTCCTGAAACCTCGCAGGGATATTTGTCCAGATACTCCTCTATTCCGAGCTGCACAGCGATTTCATGAACCTGCTGTACAATCCGGTCTGCTTTTGTCTTAGTCAGGACCAAAGGCAATGCAATGTTTTCCCGCAGTGTTAATGTATCTAACAGATTATAATCCTGAAAAATGAAACCCAGTTTGTTACGTCTAAATTCCGACAGCTTCGGCTCACGCAGATTACATATATTCTGTTCGCCGATCATGATATCACCTGATGTTACCGTGTCAATCGTTGCAATGACATTCAGAAGCGTTGATTTTCCTGCTCCGGACGGTCCCATGATTCCGACGAATTCTCCCTGTAATACATCAAAGCTGACTCCGTTCAGTGCCGATGATTGAATTCCTGATTTTGTTTCATAGCACTTTGTGACATTTTTTACACTCAATACTGACATAGTATACTTCCTCCTGATATTTACGATAGTATGCGGTGATTTCTGTCTGTTCACCTGCATCATCATAATATCGCAGCATTCTTATGTCAATTTTCAGTTAACCTTAAATTAATCTTAAATTATGCTCCCGATTCTATGGTTACCGTTGTTCCTTCATGAAGCACACTGTCTACACAAATAACACAGCCATGTGCCTCAACGATTTGCCGGGCAATTGCCATCCCAAGCCCCGATCCTTCACTCTGCTCCTTTGACCCGGTTCCTCGATAATAGCGTGTAAACAGCCCCGCAAGTTCTTGTTCGCTCATACCACTCCCTTGATCTGAAATGATCATTTCAAAACCGGACTTGCTGTCTGTTCCATCCTTCTGTTTCACCTTTACCATAATTTGAGTATCCTTCTCGTTATGCTTCAATGCATTCACCAGTATATTTGTAATGGCTCTGCGCATTAATCCGGTATCAAACTCGCATGAGATTTCATCCCTGTCGGCTGAAAAGTTCACATTATATGTCTCATATGCCGGCGTATTCATAACATCAATTACAATTTCCTTTGTATAACGCACCAGATTGACTGTTTCGTACTTGAGCGGAAGCATCCCGCTCTTTAACTGATAAGTCAGCTTTAAGTCGTCTACCAGCTGCTCTGTATACAATGTATTTTTTAAGATCAGCTTTCCATACCGCCTGATTTCCGCTTCTGAAGTCACTGTCTCTGATTCTGCAAGCAGCTCCGCATATCCTCTGACGGGCGCAAGCGGTGTCTTCAGATCATGTGTAATGTTTGCAAGCCACTCCTCTTTTGCCTGTTCATCCTGTACACGTCTTTGGTCGGCAAGCGTAATGTCCTGATTCAACTGGTCAATTCCTTCGTAGATTTCCTTTAAAAAGTGATGCCTTTTTGTGGGCTGATAGGATCTTGCAGCGACCCTTGCAAGTGCTTCTCTGATTCTTTTCAAGCTATTCAAGACAAAAATATTGTAAAACACAGTCAAGCCAATGACCAACAGTGCCGTCAAAATAACAGTTAACATAATAGCGGTTCTTCCGGACTGGAACCGTGCGGAATCCACATACATCGTCACCTTTGATATCGTCAGGGGAAATCCAATCAGATACGAATACTCACAGCCCTCGGTCTTCATGATATTTAGAAAAATCGAATAGTCACTGCTTCCATATTGATATAATTCAATGAGTTCATTGGGAGTATACTTTGTGGAAATATCCGCGGGCTTACGATACTGTAAGATTTCATTTCCCTCTGCATCCAATAATTGAAGCCACAAATGATGCTTCTCCAAAAGTGTAATTCCCTCCTCTGAAACGGCAAGCTGCTTATCCTTCAGAATCATGTATTGTTCAAAATCCTTCGTAAATTCCCGTGGCCAGTTCGTCCCAACGATTCTGCCGTCAGTGGTTCTCACAGAGGTGGTATAATACACAGTCAAGAAAATGGTCAGAATGATTCCGGCCATCAAGATAAAAGGTATTAAGAAAAATCGAATCAGATCCTTGGATAGTTTCATCACTTGCCCCGTTTCAGCTTATAGCCCAAGCCCTTGACTGTAATCAGATAGTGTGGTTCGGATGGATTGTCCTCAATCTTCTCACGTAAATGTCGGATGTGTACCATGATTGTATTGTCACAAACCACGGCCTCCTCACCCCAGACATGCTCATAGAGCCTTTCCTTACTGATGATTTTATTGGAGTTTTCAAGCAAATATTGCAGCAGACAATATTCCTTTGCTGTGAGTTCCAAAAGTGTACCATTTTTGTAAGCGCAGCAGGCTTCCGTGTCAACCGTGATCGCTCCTGCACAAAGCAGCGACTTGCCGGGCAATACGGCAGCTTCCTTCAAATACTGCTGTCTGCGAAGCTGTGATTTCACCCGGTATACGATCTCTTTGGGACTAAAGGGCTTCGTCACATAGTCATCTCCACCGGCCGCCAGTCCCATGATCTTATCCACATCATCATTCTTTGAGGACAAAAACAAAATCGGTACGATAGAAAACTCCCTGATTTTCCGACAGACTGCCGTTCCCTCCAAATCAGGCAGCATCACATCCAAGATTACCATGTCCGGCATATCATTCCGACAGGCCTCGATTGCATCCAAACCATTATAGACCTTACGAATTTCTGTAAAGCCGTCCTTTTTTAAGACTTCCTCCAGCAGATCCGCAATATCCTGTTCGTCATCTACCAATAATATTCTTTCGCTCATAAAATCCTTTCATGCATTGCTTTTCAATATATGTGTACGCAAATTCTATTGCTCCACATGTTAATTTCTCACACATATGAGGCGGATCATTGTCACTGAACCCTGTAGCCCTTAAATCATAACATTCTAAAGACTGAAAATTCTTTTTAAACTCAGCAGCATAGCCAAAACATAAATCAGAAATTTCTGCATCCGTCTTGTTTGATTCTGTTCCCCAAATGCCTAAGAACATCAAGGCACCTTCTACCAAACCACATTGAGCCCTGTAGCCTCCCGCACCATGTAGCCCAATAGCCGCATGGATGGTTTGCTGTTCAATTCTCACGTCAAATAATTGTGCAAGTGATAATAGCATTGTCCTTGCACAATTAATATCTTTGTCCCAATAATATGTATGTACATATTGTTCTATTTTCTCTGCGATTTCTTTTTCCATTGATTTCTCCCAGTATCCTGACATCAACTCCACTGACCGGGAAGACGGCTTTCCGTGTCCACACAAATCTGTTCCTTCGTAATCGGATAGGTAAAGCCCTTCCCTGACCACTGTACCAGAAAGTCGGCATCCGTTCCCTCATTCCACCTTACAATATAGTCTGCATGTTCTTTTTGAAACTTTATAAATTCATTTACTGCTTCCAACAAATATTACCTGCACTGTTCCTTCATCTGCTGCAGTTGGTTCAGGGCCTGCTCTACCTGATATCTGCTCTGCTTCAGGTTTTCCTGAGTTTCTCGAATACGGGACTGAATCAATGCATCTACCAGAAAATTATCAAAGATCAGATCAATCGCCTTTGTCACGCCATCAAACCGAACCCCATAATTAAAGTTCATATCAACATCCTGCAGTTCCTTTTGAAATCGCTGTAGTGCAGCCTGCGCCCGATTCACACATTCCTGTGCTTCATCTATCTGTGAATGCTTAATAAGGCCGCTGATCAGTCCGCCGCCAAGCATATCCCAAATGCCCAGTCCTCTTGCATTTCCAAGATGTCGTTCAGCCTCGCAAATAGCATTCAAGGCACTTTGTCCTGCCTGTATTGCCTCATTGATTTCTCTTAATTCCTCTTCTCTTGTCATTCAACAATTCCTTTCGGTTAACATAACATCAAAATTGGCATTCCGTACACTATGGTCAAATACTCTGGCCTATACAGACACCCTGATATACGTGTGCCTGCTGTAAGAGACTATCGTATACCCGTCTCAATAAACTTCATGAGTTCCTCAACATGTTCAAAATCATCGTAATCACCAACGATTCCCGAACGGTGATATGCGATTCCGTTCTTTTCATTTCTTTCCAGACATTCCAGCAAATGCTCCATCCCATATTTTTTTACAAACAACGTAAATGCATATGGCTTAATCTTGCCAAGTAAGCCTTTTCTACAATCCTCCTGACAGTCATAGCAATGCCCGATTTCTTTATCCAATGAACACTTTCTGTTCTCACACCAGTCCTTATCCGAGCAATCTCCTGAATTACAGCCCGTACAATGCTCATTTTCTGAACATAAACAGCATGCCAGACCACACCTTGCAATTCCCAATTCCTTTTTCATAGTTTCCTTCTCCTCAACACTTCATCTCTTAATTTACCCGCTTCTCAATTTTCTGTTCTTTTTCACGCGTTCTCTATTTTTCCTGATTCTTTTTAGTTCCTCTTTTTTTAGTTCTTCTTTTTTTCAGTTCTTCTTTTTTTTAGTTCTTCCTTTTTCTAGTTCTTCCTGGTTCTTTCTTTTTTAAGTTTTTCATCCACCAACTTCTTATGATAAAAATAATTGATATAGTTTATCTGTTCTGCCGTGCAGTATTCTTCTATCTGCTCGGCCAGAGACTCCCAATACGCTGTATTTCCCTTACGGAAAATATCATCATACAACTCCCGATGCTGCGGATATCTCTCCCCGATATAAGCCAAAATCGATTCCTTATAGCTACCACGCAGATTCAAATTTTCAAACCAGAACTCATCAATGTAACCACGACTGCATGCAATGATCCTTCTAAAATCCGTAAGTTCCGGAAACATGGGAGACATGAACAGAATCGTATAGATGCCGTTCTCATGCAGAGTCTTCAACGTACGTAATCTTTCGGCAATACTGCTTGCATGATCCATATCATCCTTGAACTGTTCATCCAGCGTATTGATAGACATAGATACTTTTAGGTTCTTAAATTTTTTAAGCAGTTCGATATCTCTCAGGATCAGGCTCGACTTCGTCGAGATTCCAAGTTCACAGTCTACATCTACTAATTGTCTCAATTTTGCTGTGTGATACAATACTTCTCTTCAAACCTGTTATAACAGTCTGTCACAGATGATAAAAAAACTGATTTATGCTCCAATTTCTTTGTATTGATCGGCTTATCACATTGTTTTATATCAATAAAGGTTCCCCACGGTTCCTCATGCTTCGTAAAACGCTTCATAAAGCAGGCATAGCAATACTTACAGCCATGCGGGCAGCCGACATATGGATTGATCACATAATCGCTTGCCGGAAGATTTGATTTTGTCACATAATCATTGACCTGTATCATCTGTTCCTTTATCTCCATATGTCTTT